>NZ_JBYOJR010000042.1:0-51649 GCF_057798915.1 Cupriavidus sp. 22TCCZM01-5
CGGATGACCGTTGGACCTAGATAGCGGCCCCTGATGCGTTCAAAAATCGACCGGCGGCTTGGGGTCGAGAGGCGACGAACGATATCCTGTCGGCTGGAGTGGCTGCGCCGCTTGCCGCAGCGCAGATTAATGCTACGACCGGCTCTTGAGCCACGCGGAAGGCGTCGCCCAGAGCCACTGCCGGCAGGCGCGCGACAAAGCAGACTACCTGGCCCCCCCGCCCGTCAGCCTTGCTCGGCCGGCGCCAGGGATTGTGCCCTGTACCAGCCAAAGTAGACTACGACGAGGAACGCCAGGAATGGCAGTCCGAACATCATGGTCATGCGGAATTCCTGGGTGAACAGGGTCGTCAGCATCACGGCAAAGATCAGGCCTGCCCCCAGCAGCGTGAGCACGGGGAAGCCCCACATGCGAAAGCGCAGTGGTGCATCGGCCTTCGCCTGCCACGCGCGCCGGAAGAAGTAGTGCGTCACGAAGATCATCATCCACGTGAAAAGCGCCCCGAACATCGAGATGGCCATCATGATCGAGAATGACGCATCGGGATACACGATGCTCATCAACGTGGCGACGGCGATCCCCGCAGTGGAGACTAACAGTGCGGACAGCGGCACGCCACGCGCGCTGACTCGTCCCATGCGCTCAGGTGCATAGCCGGCGCGTGAGAGGCTGAACATCATGCGCGTCGTGATGTAGAGCTGGCTGTTCATTGACGACAGCGCCGCGACCAGCACCACAAAGTTGATGACGCCAGCGGCGCCGGGGATCCGGATCGCTTCCATCACCTTGACGAACGGGCTCTTGTCCTGGCCGGCGTCCGTCCAGGGGACGACCGCCAGCATCAGTGCGAGCGTGAGCAAGTAGAACAGGACCAGGCGGATCATGGTCGAGCGGAAGGCGCGTGTGACGGCACGCTCGGGATCCTGGGCTTCGCCAGCGGCCACGGCGATCATTTCGATGCTCAGATAGCTGAAGATGGAGACGATGACGGCCTCCCACATGCCCCAGACGCCTTTCGGGAAGAAGCCGCCGTGCGCGGTGTAGTGATGGAAGCCGGCCCCCTGCCCGGCTCCTGCACCACCACCGGCCAGTTCCGGCGCCCCGAACACGACGTAGGCACCCAGCAGGATGAACCCGACAATCGCTGCGATCTTGATGACCGAGAACCAGTACTCGACGATGCCGAAGATGTTGACACTCAGCGCATTGACCAGGACCAGCGCGCCCGAGAACGAAAGGATCCAGAACCAGCCGGGTACGGCGGGGAACCAGTACTTCATGTAGAGGGCGGTGGCCGTCACCTCGGCGCCCACTGCCAGCACGATGCACGCCCAGTACGCATAGCGCACCAGAAATCCGGCAAGCGGGCTCACATAGTGTTCGGCGTAGGCGCCGAACGAGCCCGACGTCGGATGTGCGACCGTCATCTCGGCGAGGCAGCCCATCAGGATCAACGCGATAAACGCGCCGATGGCGTAGCTCACCAGCACGCTGGGACCAGCGAAGCCGATGGCGAAGCCACTGCCAAGGAACAGGCCGGTGCCGATTGCGCCGCCAATGGCGATCATCGTCATCTGGCCGGCACTGAGGGTGCGTCGCAGGCCTTTCTCGCGCTCGACGATGTCCAGGAACTGCTTCGGAGGATTTTTCATGAACGACTCCTTTGGATACGCGGTGGCGCCGAGGCAGGCGTGCCTGACCGGTTCACCGCGTGCGGTCTCCACGCCGGAGGCCGCGCGTAGCGGATGGGATGACCCCGGATCAGAAGACGTGGCGGATGCCGACCGATGCACCGGTCTGGTTGCCACGGCCCGGCAGCTCGGTGAAGGCGCCGCCGCTGACCGTGTTGTAGTCGACGGTTCCATAGAGCTGCGTTCGTCGCGACAGCGCATATTCGGCGAGCAGGACCCCGGTCAGGCGCTTGCCCCCGTTACCGGCGATACCGTTGGTGTTGCGGATGTCGTCGTCGTAGAAGACACCTGTCAGGGATAGTGCCGGCGTCGCCTGCCATGTCGCGCCGACGTAGAACGTATTGTCCTTGCGCGGATTCGCGGTGAAGTTGCCGTATGTGACGCTACGCGACGCGTCGTTCAGCGCGCCGTCGAGCGAACCGGTCGCGTCCCGCCCGCCCAGGTAGCCCGCGTAGAGCCTGACATTGCCCAGGGCGTAGCGAGCGCCGCCGCCCCACATCCGCTGCGCATTGCCAGCGGGATCCCGCGTTTCCTGGTATACGCCACCGAGGCTGAACGCACCCCAGGTGTAGGCGGCGCGCGCCCCCCAGTAGTTGCTGCTGCGCATGCTGCCGGGCTGCTCGCCGAAGCCGTAGCTGGCGCCAACATTGAGGCCACCGAATGTGCCGTCATAGCTGACCGCGTTGTCGATGCGGCCCACGGTGATAAAATACGGCCAGAAATTGGCGGTGTAGTTGCCGATCGTGAGTGGATCGAACTCGCCGAACAGGTTGAAGCCCTCGGTTGACTGGCGGCCGAGGCGAATCGTGCCGTAGCTTCCCGACAGCCCGACGTAGGCATATCGACCGAACAGCCGGCCGTTCTGGTTTGCCTTGCCGGTGTCCGGATCAAAGCCGTTTTCCAGGCGGAAGACCGCCTTGAGGTCGCCACCCAGCGATTCCTCTCCCCGCAAACCGAAACGGCTGTTGGTCACGGCACCGTTGGTCAGTTCTCCCTTGCTGTTGTTGCTGGCATTGGCATTCGTCGTGAAGCGGATGCTCTGGTCGACGATGCCGTAGAGCGTGACAGCGCTCTGCGCATGCACGCTGCCCGCGGCGAGTGCGCCTAGCAGCAATGGACATCTGAACTTCCTCATCTTTGTCTTCCTCCTGGTATTTATCGTTCTGAACAGATGGGTTTCTCACCCGGTTGCCGATGGTGGTTTCTGCCGGCCCTCTCAGGCTGCGGACTGCGGTGGAATGCGGACGTAGGCGACGATTTCGATCTGCATGTCCGGATGAACAAAGCCCTGGACCGCCACCGAGGCCCGGTTTGGATATGGCGCGCTGAAGAACTCGCGGTAGACGTCGTCGATCGTGGTCATGTCGCGCGCATCGCGCATGTAGATCAGTACCTGGACCACGTCGGCCATGCTGGCGCCCGCCGCCGCGACGGTGGCGGCAAGGTTGCCGAAAGTCAGCCGCGCCTGCGCTGCGACATCGTCTCCGGCGATCCTGCCGGTACTGTCGACTGCACCGTGGGCCGTGAACATCAGGGAACCGGCGTGTGTCGCCCAGGAAAACGGTTGCGATGGCTCGGGCAAGCCGGTCCGGATCAAGTCGGGCATATGATGTCTCGGCGGGAGGGTGGCCACCCGCCCGCCGTCAGGCGGGAGGGAATCTGGCGTGTCTGGGGGTATAAAGGGGAAAGGGGCGCGGGCCCGGGCTTCAGCGCGCGCGCTCGCGCATCACCGAGGCAATCGCCTGCGCGACGTGTTCCAGGTTAGCGTCGTTGAGTCCCGCCACGCACATCCGCCCGGAACTGAGCAGATAGACACCGTGGCGCTCGCGCAGCACGTTCACTTCCCCGGCATGCAGGCCTGTGTAGCTGAACATGCCGCGCTGTGTCGTCAGGTACCCTGCCCCGACGCCGGGCAGAAGCGCCTCGAGGCGCTGCCTCAGCGAGGCGCGCATGCGTGCGATGCGTCCTCGCATGCTGGCAACCTCCGTCTCCCAGAGTGCCTGCAGATGCGGCGTGTTGAGGACGGCGGATACCATGCGGGCGCCATGCAACGGCGGACTGGAGTACATGCGCCGCACGGTTGCCTTCAACTGGCCCAGCACCAGGCTGGCCTGTTCGGGGTTCTGCGCGACGAAGGACAGGCCACCGCAACGCTCGCCGTAGAGCGAAAAGTTCTTCGAGAACGAATTGCTGACGATGAATGACAGGCCGGCCTCTGCCATGGCCCGGATCGCCCACGCGTCTTCGTCAAGCCCGTCGCCGAATCCCTGATAGGCCATGTCCATGAACGGAATCAGCTCGCGACGCTGCAGCACGGCGATCAGCTCCTTCCACTGTGCGCGCGAGAGATCGATCCCGGTCGGGTTATGGCAACACGGCTGCAGAAGGACGCCGCTTCGCGGCGGCAGAGCGTCGATGGTCTCCAGCATCGCGCCGAACCTGAGGCCGTTGGTCTGCGCATCGTAGTAGGGGTACGTATGCACTTGCAGGCCAGCGCCGGCAAACAGCACCGGGTGGTTATCCCAGGTGGGATCACTGACCCAGACCGCACTGCCCGGGAAATAGGCCCTGAGGAATTCGGCGCCGACTCGCAGCGCCCCGGAGCCGCCGACAGACTGGATGGTCGCCACGCGGCCTTCGCGCAGCGCAGCGCAGTCCTTGCCGAAGACGACTTCCTGCAATGCCCGGCGGTATTGCGCCATGCCTTCCATCGGCAGGTAGGTATGTGGCTCGCCGGCCCCCGCCACCAGCGCGCTGGCTTCACGCACGCTGGCGAGCACCGGGATGGTGTTGTCGTCATCGTAGTAGAGACCGATGCTCAGGTTGGCCCGCGCCTCGCGGGAGTCGGCCTGGAACGCTTCGAGCAGGGACAGGATCGGGTCGCCGGGGTAGGCGGGAACGTGTGTAAACATCTGGGCTCTCGTGTGGGCGGCGTTGCTTCGAGAGCTGAATATTATCAAACGAATTCGTGAATTTTATTCGATATATTTCTACAAATACGATCATCACGATATAATTATTCGATCAAATATCAGAAAGCCGGTGAAATTTACACATGCAACTTGACCTAACCGATATCCGCCTCTTGCGTCACCTGAGCCAAAACGGAAAAATGACGAATCAGGAACTTGCGGAAGCCGTGAACCTGTCGACGTCTGCCTGCTTCCGACGCGTAAAACTGCTGGAAGAAGCCGGGGTCATCGTCGGATACCGCTGCGAGCTTGCGCCAAAGGCGCTAGGCGTGGAGTTCGAAGCGCTCGTGCAAGTGTCGATGCGCACCGACGTTGAACGCTGGCACGAGAACTTCGTGCAAGCCCTGAACGATTGGCCTGAAGTCGTCACCGCACGCATCGTGTCCGGGCCGTGCAACTACGTACTGACGGTACGCGCGCGCAATCTGGAGCACTACTCTGACTTCGTCGTCAACCGCCTGCACAAGGCGCCTGGGGTCATGTCCACCAATTCGAACATCGTGCTGGCGACGCTCAAGCAGACCGGCTCACTACTTGATCTGGTGAAGGCGGACTGACGCGCCCGAGCGGTAGCAAGATCCTGAGAGCCCCCACGCCTGAACGGCGTGGTCGCGGTGATGTTGCCAGCGGGCGTGTTGAATCATCTCAGTCGACTTGAAGTATCGGGGATCAGGCTCACTCTGCGAGGGGCTCGATGGCGTTTACGCTAGACGCAGCTACGGCACTTCCCGGCCAAGATGCGACATCCAGTCGTAATGCTGTGCGGACATTCACACGTCCGCTTCGTTTCAGCAAGAAGCCATTCCGTCTCCGGAGACGATCACCGTCTCGTCGATTCCCGACCTAGCCTACACTGTATATCCATAAGGGCTATCCAATTAGCTCCAGCGATAGCCAAAACTCATTCGGTATCCCATCCGACCCTCTCGGAAGCCGACGCTTCCCCCGGCCCCACATCCGCGTTCAGTCCTAAATTTCGGTGACGAGAGCCGGCGATTCGTTGTGAATGCCCTCCATCCCATGGCCGTGCACGGCCAGAAGCCGACATTTGTCAAGGGATGCTCGGCCCACGGCGGACCTGGATAAGGGCGAATGCCCCACGGGCCGTGGGTTGAGACACGGTGACGGGATAATCAAACGACGCGGTCATACTTGCTCAAAGCTGCTGAGGGGCGCAGTATTTGCCAGAAGACCGCTGAGGAGAGGCAACTCTACGCATGGGGATATGGCAAGGTTGCGCCGTAAGCATGAACCCCTTGTGACCAAGACGTGCTCACGACCCCGAAACGGCGCTACGCATTCGCTCTTCGTGGCACGAGCGCCAAGGAAATTCCTATCCTTCAAGGAACCAACGGGCCGACGCTGACCAAGAGCGTCTAGAATCGATTACGGAGGTACACGATCAGATGAAGATTGAAGAAATGCGCCTGGTCGTTATCGTCGGCGCCGGGATAATGGGACAGCAGATCGGGCTGCAATGCGCAATGCATGGTTATCAAGTCGTCTTGTACGACCTCGAGCCCCGGATGCTGGAAGCCGCGCAGCGGCACATCGAAAACTTTGCGGACCAGTTGGTCGCTGCCGGACGCCTGACATCGGCAGCAGCCAAGGAAGCGCTGGCCCGGATCACGACGACGGACGATCCGCAGGAGGCCGCCGCGGACGCAGACCTGATTAGTGAGTCAGTCGTCGAGGACCCGAAGATCAAGGGTCAGGTGTTTGCTCAATTCCACCGACTCTGCCCACCGCGCACCATCTTTACCACCAACACCTCGACGCTGCTGCCGTCCATGTTCGCGCAAGACACCGGGCGTCCGGCGCAATTCGCGGCAATGCATTTCCACCCCCCGGTCTGGGACGCCAACATCGTGGACATCATGCCGCATGCCGGCACGGACCCGAATGTGGTCACGCTGCTGGGCGAATTTGCTCGGAGTATCGGCGGAATTCCGATCATCGAAAAGAAAGAGAGTTCGAGCTATGTATTCAATAGCATGCTCAATGCTCTCATGGGCGCGGCAATGACGTTGGTAGTCAATGGCGTTGTATCGATAGAGGACGTCGACCGCGCCTGGATGGGTGTGACCAAAATGCCCATCGGACCTTTTGGCATTATGGACATGATCGGAATCGACACCTTGTGGCACGCGGCAACGTTTTGGGCGACGCAGTCGCCATCCGACCGGCAAGCGCAGAGCTATGCGAGGTTTTTAAAGGGATATGTGGACAAGGGTTGGCTGGGAGTGAAGACAGGTCAAGGTTTCTATACTTATCCCAGTCCCGCGTATCAGCGCGCCGGTTATCTCTCGTAAAGATCGCTGTAGCGGAGAGCTTGCGCCGCGAGCATGAACTCCTCGCGGAGAAGGCGCTCGTCGAGCAGTTGACGCTTCTCGCCGCGCTGCTGCTGACATCGAAAGGCCACGGGCGTCACCGGCAGCAGCGTCATCGTGCTCGCTGCCAGGCTCCGCGATAGCGCTCCATCGCATCGCTACGACGATTTCAACGATCGCTTTCGAGCAGCGCGTACGTCCGCTTCGGGTCGCTATGGAGAGGTTTACATAGAGCAGAGATTTTTTTGGTTGGCGATCGCGGCTACTGACGCGTGAACAGGCCGGTCGGGGCCTGCCCGCGATCGGTAATCAAAAAAATCTCTGCTGTAGTTGCCCTTGGCGCTAAGAAGCCCACACCTGGATCGGCGGAGGGCCGAGACCGGCCAATAGGGAGCCACTCGGGAGCGGCCGTCGCTCCGGCGAACGGCCAGCCCGCTGCCATTGCTGCCCGCGTTCCATGAAGCGGCTCAGCAGACCCGGTGTGGCAGCGTCGATGGAACGAGGTGGAGCATCAGCTCGACCTGCCCGTGGAGACGCTGGAGGACGAACGCACCTTCCATCCCGAGGCCATGGACATGCGCGGCGCCATCTTGAGCCTGCCCCAGGAAGAGCGCGCGGAGATGGACGGGCGGGAAATCCCGTCGTTTGGCCAGGTGTGGGCGCTGGGCTTCATGTTCGCGGTGGAGAACTGGCCCGAGGAATGGGCCGCCCCACGCGACAAGGAAGCCGCCGAGTGGCTGGACGACGCGCTCGACGCCATTGTCGCCCTGACCGAGGACGACACCGGCCAGCCCGAGGTCTGCATGTACAGCGAGGATGGCCCGCCCAGCACCAGCCAGGCGCGCGTTGAAACCTTCGGCGAGGCGATCTGGGCTGTCTACGACCTGCGCCAGATCTGGAAGAGCCTGGGCCCGCGCGTGGAGGCCGTGGTGAGGGGCGACCAGCCCGGCCGCAACGACCCGTGTCCTTGCGGCAGCGGCAAGAAGTTCAAGAAGTGCCACGGGAGATAAGGGATTCAGACAGAATAGGCCGATTGTCTGCCCGAATTGCTCAGGCGAGTCGCATGAGGGTGGCTGGTCGCCGCCGCCTAAAGTCGAGCGACCAGTGGCCAGCCGGCGACTTGCTCGCAGGGGCCATGTCCGGCCATCAACGGCCGATGCGCTCTTTCCTCACGCTGCCAACCGAATGTTACCGTCCCTCTGGCAACGGACCCACGAGCGGATTGCGACTCCTTAGAACCAACGCCGCCCGCTGCGGAACAGAAACTGGCGTAGCAGCATTGACGAGCGGGGTCGGCGGCATCACGTCCGCGAGCGCTGGAGAGAAGTTCAGCACTACCGTTTCGCCGCCGCTTCCAACGATTTCAGACTGTCCGGCAACTTGATCTCAGGCAGCGGCATGTCGTTGAGCCGCTCGATGGTCGATTGCGCAATGCCAAGTGCGCCCAGTACGAGACTCATCATGTCTCGCAGGTGCTGGCGCTCCGCCGCGCCGGATAACACCGTCTCGATGCTCTGGTAGATCGCGCCCATCACCAGATCCCTGGCCGCGCGGTCGTGCGTGAAATGTGCGATACCTCGTTCGCGCGCGCTGACGAGATCGCGCGGCAGGTAGATGTCAGTCAGCCGCCCCATCGCCTCGCTGCGAATCCCCGCCCGCGTGATGAACCTGCCCCAGGCCGGATGGCACACGGCGACTTCCATGTATATCTGACACCCCACCCAGATCCGCTCGACCGGATTGTCGAACTGCCGCACACAGTCCTCGATGCGGGCGATAACCGCGTCGCTCAATTCCGATGTTACGGCGGAGAGCACTTCGCTGGTGGTCTTGAAGTAGTTGTAGAAGGTGCCGCGCGCGACACCCGCCGCGGCGAGGAAGTCGTCGATCGACGCCGCATCCGGCCCCTTCGCCGCGAACACTTCCACCGCTGCGCTCATCAATTTGCGGCGAGTGGACTCCCGCCGGGCCGCGCCGGTCCGTACACGGTGATCCTCTTTCACCACTTTCCTCGCGTTCAAAACCGCGCTATCCCCTGTCGCGCTCATCGTGACACCTCGGGTTTCCCCCATTGCGTGCACAACTCCATCAAGTTGACAATTAAGTATGAATTGTACTGATTCGTCATTTTAAGACATTGCTTGGTTCGGGAGAAGACATGGAGGCAGACCAGTTTGTGGACGTGGCAATCGTGGGCTATGGGCCGACGGCGCAGTTGCTCTCGCTGATGCTCGGGCGCGCGGGGCGCAGCGTGGCCGTCGTCGAGCGTTGGCCCAATCTCTATCCGCTGCCGCGCGCAGTCCATTACGACCACGAGATTGCCCGCCTCTTCCAGGCTTCGGGTGTCATCGATGATATCAAGCGCATTGCCGAGGCCTGCGACCGCTACCAGTGGTGCAACGCCAATCACGAGGTGCTGATGGACTTCCGCTGGGAGGGCCAGGGCCCGAGCGGCTGGCCCGTTGCCAGCACGTTCTCGCAGCCGGAACTCGAAGCCGTGATTGACCGTCACGTCAAGCGGCTGCCGAATGTCACGGTGCGTCAGGGCTGGTCGGCGACCGCGCTGCGCCAGGACGCCGAGGGCGTCGAACTCGATATCGAGGCGGGCGGGCTAGTCGATGGAAAATGGATCGGCAACGGCGAGACCGGGACGATCCGCGCGCGCTATCTCGTCGGCGCGGACGGCGCCAACTCGATGGTACGCAACGCACTCGACATCGACTTCGAGGACCTCGGCTTCGCGTTCGACTGGCTGGTGGTCGATGTCAAGCCGCTGCAGCAGCGCGAGTGGAAGCCGAGAAGCTGGCAATTGTGCGATCCGGCGCGGCCTACGACGATCGTCTCCGGCGGTCCCGGCCGTCGCCGCTGGGAATTCATGCTATTGCCCGGCGAGACCCCGGAGCAGATGAATCGGAACACGATGGCCTGGGACTTGCTCGCCCCGTGGGACATCACGCCCGACAACGCGATCCTCGAACGCCACGCCGTCTACACCTTCCGCGGCCGCTGGGCGAAGTCGTGGCGCAAAGGCCGCGCGCTGCTGGCGGGAGATGCGGCGCACCTGATGCCGCCGTTCGCCGGCCAGGGCATGTGCAGCGGCCTGCGCGATGCCGGCACGCTCGCCTGGCGGCTGAATGCGATCCTCGACGGCAAGGCCGACGACACGCTGCTCGACAGCTACGGCCCGGAGCGGCTGAACCACGTGCGCCAAATGATCGACTTCTCGATCGCGCTGGGCAAGGTCATCTGCATCACCGATCCCGAAGCGGCCGCCGCGCGCGACCGCGACATGCTCGCCGCACAGGCCACGCCGGGCTTCCGGCCGCCCGAGTCACCGCAGCCGCGCCTCGGCGCCGGCCTCTACGCCCCGCAGGCACCGGGCAGCGGCTGGCTGACGCCGCAGGGCATGGTCGAGTTCGACGGCCGCCGCGGCCTCTTCGACGACGTGTTCGGCAACGGCTTCGCGCTGATCGCCAGGAACCGCGACGTGCTCGACCGCCTCAGTCCCGCCAACCGCGCCGGACTCGACGGACAGGACGCGATCGTCGCGCATTTCGGTGCCGGCGGCTTCGCCGACCTGCAAGGCGTGTACGCCGACTACTTCGACCGGCATGGCGTGGACGCCGTGCTCGCGCGGCCCGATTTCTACAGCTTTGGCGCGGCGCGCAGCGCGGGCGAACTTGACGCGCTCGTCGATGCGTGGCGTCAGGCATTGCAACGCGCCTGAATCCCATCCCACAACAAGGAGACACCATGACGCAACAACGCAGGCACGATCGCCTGGGCATTCACTCGATCGGCGAGTTCCGCATGACCGTGCCGTCGCTCGACGACGCGCGACGCTTCTACTCCGCATTCGGCCTCGACGTGCAGCCGGACGGCGACACCGGCCTGCTGATCCGGACCTTCGGCTCGCCCCACGTGTGGGGCCGGCTGCGCCAGGGCGCGCGCAAGAAGTTCGAGTGGCTCACGCTGCATGGCTTCGAGGACGAGTTGGAGGCGCTGCGCGAGCGTGCGCTGGATGCGGGTGTCGCGCTGATCGACCCGCCCGCGGGCGCCGATGCTTCGGGCTTCTGGATCCGCAACCCCGACGGCCTGCCGCTGCAGATCCGCGCCGGCGTGAAAACCACGCTCGACGAAGCGGCACATGCGAACCCACCGCTCCCGCTGGACGGCACGCGCTGCGCACCGTACCGGCGCAACACGCCGCGCGTGGAACCGTCGCGGCTGTCGCACATCGCGCTGGCCACCACCAGCGTGCCCGCGCAGATCGACTTCTGCGAGCGCGTGCTCGGCCTGCGCCTGTCGGACCGCTCCGGCGACGGCGTCGCCTTCATCCACGCGCCGCACGGCGGCGATCACCATCTGCTCGCCTTCGCCGCGAGTCCCGCGCCGGCCCTGCACCACCTGAGCTGGGACGTACCGACCGTCGAGGAAGTCGGGCTCGGATACATGCAGATGGCCGCCGCAGGCTACCGCAATGGCTGGGGCGTCGGTCGCCACGTGCTGGGCTCCAACTATTTCTACTACGTGCAGGACCCGTGGGGCAGCTTCTCGGAATACAGCGCCACGATGGACTACATCCCCGCGTCGGTCGACTGGGTTGCCGCCGACCACGCGCCCGAGGACAGCATGTATCTCTGGGGCCCGGACCTGCCCACCATCTTCGTCGAGAACTCGGAAATCGGCGCCTGATCGCCCGTCACCCTCCTCCAAATCCAGTCATACAAGGATCAATATGAAGCTCGTCACTTTTCAATGTCGCGGCCATCGTTCGATCGGCAAGGTCGAAGGCCAGCAGATCATCGACCTGCCCGCCAGCGACCGCACGCTGCCGTCCACCATGCTCGAACTGCTGCAGGGCGGCCCCGCGCTAATGCAGCGCGCCCGCAACGTGCGCCTCGAAGACGCGGTGACGTGGCCGCTCGCGGACGTGCGCCTCGACGCGCCCGTCCCCAATCCGTCGAAGTTCCTCGCTATCGGCATGAACTATCGGCGCCATGTGGCAGAGGCCGTTGCCGCTGGCATCCAGGTACCCGACAGCCAGGTGTGGTTCAACAAGCAGGTGTCGTGCGTGACGGGGCCGTTCGATCCGGTTCACATGCCGAAGGTGTCGGACAAGCTCGACTACGAAGCCGAACTCGCCGTCGTGATCGGCCGACGCTGCCGGCATGTGTCGGCGGAAGAGGCCGCATCGGTGGTCGCGGGCTACACGGTCTGCAATGACGTTTCCGTGCGCGACTGGCAACTGCGCTCGCCGACCATGATGCTCGGCAAGTCCTTTAACACGCACGGCCCGTTCGGCCCGTGGCTCGTCACCGTCGACGAAGTCAAGAACCCGCACGACCTGCGGATGCGCATGCTCGTCAACGGCGAATGCCGGCAGGAGGTCAACACCGGCGAAATGATCTACGACATCTGGCAGCAGATCGCCTACCTGTCCACCGTGATGACGCTCGAGCCAGGCGACGTGCTCGCCACCGGCACGCCGTCCGGCGTCGGCGGCGCGCAGAAGCCGCCGCGCTTCCTCAAGCTCGGCGACGTGATGCGCGTGGAGATCGACGGCATCGGCCACATCGAGAACACCGTCGTCGCCGAACCGGCCTGACTCATACACGGAAACACGGAGAACAAGCACCATGGCACGCAAAGTCATCATTACCTGCGCGGTGACGGGCTCGATCCACACGCCGAGTATGTCGCCGTATCTCCCCGCCACGCCCGACGACATAGCGCGCGAGGCCATTGCCGCCGCGAAGGCCGGCGCCGCGATCCTGCACCTGCACGCACGCCATGCCGAAGACGGCCGGCCCGCCTTCGACGCGGCCACCTACCGCCGGTTCCTGCCGCGCATCCACGAGGCGACCGACGCCGTCATCAACATCACCACCGGCGGCGCGGTCAACATGACGCTGGACGAGCGCCTCGCCGGCGCGCTCGACGTCTCGGCGGAAATGGCCTCGTGCAACATGGGCTCGATGAACTTCGGCATCTTCCCGATCCTCGAAAAGATGAAGGAATTCAAGCATGATTGGGAACGCGACTTCATCGAAGGCTCGCGCCGCTCGATCTTCCGCAACACGTTCGCGGATATCGAGGAAGTGTTCGAGCGGCTGGGTCGGGGGCACGGCACGCGCTTCGAGTTCGAGTGCTACGACGTCGGCCACCTGTACAACCTGAAGCACTTCGTCGATCGCGGACTGGTCAAGGGGCCGATCTTTCTGCAGTTCGTAATGGGCATTCTCGGCGGCATCGGTCCCGACCCCGAGAACCTCGTGCATATGAAGCGCATCGCCGACAAGCTATTTGGCGATTCCTACCAATGGTCGGTGCTCGGCGCGGGCAAACACCAGCTTTCCCTGATCACGCAGGCGGCGCTGATGGGCGGCAATGTGCGGGTAGGCCTGGAAGACTCGCTGTCGATCGGTCCGGGCCGGCTCGCCACGTCGAACGCGGAGCAGGTCGAACTGATCCGCGACGTGCTGCTGCGCCTCGGTTTCGAGATTGCCACGCCGGCGGAGGCACGCGAGATGCTGGGCCTGAAGGGGCGCGACAAGATCCGCCTGTAAGGCTGTTCTAAGAGCCACCCCTTTCAAGGTGATGAAGAATAGGGCAAGCTCCGTGTCGTCGAACCGAAGACGGAGTCAGTGGCGTGGTACTGGACGCAGTGGTGGAACGCTTTATCGAACACAGCCCGATCAGCGTGATGGCGCGCCTGGGGTTGCAACGCGCCCTCGATTCGGCGTGGATCGATGAGTTGTGCGAGAAGCGCAGTACACGCGGGAGCTACTCTTCTCGACGACAGTGGAAATCATGTCGCTGGTGGCCGTGGGCCTGCGTCCCTCGGTGCATGCGGCAGCCAAGGCCAGTCCAGCGCTGCCGGCTTCCATCACCGCGCTGTACGACAAGATCAGCCGGACCGAACCGGGACTGGTTCGTGCCCTGGTACAAGGCAGTGCGCGGCGGCTTGGGGCGGTCGTGCAACCGATGTTGCGCAAGCAGCCACGTTCGGTGGACGGCTATTGCCTGCGCATCGTGGATGGCAGCCATTTGCTGGCGAGCGAAAAGCGCTTGAAACCATTGCGTGGGTTTCGGGGCGCGGCCTTGCCAGGGCAGTCGTTGGTGGTTTATGACCCGGATATGGCGATGATCGTCGATCTGGTGCCCTGTGAAGATGCGCATGCGGCGGAGCGCGCCATCATGGAAACCCTGCTCGAATCGGCCCAACCTGGCGAATTGTGGATCGCCGATCGCAACTTCAGCACCCGGACGATCCTTGCCGGCTGGCAGCGCCGCGGTAGCGCCCTCCTCGTGCGGGAGCACGGCCGCAATCCGAACCCCAGCGAGTTGGCGCCGGCACGCGAAATGGGGCGGGTCGAGACCGGTCTCGTGTACGAACAGGCCGTCAGCATCCTGGATGAATCGAACACGCCGCTGCCGCTGCGGCGCATTGAGTTGCGTCTGGATCGTGCCACCGAGGACGGTGACACCGTCATCCGCCTGCTGACCAATGTTCCGGCCGCCCACCTGACGGCCGAGGCTGTCGCCCAGCTATACCGGAAGCGCTGGAGCATTGAGAATCTATTTCAGCGACTCGACTCGGTGCTCAACAGCGAGATTCGTTCGCTGAGCCAACCGCGCGCAGCGCTCTTGGCCTTTGGCGTGACGGCGCTCGCGTATAACGTACTGAGCGTGATTGGGACTGCCGTGAGAATCCAGCATGAACTGGATACCGGCGACATCGAGCTCTCACCGTATTACCTCGCCAGCGAAATTCGGGCAACGTATGCCGGCATGATGATCGCGGTACCGCCCGAGATATGGGAAGGCTATGACCATCTCACCACAACCCAACTCAGCCGCGAGTTGCTCAAGATCGCGACGCACGTTGATCCCCGCGCGATGCGCAAACATGCGCGGGGACCGAAGGCGCCCAAGAAGAAGGGGCATGTTGCCGGATGCGTGGCGCGACGGCATGTTTCTACCGCCCGTGTCGTCAAGGCTGGACGTGTCGAATGATCACCTTGAAAGGGGTGCCCCTTATAGTCGCGCTGCGCGTAGAGCGAGTTGCCGAGCCAGTGCTGCGCCAGCGGCAGGTACGGGCTCTGCGGATACTTCTTGATAAAAGACGAAAACGAATTTCCGGCGCTCTTGAAATGGCCCGCCTGCACTACGCGGGCAGGCTTGCCGTTTGGAATCGCTTCCAAAGACGTCGCAGCGCCGCCTTATCAGCGCTTACCCGCCGTGTGATATTGCCCCGCGCATAGGCGCAGCCAATGGCCAAGTGCTGTTGCTCGGCGCCCAGACGGCATAGCAGCAACTCTGCCACTGCCATATCATTGCGCCATCCTAGGTCATCCTGCAGGCGCGACAGTCGCTCACGATAGGAGCGCACCTTATTCGTGGGGAGCAAGGATTCAAAAAACTCGGTCGCATAGCGGAGTTTCTTGGCTGCGATGCGCGCACGGTGGCGTTGCTGCTCGTCAAGCTTGGCCATACCTCGCCCACGCTTGCGCAGCCGGCGTTGTCGCTTGCACAATGTCGTCAGGGCAAAGTCTTTGACCGGGCCGGCTAATTTGGCACGCTGTCCCTCGCTGGCACTATCCCGCCAAGCCTTGCTGCCCAACCAGTGGCCCAGCGTCAGAATCATGCGTGTGTAGCGCTCGGATATTACGGCTTGGGCGGCGCGTTGCCGGCTCTCGGCTGCGACCGCCTTTGCTGCCGCCACGACCGCATTCGCGCCCACGTCCTGCGGCGCGCCATCGAAAGCGTCGCCCAAGGTGGTGTCGGCGAGGACCTCCCAGTCGCGCGCCGGCCCCAGTTCATCGGCAATCCACTTGAGCTCCGCCTGAAGTGCCGGCGGGCAGGCAAGCAGCGGCCGGAAGCTGTCAAGCGCAGAGCGCAGCCGGCGCAAGCCGACGCGCATCTGGTGCACGCCTTCCGGGTTGGTGCCATCAACCACGCTGCGTTCGTTCCCCGAAATCTGCGCCAGGCAGTTCCAGGCAATGTGCAGGAATGCGGCCTCTGCCGAATCACTGTCGGTGAGCCTGAGGGGCCCGGCCCGAACCCCCGCATCAGGCTCATCGGCCACCAACGCGTAACCGTGGTCACCTTTGCTGGCACGACTCAGCCGCATAGGTATCGCGTCGAGCAGTTCCAGGGCAAACGCGAAGAGATGGGCTGGCTCGCCGGCCTGGATCTCCAACTCGACTTCGCGGATTGGCACTGTGGCCGTGTCCGTCCGGACCACCCCGCGGTCGACAGCCATCTCGACCTCGTCGCCCTGTGGCAAACGCAACAGCATGACCGTACGCTCGACATCCGTGACGAAGGTCGGCTTCAGACGCTCAGCCAGGCCGCTTTCGCTCAGCAGCAGGCCAAGCGGCGTCCCCTCGGGCACCTTGTTTCGCAGTGCAGCAAGATCCGGCGTGCTATTGGAAATGGCGGACTCATACTCTTCCCGCTCGTAGAATGCTCCGCGCTGCGTGCCGCACGTCTTCAGCGTCTGCACATAGTGCGCTCCCGCCTGGCGCACACGCAGGGACACTTGAGCCCGTCGAAAGGCAAGGTCCGGCGTATCAAAGTATGTGCTCACCAGTCTGTCCTGGTGCGGCGGTTCCACGCAGCAGGAGGACACCAGGGGCAAGCCGATCAGCCGCTCGACCTGGTCTTGCAGCAGTTCGAGCTTTAGTTCGCGTTCCATTTAACCGTGCTTTGCGGAGCGCTCGAACTTTGCGAAGACGCGAGCCTGCACCGCGCTCATGACGGCGAGGATCTGGTCATTGGTGGGGCCGCTTACCGTCACGCCCGTGGCATCCTTCGGCTTCGCACCGGGTGGATCGAAGACAAAGACCGTATCGAACTTACCTGCCGACTCCTTCTTCAGACGCCGGTTGAGCGCCTTCAGGTACCGCCTCTTGACCGTCTTGGACATAGGTGTCGAATCCCCTGGTGCTACGTTGGTTGCGCCGAGTCGCGGCCCCCCGGGCAATGCCAGCGGCTGCGCGCAACCCGCCCAATGGGTTCGGGATAAGTCCGAGTCCCCCTTCTGCGCGCCTTCCTCTTGATTCGGAGCAGGCCCCAGATCAAGAGCGGCTCCAGCCATGTCAAACATGCCTCAAACTAGGCCGTTGCGGTAGCCGTGGTAATGATTACAATAGCATGACAGCGACGGCGAGCGAGGCTCGACATGACGACATTTGTGCGGGGGGCTGCGTCGATCTATTCCACGGCAGAAACCCTGGCCAGCGGGCGATATCGAGGCGTGCTGGTTATCGAGACCGATGCCGGCCCCTGGCAATTCAAGTGTGAGAGGTGTCGGAGTACGGAGTTGGAAGCGCAAGCCGATGCGGACGCAGATATTGAGTATGCGTACCGACAATTCCTGGCAGTTGCCGCGCCGGTGAAGTTCCAATGACCGAGTCGCCCGGATCTTCTGAGCTGCCCCTACGGCGGCTGGCCTATCACGACTTCCTTGCGTTCGCGGAACCCGTCTCTGGAGGTAAGTACCAGGGCTTTGTCCGCGTGAGACACCACCTTTTGTGTGGCGCCCGTCAGGCCGTGTTCCGCGCAGGATCGGCAGTCATCAGCCAACGAGAAGCACTTGAGCAAGCCCAGCTAAAGATCGACGCGCTCATCCGCCTGCTCGGTGACGGGCAGTTGTCGCTGAAACGACCTCAAGACGGTAGGCGTTCCGCAGGAAGCCATTTGTCTAAGCCGCCGTCTTCGTCGGAGACCAGCGCAATCGTGCAACCGCAATCCTGACAGACATACCGGAACAGGCTCCGGGTGGCACCTTGCGTCGCTTGTACCGGACATCGAACGAGGTTGGGATGAGGAGGCCGATGTCTCGGTTGTCCGAACATGGCATCGCAAAAACGACATGGAAGCACAGGCGTTGGCTATGTTGCAATGCAATATAGCCACTATAGCAGCGTCTGAAGCCCCACAAGGGAAGTGCCGTCGAGGCCCCGGAGGGACAGGCGTAGAACTCGCCATATTCCATGCGAGACAGGGCGCGAGCAAATTTCGTCAAAAATTTGTCATTCGCCAGTGGCAAATGGCCCTCGCCCTGTGCATTCAGCCTACGATGGGCACATCAAATTACGATGACAGACGTGCCTTTTGTGGCATTCGAATGTTGCCGTCTGAATGACTACAGCGGGGCCGAGGATTCACAGGCGCCACGAGTCCCATTTCGCAAAAGTCCCACACCAAAATAAGAAGCCCTCCTCAATTAGGATGGCTTCGAAACCCCGCGACAATGCTTGCGCCCAACGGGGAAGCGCCCAGGCCGGACTTGTTCTCGGTATCCGTGCCACTAGAGTTGAGGCTTCCCTTTAGGGCGTATTTGTTTTGTTACAACAAAAAGACATTACCAATCGACGCACATCTCCCCCTTGGTCGACACGTCGGGTGTTGGCCGAGACACCGGGACAGCCAGGGAATTGACGCCAGACCGACCAAGGAGCACCACTCGCTACTTCGGTATAGCGCGTACCAGGCTCGGACCGTGGATGTTAGCCTCGGGCGGCACGACGAAAAAGTGGTATTCCCGGGGATTGAGCCCTAGTACCGGACACTCCAGACGACGGGCGAGTTCAGTATCAGGAGACCAGTTGGCCCAGGCAATCTTGGCGGTCAGGTCGATGGAATCAATCCGCGCATAAAGCTCGGTGGCAGGGTAAAGCGTCCGCGCGTCCGGCGGCGGATCGCACACAGTAGTCCCGATGGTCATGGCTAATCTTCGTTGTCGCGGGCTGCCTAATAGATCAAGCATAGTTGCCGCCTCGGTAACCAATATCGACATTTGTCAGCGTGACCGCAGAACGGATAGCAATCGCTGCATCGGGTCCGGGGCGACTGCCCAGCGACCGTGGTACGTTACATATGTCGCTAATAGTTGGCAAGTGAACGTCGGGATCGGGTACTGCCTTCTCGTAGACCGAGATAAGTGTGTCACCGTTGCGACAGTAAATCTGTCAACACGTTCAGGCGATCGCAGTCGATTCTGCGCCATCCCCTTGCTGGATAAGCGTTTGCGGGCCGCGAAGTAAATTTGTCACTAGCAAGCTGCTGGGGCCGATGGGCCATGTTCCCTCCAGGCCCGACTAGGGCAGAGATCGGCCACGAGCGGACCTTCCCCTCCACCTTCTCTCGGACATTCAACGTCGGTTCGCTCTGAGGAAAAGCGGCTGTTCAATTTGCCCTCATGAACGCTGCTTCACCGGCTAACGGCGGGGATCAGAGGAAGCGTTCGGTCAAGACCTGTGCGGTCAGTTCGCGGCTCTTCCAGAGCATGTGGTGGATGCGCTCGGCGTACTTGTGCAGCGCCTCCGGATCCAAATCATTGAAATCCAGCACGACGGACGGGTGCGTACCATCTCCGGGGACCCGCTCAATGGCATCGCAGGGCGGAAGCCCATACTTGTGGATGAACGCGCGGACTTCGTCGTCCGTGGTGCCGGGTTCGAGATTCGACAAAAGCAGGTGTGTCATGATTCCCTCTTGCTTGGATACAGCGGCCGTTGTCCGTCAACGGTCTCCAACATGGTTCTCCTGAAATCTGGCGGCTTCCAGGCCCAGGGTGAAGAACATCCGGTCATGCGTGAGCTGAGGACCGACGCTGGTGAATGCGCGTAAGACACCACCGCCATTGCGCCATTGTATGTGATCAGGTCCGACGACGAGGAGCGGGCAGGCCTCAAACTGATCAGCGACCTGATCGGCAGGGTCCCTTACCAGGGCCTGCCCCGAGCATGTGTCCCTGCACAAGCGGCAGAAACCGGAAGGCTACGCGGAGCCTACCCGTACAAGTACGTGGCCGACAGGACGCCTGTCGGCGGGCAAGACACGCGCAAAATGAGGCAGACAACCATGCAACGCCGACAGTAACGGCCAACTGGGCCGCAGCCTGCTGAGCCTAGCTCGCGCTGCTTGCACTGCCGGCCTGCCCCCAAAGGGAGTGTGTGATCGGTGCCACGACCGCCGCTACGCCGACAACGGTCAACCAGGGGCGATCGCCAATCTTCGAAGTCAAGCGCGTTCAGCTTCCGCATCATCTCGATACGACCAACCTCGTCGAGCGAAGAGGCTGATCGGGCGACCAGGAAGACGGTTCATCTCTTGCGCACAGACTCAGAAGGGCACGGTTGATCTGCATCAATATCGCCGGGTCCGGTTAGCCCAATCTTTTAGCATGACCGTTGCGATGGCACGCCCGATTCACCCGAAGGAGCGGAGATGGCTCGACCCGTAGCTGGAACGGCTCCGCCTTGTTGGGCCCGGACGCTTCGGCGGTGGAAACGCAGTTTTCGAAGGGGACTGCAAACGCCTTTCGAGTGTCTTTGGCTAACGGGACGAGGCGTCAGTTTCTGGTCGGTGCAGCCACAAGAGTGCATCGCCTGGGTGGCCGAAACCCGCCTTCCTGAATGCCATGAATCTGTTGCCGAGGAGATAATGCAATGACCGGGTCCCGGAATGAGGTGAAGGCGAACGGTGCGAAAGCAGGCAACAAGCCAAGCAAGAAGGCATACGAGAAGCAGTTGGCTTTGCTTCACATTGAACTGGTCAAGCTACAGGAATGGGTAGTGCGGACCGGTGCGAAGATTTGTATCGTGTTCGAAGGGCGTGATGGCGCCGGCAAGGGCGGCGTGATCAAAGCGCTTACCGAGCGTGTGAATCCGCGCGTTTTCCGGGTCGTCGCGCTACCAGCGCCGACAGATCGCGAAAAAACACAGATGTACTTCCAACGCTATCTTTATCACCTGCCGGCTGCCGGCGAAGTCGTCGTGTTTGATCGAAGTTGGTACGGTCGGGCAGGTGTCGAACGGGTCATGGGCTTCTGTACGGAGGCGGATGTGCAGATGTTCATGTTGGCCACACCGATGGTGGAGCGTGCCTTCATAGACTCTGGGCTTATCCTCATCAAGTACTGGCTGGAAATCGGCCCTGAAGAGCAGACGCGCAGGCTGGAAGCCCGGATTCACGACGAGCGCAAAATCTGGAAACTTTCGCCAATGGATCTCGAATCCTATCGCCGCTGGTACGACTACTCACGAGCGCGAGATGCAATGTTCACCATGACCGACACAGAGTACTCGCCATGGTATGTCGCAAACGCTGATAACAAAAAGAGCACTCGACTCAACGTTATCAGTCATCTGCTCAGCAAGATTCCGTACGAGGATTTGCCGCGCAAGAAGGTTTCGTTGCCCCCACGACAGAAAGCAGAAGGGTATCGCGAATCGGATCACCATTTCCGGTATGTGCCCGAGAAGTTCTGAAGGCGCATTGCAACTGGCAGGCAATAAGGATTATTGAACGTCTGTTACGTGGTCCGATCTCGCAAGAGGAAAATCAGAATGTACCGGATCGAGGAACCACGGCTGGGTGGTTTGCGAATCAAGGAATGGCGCCGCCGTACGCATCTTGCGATCGGGCTGTTGTTTCTGGTGCTGCTGGGATCGACGCTTGGGATTGCGCTGCTCGACCACACGGATGCACCGGTAAGAACCAAGACGTTCACGGCGTTTTGGGATGCGATCAACCTCATCTCGACACTTGGCGACTTCTCGGACTTCAATGCGGACCAGAAGGTTTTCATGCTGGTCGCCATTATCGTCACGATGGTGGTTGCGGGCTACGCGTTGCGCCAGCTAACGGGGATGCTGTCGGGCGACGACGTGATGGTTATTTGGGAGAACAAGGTCATGGAACGGACGCTGGAAACGCTGGGCAACCATGTCGCGGTTTGCCCGTTTGGCGCGGTTGGCCAGATGGTCGCCGCCCGCCTCCGAGATGCGGGATCGACCGTGCTAGTTCTCGATTCCGACGCGAAGCAGGCCGATAAGGCGTCCCGACTCGGATACATGGTCATGCTCGGCGATCAGAATTCGTTCGACGACGTACTCGAACGTGCCAGACTGGATACCGCCCATGCGCTCTTCCTGACGGGTTCCGATCCCAACAGCAATCTGGAAATCACGCTGGTGGCGCACACACTCAATCCGGACCTCAAGATCGTGGTATCAGGCGAGAGCGATTTGCGCAGGATGTTGCTGCAAAGGGCAGGCGCGTCGACCGTGATCGACCAGAACGACATTGTCGCGCGCGCCATGGTCGTGCAGATCGATGCCCACCACGAGACGCAACGCAAATGAAGCCCGGTGACCATGGGACAAGAGTCATCAAGACGTTCCACCGTTGGTTTTCGCGTTCCGCTGCCCGAATGGATCCGCGACTATCGGAAGACGTGGATCAAGCCCGATATCGTCGCCGGTGTCTCTGCTGCGGCGGTCGTCCTTCCGAAAGCCATGGCCTACGCGACTGTCGCTGGGCTGCCCGTGCAAGTCGGGCTTTACACGGCCTTCGTCCCGATGGTGATCTACGCCTTCCTCGGCACATCGCGCCCGCTCAGCGTGAGCACCACCGCAACGATCGCGATCCTCACCGCAGCGGCACTGGTCCGGGCGGTCCCGGGCGCGGGCCCGGCAGACCTGCTAAGCGCCTCTGCAACGTTGACATTGATGGTCGGTGCCATCCTCACGCTCGCAGGGCTCCTGCGGTTGGGCTTCGTTGCCCGCTTCATCTCCGATCCAGTGTTGACGGGGTTCAAGGCTGGTCTCGCTGTTGTGATCGTGCTGGATCAGTTGCCGAAGCTGCTCGGCATTCACTTCCCAAAAGGGCCGTTTTTCCACAACATGCTGGCGATCGTCACGGGTATTCCACATGCAAGCGCAGCGACGGTCGCTGTGGGAGTGATGACAGCAGGTGTTCTGGTGGCAATCGAACATTTCTTTCCACGAGCTCCCGCCCCTCTGTTAGCGGTGGCGGGCGGGATCGGCGCCGTAAGCCTGCTCCACCTGCAATCTCACGGGGTCGACATTGTAGGCCATGTGCCGCCAGGCTTGCCTTCCGTCGCCATCCCGAACCTTTCTCTTCTCGCATCGCTCGGGCCGTCTGCTGCGGGCATTGCTTTGATGAGCTTTACCGAAACCGTCGCATCGGGGCGAGCGTTCGTTGAGCGCGAGGAACCCGTGCCAAATGCCAGCCGGGAGTTGCTGGCGATCGGGCTGGCTAATGTGGGCGGCGCGCTGTTGGGCTCGATGCCGGCCGGCGGAGGAACGACACAGACAGCCGTCAACCGGCTCGTCGGTGCCCGCAGCCAGCTTTCCGAGCTGGTCACCGCCGCCGTCACGCTAGGCACGATGCTGTTCCTTGGGCCTTTCATTGGACTCATGCCGCAAGCCACAATGGCGGCAGTTGTCATCGTCTATTCGATCGGACTGATCGAGCCCTCGGAATTTCGCGCGATTGCCGCTGTGCGGCGCACGGAGTTTCTCTGGGCCGTGATTGCGGTCTTCGGCGTTGTGCTGTTTGGAACGCTGCCGGGCATACTGACCGCCATTGTCGTCTCACTTCTGGCGCTTGCTTACCATACATCCGATCCACCGGTGCATGTCTTGCGCCGCAAGCCGGGTACGAACGTGTTTCGCCCTTTGTCCGCTGAGCACCCCGACGACGAAGCTTTTGCCGGCCTCCTGTTGTTGCGGCCGGAGGGTCCAATATTCTTTGCGAACGCCGAAAGCGTCGGGCATAAGATTCGCACGCTGATCAACCAATATCAGCCGCAAATCGTCGCGCTCCATTTGCGCGCCGTGTCCGATCTCGAGTACACCGCGTTGAAGATGCTGACGGAAGCCGAGCAGGAACTGCGCAAGCAGGACATCGAGCTCTGGCTCGTTGGTCTCAACCCGGGCGTACTGGCGATGGTGCAGCGCTCGCCGCTCGGCGACGCTCTGGGGCGCAGCCGGATGTACTTCAACCTCGATCGCGTGGTGGCGGCATGGCAGGCGCGGCGATCACCCGATCGCCAGGGGCCACTTGGGTAGCTATGCGTCGAGCGAGCCGGCCGGCTGCTCGTTCAGCATTCCAGACCGCAATGCCGCAGCCGCAGCAGAGGGGACTTGAACGTGTCGACAGCGGCGCGTGCGATTTGGGCATCGTGTCTTCCGTTCGCGCGACCACCGTTCAGGAAGGGTTGGAGGACGACGAATTTCGCGCTTGCGCTTCGGTCGTGCGTCGAACCTTGAACCACGCCGCATACAGAGCCGGCATGAAGAAAATGGTCAGCAAGGTCGCAACGGTAAGGCCGCCCATGATGGCGATGGCCATAGGCGCCCAAAATATGCTTCGGATCAGCGGAATCATGGCGAGGACCGTGGCCGCTGCCGTCAGCGCCACCGGACGCGTGCGATGCACGGCGGCATCGACGACCGCCGTCCAGGTGTCCCGCCCTTGCGCGATCTCCGCCTGCACCTGGTCGACAAGAATCACTGAGTTTCGCATGATCATCCCGCTCAACGCGGTAACGCCAAGAATGGCAACGAACCCGAGCGGCGCCTGGAAAATGAGCAGCGCCGCGACGACGCCGATGAGCCCCAGCGGGGCGGTGAGGAAGACCATCGTCATGCGCGAGAAGCTCTGAAGCTGCAGAATCAGGATCGTCAGGATGGTGACCAGCATCACGGGAAATACCGCCATCAGCGCGCGATTGGCCTTGTCGCTTTCCTCGACCGCGCCGCCGACGTCGATGCGGTAACCGAAGGGCAGCTTCACCTCGATATCCTTCAGGAGCGGCCGGATTTCCTGGGTCACTGACACGCCCTGCTCACCATCCTTCACGTCCGCGCGCACGGTGATCGCCATGTCGCGGTTGCGGCGCCAGAGCACCGGCTCTTCAACTTCGTACCGCACGCGAGCGACCTGCGCCAGCGGGACCACCGTTCCCACGCGGGTATAAAGGCTCACGTCCTTCAGCGCTCCGAGATCGAGCCGCTCGGAAGGCACCGCACGGGCGACTATTTCAATCAGATCCTCCCCCTCGCGCAAGTGGGACAGCGTCGCGCCGTTCGTGAATGTTTGGGTCACGAAGGTGACATCGGCCGGAGCCAGCCCGAGCGCGCGCGCCTTGTCCTGGTCGAGGTCGAACTTTAGCGTGCGAACCGGGTCGTTCCAGTCGAGCTGGACGTCGCGCACTTTGGGGCTCGACGCCACCACTCTTTCGACCTCGCGGGCGATTTCGCGCACCTTCTGCGTGTCGGAGCCGACGACGCGGAACTGTACCGGGAACCCGACCGGCGGGCCGAGTTCGAGGCGGGTGACTCGAACCCACGCTTGCGGGAATTCCTCATTGACGGTTTCCATCAGGCGCGAGCGCACGCGCTCACGAGCCTTCGTGTCTTTCGTCATCACGACGAAGACAGCGTAGCCCGGGTTCGGCAGTTCGGGATTGAGGGCGAGATAGAAGCGTGGCTGACCCGCCCCCGTATAGGCCGTGAAGAAACGCACGTCCTGGTCCTTCTTGAGCACCGCCTCCATTTTCTTCACCTGCTGGGTAGTCGCGGCGAACGACGCGCCTTCCTTCAGTCGCAGCTCAACGATCAGCTCGGGTCGCGCGCTGCTCGGGAAGAACTGCTGTGGTACGAACCTGCTCACGGCAACCGCAGCGGCGAGCGCGGTCAATGTCGCCCCGATGACCCACCAGCGTCGCACGAGAGCCAGGTCGATCCATGTCCGCAGCTTGCGGTAGAAAGGCGTGTCATACGGGTCGCCGCCTTGGTGCTCCTTTCCGAGGTCCTTCGGCAGCATATTGACGGCCAGATACGGCGTGATGATCCCCGACACAACCCACGAGAACAGCACCGCGGTGCCGACGATCCAGAAAATTCCGCCCGCGTACTCGCCGGTGGTCGACTGGGAGAAACCGATCGGCATGAAGGCGGCAGCCGTAATGAGCGCGCCAGTCAGCCGCGGCATCGCAGTCGCCGTGTACGAGTAGGCGGCCGCTTTCACGCGGTCCCACCCTTCCTCCATTTTCACAACCATCATCTCGACCGCGATGATGCCGTCATCCACCAGCAGACCGAGGGCAATGATCAGGGACCCGAGCGAGACGCGCTCGAGATTCCAGCCCATTGCACGCATGACCAGGGCAACGACGCCGAGCACGATCGGCACTGAAATGCCGACCACGATTCCCGTGCGCCAGCCGAGACTGATGAGGCAGACCGCGAGCACGATGGTCAGCGCTTCCAGCAGCGAGCGCTCGAACTCCCAGATCGATTCGCTGACGACGGTCGGCTGATCGGCCACCCGCTCGAGTTCAACGCCATAGGGCAGCTCGAGCTGGACTTTTGCGACTGCCTGCTCGATCGCTTTGCCGAGGTCAACAATGTTGCCGTCGTCGGTCATCGTGATGCCGAGCATCAGCACCTGCTGCCCGTTATGGCGCACCGTGTAAATGGGAGGATCCTCGTATCCGCGTGTGATCGATGTGAAGTCGCCGAGCTTGAGCAACCGCCCGCCGGCGGCAATCGGAACCTTGCGGATGTCGTCCAGGTTGTTGAACTGGCCGCTCACGCGTACGAGCACGCGATCGCCGTGTGTGTCGACCTGTCCGCTGGCCAATAGGCTGTCTTGGCTCCTGAGGCTTTCAGCGATCTGCAGCGGCGTAATCCCGAGCGCGGCGAGCCGCTGGTTCGAGAATTCGACGTAAATCTTCTTGGCCTGCTTGCCATAGATGTCGATCTTTTTCACCATCGGCACCTTGAGTAGCTGCCGCTTGATATTTTCCGATACGTCGGATAGCTCCCACTGACTGATGCCATCTCCTTTGACGGCATAGAGCAGGCCGGTCACGTCGCCGTATTCGTCGTTGAAGATCGGGCCGATGACGCCGTCAGGGAGCTCGAGCTTGATGTCGGTGAACTTCTTACGCGCCTGGTACCAGGCGTCGCGCTGCTCTGCATGGGACGTGCCGCCCTTCACGGTGATCGTCATGCCGCCGTAGCCTTGGCGCGCATAGGTCACGACTTTCTCGAAATGATCGAGCTGTTCGAACTTCTTCTCCATGCGGTTGAGCACCTCGTCCTGGACCTGTTGCGCAGTGGCGCCCGGCCAGATCACGAACGCCGTCATCGACGGTACCGAGAAATTCGGATCCTCGAGCTGGCCGAGCTTTGCGAAGCTGAGCGAACCGCCAATGCCGACCACGAGGATCAGGAACAGCACGATGGCGCGGTGGCTCAGCGCCCATTCGGTGAGATTGAACGGCTTCATGGCACAGCATGCCCGGTTTGCGAGGCGCCCGCCGCGCCTGCAAGCGCGACCTTCAGGCCCGGGGCCATCTTCTGCACTCCCGCAGTAACGACTAGCTCGCCAGCGGGCAGTCCGGAAACGAGCACATCGTCATTGCGATAGCCGTGCACCGAAACGCGGATCAGATCGACGGTGCCCACCGACCCGGAACCCTCGCGACGAACCACCCAGACGGCGGGCTGGCCCTTGTTCTGCGTGATGGCCGAGGCAGGGATCACTGCTGCCGGGGCTTCGCCAGCCGAACGTTCGACCAGCAGCGTAGCGGTCGCGCCGAGCGGCAGCAGCCTGGGTACTGCCGGCTTCAGGCGGGCGCGGTATGTCCGGGTTTGTGCCGCGGCCTGTGGCGAGAGTTCGCGCAACTCGACCTCGAAGCTTTGCTCGGGCGCGCTAGCGAGCCACGCCTTGTATCGCGCCGCCCTAAACGTTGCGAGACGATCTTCCGGCAGATCGGCGACTATTTCTGGCTCGCCCTCGTTCGCGATCGATACCATCGGCTGTCCTTCGGCGACAACTTCTCCCACCTCGAAACGCACGGCGGTGACGACGCCACTCTGCGACGCGCGCAGCACCGTGTACTTCAGCCGGTTGCGTGCGAGCTCGAGTTTCTTCCGCTCGGCTTCTGCCGTCGCCGAGGTTGTCTGCGCACCGGTCTGCGCCTTCTCGTCGTCGGAGACGCTGACGGAGCCGTCAGTTTTGAGCGAGTTGAGCCGCTGCCGATCGGACTCGGCGAACCTCGCCTGTGACACGGCCGCGGTGAGCTGCTGCCGCGCCGCTTCCTCGGCAAGCTGATAGTCGGTGTCGTCAAGCACTGCCAGTACATCGCCCTCGCGAACCTTCTGACCGACGTCGACCTTGCGCTTGACGATCTTGCCGCCGACACGGAACGCCTCGTTGACTTCATGGCGCGACTGCACCGTGCCAACGTAACGGTCCGTCACCGCGCTATCGTCATAGCGGATCTCGGCAGTGCGGACCGCTCGAAGCGCCTCGGGGGCGGGCTTCGATCCGCATGCGACCAGCATCGCGGCACTCGGCAACACCGCGAACAGCGCGCGTATGGAGGTTTTCACGATGGCCCCTTGTCTCGATCCATACTTAATGAATTGCCCGAAACCGGCGTGACATCAGGCGTGGCCGCGGGCTCGAAAACCTCCCAGCCTCCACCGAGCGCCTTGTAGAGCTGGACGCTGGCGAGCAGCAATTGCGTGCTGCTGTCGTTGGCGATCGCACGGACGGCCAACCGTGTCCGCTGAGCATCGAGCAGCGGCAGCAGATCGATCTGGCCGCGGTCGTAGAGGGATTGCGCGCGGCCCAGCGCCGCTTCCGCCGTCGACGCGGCGTCGTGCAGCAGTTGCGCCCGTTGGCGCTCGTCATCGAGCGCGACCAGCGCGTTCTCGACGTCTTCGAGCGATCGCACGATCGCGTCCTCATAGTGGAGCACCGCTTCCTTCTGACCGCTTTCGGCGATGTCGTTGATCGCGCGCGTCCGCCCCGCAGTGAAGATCGGCATTGCAATGAGGCCCGCTACGTTGCTGAATCGCGCAGGACCGAGCGCAATGCCGTTGAGGTCAATCGACTCACGGCCGAACACTGCGCCGAGAATGAGCCGCGGAAACCATTCCGCCATCGCCTGTTGCCTGCGCGCGTTGGCCGCATCGAGTTGCGCGCTTGCGACGAGCAGGTCCGGTCTGCGCTGCAACAGGGCGGCCGGTTGCCCCGGATGCGCGGGCGGGACGATGGCTTCGACGCCCGATGGCGCGATGCTCGCGGCGTTGAAAGCCTGGTCTCCCACGAGCACCGCAATGTGATGGCGCGAGATCGCAGCAAGTGTCTCGAGCGGCGGTATCGCCGCGTGCGTTTTGGATGCTTCTGTTTTCACGCGCTCGACATCGAACGGCGTTGCGAGCCCGACCCGTTCACGGGCGGTCACCAGGCGCAGCGTCTCATCTTGCGCAGCCGAGATCGCGCGCACGGTCTCCAGTTGGCGCAACGCCCCGACGAGCGTAAAGTAGTTTGTTGCAACGTCAGTCAACACGAGAAGGCGCACGCCGCGCGCGGTATTCTCGACTGCGGCCGCATCGGCTGCAGCCGCCTTCGCACCTGCCCGCAGGCGGCCGAACAGGTCGACTTCCCACGAGGCGGCGATACCGACCTGTCCCGCCCGCGTATTGGCCGCTTCAGGCACGAAATTTTTCAGGGCAGTATCGTAAGTCGTCGTGTGATTGAAGCCGTTGGCGCCAACGATCACGGTCGGCAAGAGCGACGACCGGCTGATCGTTTCTCCGGCTCGCGCGGCGCGCACGCGTTCCGCCGCTATCCGGATGTCCCGGTTTTCGTGCGCCGCGCGACGAACCAGATCGGACAGCACCGGATCGCCATAGCTATCCCACCAGGCGGCCTCGGGCTCCTCCACAGATGCCGACCTGGCCGCGAACCTTCCGGGAACCTCGATCGAGGGTTGCATCACCGGTGTTGCGCAACCAGCCAGAACAACCGCCAGCGACACGGTCAACGCGACCGCGCTGCAACGAGCCGGTACTTCACCAGGGCGCGGTGGACGCCTCGTCGTGTGAAAAATGGTAGATGTTGGCAGCATTGCGCGCGGGGGCCAGCAGAGTTGGTCTTGCGACTGGCGTAATGGAAAGCCGGCGTGATTCGGGTTCGCGGCACAGACCCAGCGCCAGCCGGTCCACCACGCCAGGTCTCTTATGCAGACGATTGCGACTGGCACTGCGACCGCGGTTACCTGTCAGCCTAAAATCACGTTACTCATTCTGTAGCCCAAAACCTTGACGCAGATCATGAGACTGGCACTGTGAAGCTCGGGCGGCCAAGGCCGTGCGGCGGCCCCTCGCCCGGGGTAGACGTCTATCGTTGAGCGTTATGCACCCTGCGCAGGAATGGCAGGATTTCCGCAAATGATTCGAATTCATTCCCCAGGCATGTTTGGAGACCTCAACACACCAGAAACACCCACCTTCTCCCGCTCCCCGCTACAGCAAGCGCTCGGCCTCGTCGAGCAGGCTCATGCGCGACAACATCGCTGCGCGTGCGAAGCGCACCAGCGCGAACGTCCGGACCAGCGGCGGATCGCCGGGAACACGCGCCGTCAGCAACTCCAGTTCATGCCCGGGCACGGTGCTGCCCTCCGGCAAAAGCACATTCATCAAGCTTAGCCGCCTGCGCCGGCTTTCAATGGAGAAGCACGACCTTGCATCCTTGAACACCGCCGCCATGCCTTCCAACTGGCGGTCAAGCGCGCCGGACTTGTCGCCCAGTTCGCCCAGTTCCCTGTCGTTCTGTTCGATCTGCTCGCGCAGCCGGGCCCGTTCCCCGGCGTCCGCTTGCTCGTCGCCCCCCATCACCGAACGCAAACCGGTGCTCTGCCGTTCCAGCAGGCGCAAGCGCGCCTTCAGCAGTCCATGCTCCCGCTCCAGCACATCGCGCCGCGATGTGTCGGCAGCAATATTGGCAAGGCTCTGGAGGGCCATCTGATCCAGCATTCGCCGGGCGATCTCCTCGCGCAGCGTCGCATCGGTCGAGCCGCAAATCCGGACCTCATGGTCACTGAAGCTGACCGTGGTCTGCGGCACCTCGGCACGCATCAAATCTTCTTCGAGGGTCATGCCTAACGTACGGCGCTCCGTCATCCTCATGCCCAGCACGGCGTAGGCGTGGTCCGCGCCAGTGGACGCATCGAAAAACTCGCGTAGGTCCGATGAGCGGCTGAAGGCGAGCTCCACGTCATGCGCCGTGCCAAAAAAAGCATGAATATAGGGATCGGTTCCCCACGTTGCCGCGCTGGCTTCCCGCGGCGCCGGCAAGCCGGCTACGAGGCCCTGCACATAATCGAGCGCCATGCCGACCGCGGGGCCGAGCCGTTGCTGGTAGCGCGGCACCAGCCGCAGACGCGGGCTGAACCCGAGCACGCGCTCCGTCAACCCGGCGATCTCTTGCTCGTCATGCGGGTGCGCCCCGGCCTCACGCCGCCGCAGCCAGTTCAGAATACTCATGCAACTGCTCCCTTCACACGCGTCGCCCTGCTCTGCGAGGTCAGCTATAGCGCTCCGCCATGACAAGCGCGCTGAGGTTGTGGCCTTTCCAGAACATGTTGTGGATGCGCGGCTGAAGCTTGCGCAATGCATCCGGATCGAGGGAATAGAAGGTCAGCGTCACGGCTGGCCGTGACCCGTCCCCCGGAACATGCTCGATTTCGTCGAACGGTGGGAGGCCGTACTTGACCAGGAATGCCTTGATCTCGTCATCGGTCGTGCCGCTCTCGATATTCTCCAGTAATAGCAAGGAGATGATTCACTCTCCTCAGTTGCTGCCGGGGCGCGCTACGCCATGATGTTGACGCCGCCTCCCGCGAAGCGGTTGCCAGCTCTGACAGGTATGGGTCGAAATGCCCGCCCTTCTACAAGACCAGTCGCTCGGCCTCCAATGCCTGTTGGTAGGCGTTTAGCGCCGGATCGGTGACAGCGATGTGATCGCGCTCGGCCACCAGCATCAGGAATCCATGGTTTCGTCACCCGGCGTTCAGCGGTGGGCCCCGCTGAACGCCGGGTCCGTTCGAGAGTGCCACCGCTAACCGGTCCACCGCGGCACCAGGCTTGCAGGCGCTGGCCGTGATAGATATGCCCGCTGATTCTCAGGGCCAGCGCCGTGGCCTACGCGCGCGTCATCTCCATCTCGATGACCGCGGTCGGCATGTCGCCTTCCACGATGAGTGTGATTTTCTCGACCGGTGCGTATGCACTCAGGCCTCACGGACTCCGTCTTCCGACACGTCGTGGGGCAGGTTTTGAATCACGATTCGCATAGACGTCTACCCTTCCGGCATTTCGTTCGATTACCGCTCCGTCACCGACCAACCGCGCGCAGGGCCCCGCTGCTGCCCGCCTCGCCGAGCACGCCGCGGATGCGCGCGAGCATCGCCGTCTGCGCGGCCGTGGGCTGGATGCCCTGCACCCGCTCGTCGGCGAGCACGCGCTCTAGCAGCGTGAGTAGCCGATCCCGGTCCTCATGCTCGACCAGCAGTAGCGGCAGCGTCTCGATTGCTTTTTCCGGCTCGTAGCGCGCGATGATTTCCTGCTCGCCGCCGATGCGCCGCACCTGGTCGCGCGGCAGATCCGGCAGCAGCTCGCGATAGTCTTCGATCAACTCCTGCGCGAGTTGCACGCGGGAGAGCGGGAGCGCCTCGCCCTTGCGCGCCAGCAGCACGGCGACCCGCGCGAGTGCTTCCGCGTAGCCGCCGCTCCCGATCGAAGCCAGCGCTTCCTTGACGAAGGGGAGCTCGCGCGGGGCCGCTTGCTGCGCCTCCGTTTCGCCCGCGCGCCCGTCGGCGAGGTAGAAGGCGAACAGGTTGCCGTAGATCAGGAAAAAGGCAGCCTCGCTCAGCGCATCGCGCAGGGCGCGGTGGCAGTCGAGCGACGCGCTGGATAGCTCGGACATCATCTCCTCGATCCCTCGCGCCGGATGCTCGGCCCCCGGCGCCTGGCGCTGGGCCTTCACGGCCTGGGCGGCCGGCCCCAGCCACCACAGCCAGGGGTTAAGGTCGGAGATCGCCCAGCGTTGCAGGCGCAACGGGTGGAAGATGCGCCCCAGCTTGGCGGTGTACTCGTTTGCTAGCGCCTTGACCCATGGCCGCCCGAAGAGCTCGTACGCGTACTGGTTGAATTCCGAGACGACGCTCACCGCCTCGAAGGGCCGTTCATCGGCGCGCTCGAACCGATTCAGGCGAGCGGCGACGTCCTCCAGACGCAGTTCCTCGAAGCTCACCTCGTACGCCGGCTTGCCGCCGGCGTCCTTCTGCTCCGCGATCCGCATTCCGTACAGGCCGGGCGGCAGCGCTTCGATGGACTTCAGAACCGAGACGATCTGGGTGTATTCCTTCCTCGCCACCTGGCCGGAAACGAAGATGCCGAGGTGGCCGACTTCCTCGTGCATCAGACCGACGATCACCTGCCCGTTGGCCTTGATCTCGTCCGTGCTGCCATAGACGTCGGCGACCCAGTTGAAGGCCTGTTGCGGCGGCGTGATGTTGTCTCCCAGCGAGGCGAACAGCACGATGGGCGCCCTGACCTCGCGCAGGTCGAGCGCGCCGCGCGGGCCGGCTTTCACCGTGCCAGACCACAGCTTGTTGCCGACGAAGAGGTTCCGCGTGATCCATTCGATCTCCCCGCCGTTCAAGAGGTAATAGCCGCCCCACCAGCGTTCGAACTCGAGGAAGCGTGCCGGCTCGGTGTCGGCGTTGGCGAACACCCGGTAGTACTTGTCCCAGAAGGTGTTCGCAGGGTTGAGGTTCTCGAAGTTCTGCACCAGCCAGGCGCCGTCGAATTTGCCGGCGCCGAGGTCGGAGGTGAGGGAGGCGAGCCAGGTGCCGCCGAGCAGTCCCCCTGCATAGCGCATCGGATTGTCGCCCTCGCCCTCGCGCCAGGCGCCGCCCCAGTAGGACATCGGCGCGCCGACGATCACCACCGGACCGATGTCGTCGGGGTCGGAGGCGGCCAGCATCATCGCCGCCCAGCCGGCCTGACAGTTGCCGATGATCGCGGGCTTCTCGGCGTCGGGGTGCAGCGAGCGCACTCGGTGCACGAACTCGCGCTCGGCATTGCACACGTCCAGCAGCGTCTGTCCCGGTTCGGGATTGGGGAAGAACATCACGAAGTACACCGGATGGCCTGCGCGCAACGCCACGCCGACCTGGGAATCGTCTTTGAATCCGCCTATGCCCGGTCCGTGGCCGCCACGCGGGTCGATGATCACGTAGGGGCGGCGCCCGGGATCGACCGTCGTGCCCTCGGGCGGAACGATGCGCACCAGCGCGTAGTTGACCGGACGCTCCAGCGAACGCCCGTCCATGATCGTCTCGTAGTCGAAGTGCAGCACCGGCGGCAAGCCTTGCTGCTCGTGCTCGATGAAGTTGTTGCCGCGCTGGCGCAGCGTGTCCCAGAGCAGGATGGAGCGCTGGCCGAAATCCACCGCGTATTGCGCACCGCCCGCCCACATCTGCCACGGCATCATGGGGCTCGCCATCAGCCCGGCGGGTTGCCCCGCACAGGCCTTCTGTACCCGCTCGCCGAAGCGCTCCAGCGCAAGCTTCGTGCGCGTCTGCAGTACCTGCGCGACCTTCGCGGAGATGTCGTAGCTCTGGGAGAGTTGTCTGGCTGTATTGCTCATCAGGTCTTCCTTTCCTGGGTGCCGGCAAACGGTTCGCCCCGGCACCATTTGTATCGAAAACGCGTCAGTTCATTCCCGCGCGTCGCGGCACCACGCACATCCTGGTGGCATCCGACGCCAAGTCGTAACCCTGCTGCGCAGCCTCATTCGGAACTGCGTGGGTCAGCACGGCGCCGCCGCGGTCAAGCCATGTTGTGCAGGCCGGCGTCGATGTAGACCACGTCGCCCGTCATGCCGGAGGAAGCGGGGCCGGCGAGGAAGGCAACCACCCGGCCGACCTCGGCGATGTCGACCAGGCGCTGGCCCGGGGAGCGTGTGACCGCCATGTCGATCAGCTCGTCGAATTGAGCGATGCCGCTTGCAGCGCGGGTGCGCAGCGGGCCGGGCGAAACGGCGAATACGCGGATGCCCTGCGCGCCGAGCTCCTTCGCCATATAGCGCACCGAGGCCTCGAGCGCCGCCTTCACCGGGCCCATCATGTTGTAGTTGTTCACCACCTTGTCCGCGCCGTAATAGCTCATGGTGATGAGCGTGCCGCCCTGAGTCATCAGCGGCTCGGCGAGCCGCGCCATCTCAAGGAAGGAATGGCAGGACACCTGCATTGCCTGCAGGAATCCGGCCTGCGAGCAGTCGACGACGCGGCCGTGCAGGTCGGCGCGCGGCGCGAACGCAATCGAGTGGATGACGAAATCGAGCCGCCCCCAGTCGGCCCGGATGCGGTCGAACACCGACTGCATCTGCCCGGGCTGGGTGACGTCGAGCGGCAGCAGCAGCGAAGCGTCGATCTGGTCGGCGAGCGGCGCGACGTACTGCTTGGCCTTGTCGTTCAGGTAGGTCAGCGCGACGTCCGCGCCGAATGCGCGCAGCTTGACGGCACAGCCGTACGCGATGCTATCGGCGTTTGCGACTCCGATCACGAGGCCGCGCTTGCCTTTCAGCATGTCGCCGACGCGCGAGTTCGGGTCCCAGACGGTGGCCAGCGGATCGATCGCCTTGTGCGGATCGGCCGGTATGGGGGTATCGGTCATGACTGAATCTCCAGTAGTTAATGCGTTCGCGTAGCGCTCACTTTTCCAGGACGTAGCGCCCCGGCGTGTCGTCGAGAGGCCGTTCTGCTGGCAAGCCCATGAGCGGTGGCTTGGCCGGAGCGCCGGAGTGCGCGCGCAGCCACTCGTGCCATGTGGGCCACCGGGACCCCTCTTTGCGCGGTGCCTCAGCAAGCCAGCGATCCGGGTCGTTCCGAGCGAACCTGTTCGCCTTCTACCTCGCCGACGGGCGCGAGGGCGAAACGGAGGCTCAGCAAGCGGCCCCGCGCGAGACCAGCGGCAGGGTCGGCCACAGTGTTTCCGCTGTCATATTGCTGCTCCATCGAAGAACATCTCCGGCACCCGCGCGGGCACCACAAGCCTGGCCTGAGTCGCCTCTTGTACCTGCTCGACCGACACGCCGGGCGCCGTCTCCATTAACACCGCCTTGCCCGTGGCGAATGAAATCACTGCCAGTTCGGTAACGACAAGGTCCACTGGCCGCAGCCCGGTCAGCGGCAAAGTGCATTGGCTGACCAGCTTGGACTTGCCCTTTGCGCAATGCTGCATGGCTACCACAACGCGCCTGGCGCCAGCCACCAGGTCCATGGCCCCGCCCATTCCCGGCACAAGCTTGCCGGGAATGGTCCAGTTTGCAAGGTGCCCGGCCTCATCGACCTCCAGTGCGCCCAGCACCGTCATGTCGAGGTGATGCCCGCGGATCAGGCCAAAGGACATGGCGCTGTCGAACGTACAGGCCCCGGGCAACGCGGTGACCGGTTGGCCCGCCGCGTCGGTCAGGAAGCCTTCGGCCATGCCGGCCTCCGGGATTGGGCCGGTGCCAATCAGGCCGTTCTCGGACTGGAAAAAGATGTGCATGCCTTGCGGCACATAGTTGGCCACCAGCGTGGGGATGCCTACGCCGAGGTTGACCAACATGCCGTCGCGCAGTTCTTGCGCCACGCGCCTGGCTATCACCGTTTGTGCGTCCATGGCTTTTCCTGTTCCTGCGCCTGCCGGCGTCATTGATGCGCGATGAGGTAATCCACCAGGACCGATGGCGTCATCACATGGTCGGGCGGAATCATGCCGATCGGCACGATGTGGGCTGCATCCACGATGACCGTCGCGGCCGCCATGGCGATGACTGGGTTGAAATTGCGCGCGGTCAGCGCATACACCAGATTGCCCTGGTAGTCCGACAGGAATGCCTCCACCAGCGCAAAGTCGGCGCGCAGCGGTGTCTCCAGCAGATACTCGATGCCCTCCACCTCCAGCTTGCGCTTGCCTGCCTCGACCAGCGTCCCGACGCCGGTCTGCGTCAGGATGCCGCCCAGCCCGCAACCGGCCGCGCGTATGCGTTCGATCAGGGTCCCCTGCGGCACCAGGTCGACCTCCAGCGCCCCCACGATCATCTGGCGCTGGGTTTCCGGATTGAGGCCGATGTGACTGACGATCGCCTTGCGCAAGACGCCCGCCGCAACCAGCTTGCCTATGCCCCTGCCTGGCACCGCGGTATCGTTGGCGATCACCGTGAGGTCCCGCTTGCCCTGGCGCAAGAGTTCATTCATCAGACGCTCCGGCGTGCCGACGCCCATGAAGCCGCCGACCATGACCGTTGCGCCGTCAGGGATCAAGGCGACCGCACCTTCGAGTGAGATGATCTTCATAGCGCCTCCGTTCCGATCACCGACCTGGTGTGCCTTGCGATCATCAGTTCCTCGTTCGTCGGGATGACCCACACTGGCACCTTGCTCGATGGCGTGCTGATTCTCGGCTCGCCCCTGGCGTTCGCCCCGGCATCAAGCACAATGCCAAGCCAGTCCGCCTGCCGGCAAACCTGCTCGCGAATCGGCGCGGCATGCTCGCCGACGCCGGCGGTAAATACGAGCGCATCCAGCCCTTGTGCCGCTGCCGCCAGCGAGCCAAGCTCACGCCCGATCCGGTAGGTATAGAGCTCCACGGCGAAGCGGGCGCGAGGATCCTGGCTGGCGAGCAGCGTGCGCATGTCGCTGGAAATGCCGGATACGCCGAGCAGCCCGGACTTGCGGTAGATGAGGTCTTCGACTGCGCGCGCATCCATGCCGAGCTCATCCATCATGTACAGGATGACACCGGGATCCAGGTTGCCGCAGCGTGTGCCCATGGGCAGCCCGTCCACCGCGGTGAATCCCATTGTGCTGGCAACGCTCCGCCCGGCCACGAGCGCGCACATGCTGCTGCCATTGCCCAGATGCGCAACCACGGTGCGACCCGCGGCGGCGGTAGCGTCGACAGCCGGCAGGACGCTGGCAATGTACTCGTAGGAAAGCCCGTGAAAGCCGTAGCGCCGCACGCCGCGCTGCGTGATCGAGGCAGGTAGCGCGAAAGCCTGCGCCGCTTCCGGCTGGCCGCAGTGAAACGCCGTGTCGAAACAGACGATTTGCGGGAGCTCCGGGCGTTGCTGCGCGAGAATCCGGATCGGCTTGAGGTTGTGCGGCTGGTGCAAAGGGGCCAGGGGGCTCAGGGCGTCCAGCGCAGCGACGACCTCGGGAGTGGCCTTCACCGCCTGCGTGAACTGTACGCCTCCGTGCACCACCCGGTGCCCCACTGCGACCAGATGGTGACCCTCGCCGTGCGCGCGCAGGAACTCCGCAAGAAAGGCGATGGCGCCGCCATGTCCCAGTTCCGTGCCGTCGCCCCAGTGCTTCGTCTCCACCTCCGCGCCCGACGCGTTGGCGGCACGAAAGGCTGGCGACGTGTAGATGCCCTCGATACTGCCGCGCAGCAAAAGATCCGGCTCGTCGCCGTGGGCACCGAAGGCGCTGAACTTGATGCTCGACGAGCCTGCATTGAGTACCAGTATCACATCGGCCATGGCATCACCCCAGTGCCTTGCCCGACTCGCGGCGGGCCTTTGCCACCAGCGCGGCAACCGCGCAGGATGCCAGCCGGGTCGACACGGAGTCCGCCCTGCTGGTGAGGATGATCGGTACCCGCGCGCCGAGCATGATGCCGGCCGCATCAGCACCGGCGAGAAAGGACAGGCTCTTGGCGAGCATGTTGCCTCCTGCTTCAAGGTCGGGCACCAGCAGCACGTTGGCGCGGCCCGCAACCGGCGAATCGATCTTCTTGATGCGGGCGGCCTCCAGGTTGATGGCGTTGTCGAGGGCCAGCGGGCCGTCGACGATCGCACCAGTGATCTGGTGACGTTCAACCATCTTGCACAGCGCCGCAGCTTCGATGGTGGACGGGACCTTCGGATTCACGGTCTCCATCGCCGAGAGGATCGCCACCCTTACCTCCTTGTGGTTTCTCTGCTCTGTACGAGGCGCTTGCATACGAATAGCAACCGTTTCATCGCTAAGTCCTCATGACCTTTCCCCGGCTCCTTGCGCTGTCCGCGTGCTGTTCAAACTGGGCTCCGTGACAGCACTCGAAAAAGACTGGCACACGCGGGCCGAACCACCTTGCGCTACGTCAAGGAATGCGCGGTTGCCCTTGAGTGGGTGCTGCTATCGGCATAACGCCCGAGCCAGTCGGTCATAGCAGCGGCGCGGCAGTCATTCTCAGATGCGGTCCTCGATCGGTGCCGAAATGCCATCAGTGCGGACGATTTGGCTAGCAATTTCAGTGGCCAATTCCCGGATAAGGACATCCGGAGACGCGAAGTACTTGTAAAACGTCCCGCGTGACACACCCGCCTCCCGGATCACGTCATCGACCGACATGGCGGCGTGGCCCTTGCTCGCTACCAGCTTCAGTGCACTGTTCAGAAGCCTCCAACGCATTCGCTCGCGACGTTCGGCGCCGACGCGCTGGCGGTGGTCCACGTGCGGCAGCGGACTTTCGACACCTGAATGTTCGTTCGGGTGAACTTCCTGTCGCTCCGCCTCGGTCTTCGATGAGGTAGCCTTCTTGTCATGGTGTAGTTATCGTCATTATGACAATTTGTTCAAATCAGCGCCGCCATGATGTTGCGTCGCGTGATCCGCAAGACTGGCCTCACACGCCAGTCTTGCCGGCCTTAGCTCCGGCGAGACGAAGGAGGCAAAAGCCGCCAAGGTCATGGCAGTCTTCGCCCCAACACCCGGCCTGCCGACAACTCAGGGGAATCCTCCGGCATCGGCCTGGCGATCGTGAAGACAATCATGGATCTCCACCGCGGGACCGTGCAGGCCGAATCGACACCGGGCGGGATGACCAGCTTCCGTCTGGACTTCCCGCATCGCCCAGCGTCGGAATAAGCCCGCAGGTCAGGCTTGTTGCGCCGGCAGGTGTGCGCCATCCAGGTAGGGATCGCGCGCGTTGTTGTCGGCGCCATCGGTAAAGGGATCGCGCTGGCGGTGGACCTGGTCGACGTTGCCCGCGTCATCAGCGATTGCGGAAGGATCCGCGACCGCTGACGCAAGCTGTGCGACGGTACCCAGCACTGTGGCCAGTACTGTCGCGGCGATGAATCGGTGTGCATGCTTCATGGCGTCCTGACGATTGCCCGGCGGGCAAATGTCCCGCCGTGGAACGGGGTCTAGGAGGGGGATTCCAACCAACGACTGGCAGGTTGACGACAAATTTGTCATCGATTTTCAGTTTCCTGCTTCGGGTTCGCATTATTCAACGGGTGGGCGTCGTCGCCTGTTGGGCCTCGTTTCCTGGTCGAACCCGCGCGGTCACAATCGGGCGGTCAGGTCAATTAATTCTGTTTGGGTGTCGCCGACACCTGCCCCTGAAGCAGATTGGTACAGCTCTCTGTGGTTTCGGCAAATGAGTGCACCGTAAAATCAGCTTCAGCTACCACAGCGTGGCTCTTCTCATGCAGATCGAATGGATTCGACGCGCACAGCACAAGAACCTTTGCATGGGGAAAGCGCCGGCGGATTCCTGCGATCGCAGCGGCCAGCGGCTCGTCTTGCGTCAGTTCTGAGACCACGCTGACCAGACAAACCACCGCGACCGCCTCGGGCTTACTCTCGGGCACTGGAGGCCCCGACCTCAGATCCTCAAGCGAGAGATGACGCCCGTCAAGATGCTGTGCGCGCAGGACACGCACCAGCACTTCCGCGGCCAGCTCGTCAATGAGCGACCCCGCACCGATGCCTAGTACGACTGTGCCCGCCGGCACATCTAGGGGACCCTGCCATCTCCCCATCTGTCGTTCTCGCTGCTCTCGCAGCCGCCGCGCGACCGTGGTGCCCTCCAGAACCGAGATTCGGGGAATGGGCCGCCACCAGCTTCGTTTGCTTTCGAGGCTGACCATCACCGAGGCGATTGCGCTATTCACCTTGAGTTGTTCGGTGCGGGTAATCTCCCTTTGCGAGAAATCAGCATGGGCCAAATGCAAGGCCGGCATCAGGACGGTGTCACAGTAGGCGCTGAGGGGCTTGCTCCGAAGAAATCGCCTCGCGCTGGCCAAGATTTCCTGTGCGTCGCCCGAGAGGGCACGCTGATAGAAATTCTCCGCCAGGGTAAGGGCGCGGACTTCTCCCAACAGGATCTCGAGAAAGCTGAGGGCCCGGATATAGCGTCCCGCCACGACCAGACACAAAGTCAGTGGCGTTGAGAGGACCAATCCGACCGCCCCCCAGATCCAACTCCAAAAGATGGCCGCAATCACCACCGAGAGCGGTGACAGTCCCGTGGCGTGACCATACAGTTGAGGTTCAAGGAGTTGGGAAACAAGGAGCTCGATGGCAAAAAACAGGGCGAGTGTGATGAGCGCCAACGTCCAGCCCGGCGTGATGGCCGTGGCCAGCAATACAGCGAAGAAAGCTGCGATCCAGATCCCGACGTAAGGCACAAAGCGGAGGAGTCCGGCCATCGCTCCCCACAACGGCGCCTGGGGCAAGCCGGCGATGGCAAGCCCCACCCAGATCATTACACCCACTGCGATGTTGACAAGAAATTGCGAGACGAAAAAGCGGGAGATGCGCTCGCCTGCGTCGTTGACGAATGCTGTCGTAGCACGCAGATTGCTGCCGCCCACCAGCCGGATAAACCGGTCCCGAAGCGCCTCATGTTCGAGCAACAGGAAGATCAGCACAACAAACACCACGCCGGCCGTCCCAAGCGGGCGTGCTATTGAATTCACGATTCGCGTGAGGAGCTCTATCGGGCGGGGTTCAGGTTGATGGACCTCGACCGGGATAGGCGGGGTAACATTATTCGTCTCTGGCTGCGGCAAACCCTGCGCGGGTGTCCTACCTTGTCGTGTGTCGCTCCCGAGCTTGCCGACCACGCGGCCGGCCTGATCCGTGATCGCGCTCAACTTGCCGAGGGTAACCTCGTCAAGCGTCCGGAGCTTGCTGCGTATCGTGTCTTCATACTGCGGCAAGCTGCTCCCTAGGCGAATGAGCTGCGTGCCGATGATCAAGCCACTGAAGGATAGACCCACTGCGAGTACCAGCGCAGCGAGGGCAACTGAACTTACTTGGCCAAGGCCGATGCGGCGGAGTCCGCGAACGAGGGGTTGGATGAAGATGCTGAGGATAAAGGCCAACGTGACTGGAATCAGCACGTCGCGAGCGAAGTACAGAATTGCCAGAACGATTGCCGTACCAACAATCTTGTTCAGATGGTTGGCGCTCGCTTGATCTCTCGCGATATTGGGCACGCGCTAGTTCCTATCGATGTTCGCAGTGGCTCGGGCAGAACGGGACAGTTGGCTCGCATCGCTCAAGCCTGCTCAGGATAGCACCAGGACAGCGTGCACATGGTCACCAACGCGGCAGCCATACACGCCGAGGGTCCGGTGATGAAATCCCTTGAGCACTAGCATTGTGCTCTCTAGTTTGAAATGGGCATGTAGAAACAGCGCATTGCCGCTCCTGTGCAACAGCTTAAGACGGCAGATACCGGTTGGGCAGCCGTCATGGGTTGTACACAAGGTTCGGCAAACTTGGACAATGCCGCCCCTGTGAGGGGCGGTGCGCGCGATGGCGCAGGAGGGGTCTGCGGTGAAGGACGTACTCAATGCTGCCAAAGCAGATGTCGAGCGGAGATCTAGGAAGATCGGGGAGACAGCGCAGAAGGGTTTTGCCCACAATGACGCCGAGAGCGAACGTCAGCCCGAAAATTGAATTACGCCGCCCGTGGACTCTCCCCCCCACAGGTTTCCAGTTCTCCGCGCGGACGGCGTACATGCGGTTGGTTCGGGGATAAGACTGCGCAATCTTCGGACGGCCGTTCTGTAGCGTAGCGCGGCCGTTGCCAGCAGCAGTGGTGAAAGAGATGTTCGAGGAAGCGCAGGTGCGCAACATGTGGGCAGAGACCGGCCCAGGAAGCGACGTGCGATGTCGCCCCGACCGTGCCATTCAGACGACTGCTTCGCCCAGAAAACTGCCGTTGGCGAAACGCATGGTCCTGTGACCGTAGTGGGTCGCTATGCGACCTTCGTTTTTCCCGCGGGTGGGGCCGGGGAATCCGTGGACCCTACGACCTTCCTCGCGCGCGGCTGCAATGGTGCTGGCTCCGCAGCCATGGATTCAGCAGGCGGGAGGGTCAAGAAGCTCCTGGCCACCTCCGGATCTCGACAATCAAGCCAGTCGCTCCATTGGGAGGGCGGCACAATCACGACCGACCGCTTTTCCTTATTCGGCGCATGCATCCGCCTCATGACTGGGTGTTTGTCCGCGTTGACTGTTAGCATCGTGAACGAGAAGGTTCCGTCCGGCCAGTCCCGCCACAGGCCAGCAATACCGAAGGCCCGCTCGCCGGGGAGCCAGATGCGGTACCGCACCGACTTAAGTCCGTGCTCGTAGTTGGGCTCATAGATGGCTGTGGCCGGTACCAGGCAGAGCTGTCCATTCTTCCACGGCCCGCTGAAGCTGCGTTTCTCGCCGACCGTCTCTGACCTAGCGTTCATGGTGTCGAACGGGCGGACGCCCTCCGGTATACGCACACGGGGGATAAAGCCAAAATTCGCCAACACGCATTCCCGGCGGTCGCTGTTGTCGGCACGCACGATCGGCGCGGTATAGTCCGGCCAAGTCTCAGGCTTCCACTCAGTCGCCGGCGGCACGACTCCAAACACGTCGCGCAGAAGCTGGTGCTGGACTGGGGCGTAGTTGGTGCACATGCCCTTCTCCTCCTCTTCTTCCGTCGAGTGTACTGGGTAGTCCGACGAGAGCCTATCGAAGCGTGAACCGGAGCGTTCTTTCGTCCAGCGCAACCCACTGCCCGACTGCAAGCCGCAGCAGCTCACCGTTATTCCAGTAGGAGACGTGGTCCGGTCGCCATGTCAGCGCGTATAGGTGCCGCGCCTGGACACCGGCGATGATGAGAAAGTTGCTTGTGGCAGCAACCGCCTCGCACGAAAGCTGCAGATCTTCGCGATCCTCGCCGAAGTAGTGAGCCTCCAGGAAGATGGTCGTAACAGTCATGGTTGCCGGATGGTTTCCGCCCAATAGACTACCCAGTAGAGATACGAGTGCTTGTGGTGGCGGACCTTTTTGACGCGCGCGAAGAAGCGGACCTGTCCGAATTCCTCTACCTCTGTCACGACTTCCTGTTGCTGGCCTTCCGACGTGGGCTTGGGCAGCAGACCCATGACATCCGAGACGTCGTCACCGCGGATCTGGACCAGGATCCCATTGCCTGCGTCAGCGTTCCTGGTTTCCGAAGGCCCGTGACAGCGGGCGGCATTCTTGCTGTTTCCCATGGTCAGCCTCGCACGGGGACGATGCGGACACCATCGCGGGAGACTTCTATCTGCGGTGTATGACCATATGACCGTAGTCGGCGCACGTCATCGCGTGCCGAGGGTGGGATGTCCTGCTGGCAGCCCAGCGCGCCATTGCTGATGCAAAAGGTGCCGCAGCTTGGACATGTGTAGCGATAGCCACGGGGAGCGGCGCGTATGCGCTCTGCGGCGGCTGAGCAAATCGGGCAGTTGACGGGCTCGGGGAGCATGAGGCGCCTCTTTCTAGTACTGTACGTATATACAGTATATGGCGCGTGCAGCGACATCTTGAAAGCCTGAGTTAACTGTATGGATATACAGTATTCGAGCATGTTCCCCACGACACCTCGAAAGACCGATTTGGGTCGGTCATAGAAAGTCGCAGTTTCACGGGAGGCATTTGACCGAGACCGGCCAGTTTCCCCCATTCAGTGTGCTTGGAGCGGTGGCCGTCACTTGGGGTGTCGAAGGTGTCGGTGAGATCGCTTTCTCAATGGAAAAGCCCCTGGATCGTCACCTGACGGGAGAACAATGGGGTTGGCGCCCCCTCAGAGCTAAAGTGCCATTTTTCTTTTATTACTCAATAACTTAGATCAATCGATCCGCACGATTAGACTAAAACCTCAAGCCTGTAGGTCGTATCTCTACGAAAAGTCCTTGCTTATCTATCTAGTAGTAGATAGTATTGAGCGCATGGAACGACGCGATGCACGAAGCCAACAGCAACGCAGCCGGTCCAGGCCTTACAAGATTGTTTGTCAGTACCGGTAGCGGTCTTTTTTTTAGCTCGATCATCTATCTAGTAGTAGATAGTGACATAGAAGAAGACCTCTGATTCGCAGCACAGACACGGACCAGCGAACCATCTCACAAACCGAGATCGCCCGGCCCACCAAGGAGAGCACCATGAACGCCAAGACCATCCTCACCGCCGCCGCCCTCGCAACCGCTTTCGTCGCCGGTGCGGTCCAGGCCGCCCCGGCCGCCCAGAAGGCCGGCGAAGTCTACGGCTACAGCTATCGCGTACAAGACCAGCGCAGCGCCTTCACCGATGGCGCACGCCAAGGCAAGGTCGACACGTTCAGCGAAGGTGCCCGCGTCGGCAAGGCCGACCCGTTCACGGACGGCGCCAAGATTGGCACGTTCGACCCGTACACCGACGGCGCTCGCATCGTTGCCAGCCTGGACCGCGCCGGCGTGTCGGCCAGCCCGGCCCGCAAGGTTGACCCGTACCTGGACGGCGCCAAGATCGGCACGTTTGACCCGTACACCGACGGCGCCAACGCTTGAGTCCAATCGAGGGTAGCCGCCCGAAACGCAATCCCGGGCCCCTACCCGACCTGACTCCCTGGAGTTTCAGCATGAATTTGCGTGACAGTGCCCTGATCCTGGGCGGCTGGGTGGTGCTCTGCATGACTAGCGGAGCAGTGCTTTCGCTTGTTGCGCAGTCGCTGTCCATCTGAACGGATTCAACCAATTCAGCGGACAAGCGACGAAACGGAGGGTCTCCGGCAACCAAGCCGAAGACAGTTCTCATGAAAACGCATACCGTACGCGACCAATTGCTTGAGCACGCCTCCGTGCTGATCCGGCAACGCGGTTACAACGGGTTCAGCTATCGGGACCTGGCGGAACTGGTGGGCGTGAAGACCTCAAGCATTCACTACTACTTCCCGGCGAAGGACGATCTGGTGCTGGAGGTAGTGCGCCTTTACCGCGAACGCGGACAGGCTCGCCTCGCTGCCATCGATACCAGCCTTCCGCTGGCCGAACAGGCGCGGCGCTATGTCAATCCGCTGCGCAACGGCATCGAACTGAACCAGATCTGCCTGGCCGGCATGTTATCAGCGGAAGTGATGGTGCTGCCCGACACGATCCGCACACTGTTGCAGGCGCATTTCCAGATGAATGAAGACTGGATCGCGAGCCTGTTGCACCGTGTCCAGATTGAACGTGGCCAGTCGTATCCGATGCCGCCGCAGGTGCTGGCGAAGGTGCTGTATGGCGCGATCCAGAACGGCATCATCACGGCGCGAATGTCCGGCTCCACCGATCGCCTCGATGCCGCGCGGGACATGTTGCTCGGCGCCGTCGGTGGATCGCTGTGCGTGGCCGAGCAGCACGAAGCCGTCGCCGCCTGATCATGCATGGTTTTGCGACACCTGGCTCAGGTGTCTGACGCCCCCCCGCCCCGCTCTCGCGGCGGGCGTCATTGTTGGTTTGACCGCCGGAGTCTTCCCGGCGGCTGCTTTTATCGGCCAGAGACGGTCGCGCTCTGCAGCGGGTCATTCGACCGGTTGAATCTGCGGTCGGCTACAGCCCGTCGCCACGGAGTTCTCCGAGAGCCTGGGCAATCGGTCTCTTCCCGGCCATTCTCGGCCGTTCGCTCTCACGATCATGCGGTCATTCAAGCGACCGATCTGCTCCGAGGCCGTGTGGAAACGTCTCTCGAATCGCACCAATGCGCGCCCCCTCCGGGGCGTAGCCTGCCTTGGCTAATCCGGTCGTGGGATGACGTCGAAACGGGTGCGAATAGTGCTAATGGCCCCTGAGGGCGATCTTCAGCCCATTTTTTTGGGCGTAATTGGGTGCTTACGCACCCACCAGGCGCATCGCCTTCATTGTTTTCGAGAATCCTAGAATTCTGAGCACGCGCTTGAGGTTGTACGCCAGAACATGCAGGCTCATTTCAGTACCTACATTGGGTAGCGTGCGCGTCAGGAAGTGCGTGTAGCCCATCCAATGTTTGAAGGTTCCGAAGACATGCTCGACCGTTCGCCTGCGAACCGTCATTGCATCCGGCGTCTTATCGAGCCGGCGCTGGACGGCCTCCAGCACTTCCTCATGCTCCCATCTGGAGATGCGCCGGTAGGGACTTGGCGTGCACTGCGATCTCATGGCGCACTGAGGACAAGCACTGCTCCAATAGCGGCGTAGCCGCAGTCCATGTTCTTCTCTGGTGAAGCGGTATATCGCGCGTTCACCAGCGGGACATTGATACTCGTCGTCTCGGGCAATGTAGATGAAGTCCGCCCTATCAAACCGACCTCCCGCCTTCGCGCTGGATGTCGTGGGCTTAGGCAAGATGGCAGCGATGCCAGTATCGGCGCACGCTTTGATCTCTTGCGCACTGAAGTAGCCGCGATCAGCGATGGCTCTAAGCTTGACTTTACCCATCGCATCGCGAGCGGCACTGTCACGTTGGCGGAGTTTGTTCGCAAGGGGAGTAAGAGCGGCTCGCTGCCTCACGCAGCAGACGGATTTTGGGCGACTTCGGTGAATTCACGCCAGGCCGAGAATCGGGCTGCGAGGTGTTTGCGATAGAGGCAGGCGCGCAGCAGGTGCCGCTTGAGGGCGAAGTGCTGACGGATCGGCCCGAAGCTTGAGAGGAAGGCCTGAGTGCTTTTGGGGCCGCGGAACCCGCGCATGCGCCGCTCCCGTTCGCGGGTGGGCTGGTGACTGTTCTCGGCCCGATTGTTCACGCGGGCGCTAGCCTTGACGAACACGTGCTTCGTGTTGGCCAGCGCGGGCAACTCGGCCTTGGCCGCCGGGTAGCTGCGCAACTGGTCGGTGACGATCTTGCGCGGGGCCGGGCAGGAACGCAGCACCCGCTGGAAGAAACGCTTGGCCGCGGCCTTGTCGCGCCGCTTCTGCAGCAGGATATCGAGTTCGGCCCCATGCTCGTCAACAGCGCGCCACAACAGCCAGGGCTCGCCGCGCAAGCTCACATACATCTCGTCCAGATGCCAAATACTGCCCGGCTTGCGCCGCGCGGCCTTGACCTGATGGGCGAAGCCCGCGCCGAATTTGTCGCACCAGCGGCGGATCGATTCGTAGCTCACGACCACGCCGCGCTCGAACAGCAGCTCCTCGATGTCGCGCAGACTCAGCTGGAAGCGAAAGTACCAGCGCACGGCCATGCTGATGACGGCCGCCGGGAAGCGATGGCCATGGTAGAGCGAGTTCTTCTTCATCGCCTCATCTTACGCGACCTCGTCAACGTGACAGCGCCCATTTCTGGCTTGCAGAACAAAGGCGGCAGGTGCCGGACGATTCGGCCATCGCGCGAGCTATCGACTACAGTCTCAAACGCTAGGCGGAACTCGGGCGCTACGTTGAGGATCCAGCCGATCAAACTGGCTGTTCGCGGGCTCGCTGCGCGCTGGCCAGTGTGCGGCCCAACTGCGCCGTAACGGCGCGACGTCGATTAGCCCAGACCGATTCCGCAGGCCCTAATCGCCCCGGGGCGGTCGCACCCGAACGGAGGCGGCGGCCTGAAGATGGCTTCATACTATGCACATTTACCGGCAAGCTTACGCGCGTTTCAGCGACCCTCGCGTGGCACCGGCAAGCCGAGGTTGCCGCGCAATGTGCCGGCCTCGTACTCGCGCCGGAAGGCGCCCCACTCCTGCAGTAACGGCACCACCTCCCGTGTGAAGTCGTCGAAGCCACCGGGAAAATACGCCGGCATGATGTTGAACCCGTCGGCGGAGCCCGCTGCCACCCATTCGATCATGTGGTCCGCAACCTGCGCCGCGGTCCCGACCACAATCTGGTGGCCGCGGGCGCTGGCCACGAGGTGATAGAGCTGGCGCAGCGTCAGCCCGCGCGTGGCGGGAAGCTGCCGCAGCAGAACGCTGCGGCTGTGCACACCTGCTGCGGCGCCAGCGACGGCAGTGGCTGGTCGATGTCATAGCCTGATACGTCGATCGCCAGCTGTTCGCTCAGGACGGCCAGCGCATTGGACTGGTCGGTAAATGACTGCAATTGCGCCAGCTTTTCGTGCGCTTCCGCCTCCTGCGCCCGATGATGGGCATCAGGCCCGGAGGCAGTGCGCCGGGCTCCGGCCCTGCGCCCTCACCTGGGCCTTCAAACCCTGCGCAAACCCGCGCGCCGCCTGCAGGTCCTGCTGGAAGGCGCCGGGATGGGCATGGGCGTAGGCAATCAGCTGCGGCAGCGTCTGCGCCGGGACAGCGGGATTCACGGCCACCGTTGCCAGCATGCGAAAGTACCGGCGACTCTCATATCTCCGTGATAAACCTGACTTCCCATGCTCCCCGGCCAGCAGTGCACGTTTTGCCTCGGCAGCTGCCTGCAGGTAGTCCCACAATACCTGGATGCGACGCAGCTTGCGCAGATCTTCGCGACAGTACAACCAGAAGCAGCGGGTCACCGCCACCTCATCGGGCAACACAGGTATCAGTGCCGGCTGCTGCGCAGCGATGAAACATGGGAGGATCGCCAGCCCACCGCCCTGCAACGCGGCGAAGTATTGTGCAATCACGCTCGTGGAACGCAGCCCGGCAGTGGCACCTGGCACAGTGCGCTCCAGATAAAGCAGTTCACTACTGAACGCGAGGTCGTCCACGCAGCTAACAAAGGCGTGATCGGACAGGTCTGCCTTGCTCGTAATGGCTGGATGGCTCGCCAAGTATTCGCGCGAGCCATAGAGCCTCAACTGATAGTCGCAGAGCTTTGTGCAGACATAGGGACCGCGGTCAGGCCGCTCTATGGTTATTGCCAGATCGGCCTCGCGTTTGGTCAGGCTGACGAAATGCGGCACCGGCAGCAGATCTACCGTGACGAGAGGATGTGCTGCACGGAAGCAATTTGTGTGACGACGACAAACTCGCGTGGAGGACCTTGCCGTCGTCTTTCCCGCCCGACTACCACCATTCTTCTTAATGGCTAACGTGGGCGAGCCCGCCAGCCTCGTCCTGGCCGCACGAGCTCACGCGCCTGCGATAGCGACCGGACTAGCGGGTCCAGCAGTACAAGCAGGCCGGTCAATTTGTTCGGATTCAACACCCGCAGCCGAAGAAGCTCGATATTCGCGCGGCCATACATCTGGCGTTTGAGGAGCTTGAGCCGGTTGACATGACCCTCGGTCTGGCCATTGCTCCATGGTAGCTTGAATGCCGCCCGCACCGAGCGCAAACCTCACGTTAACGCGCCCCCTCCCCCTGTTTACGACAGCGCGGCCAACGGGCCGCCCGGCAGGGCTCGCGACAGTAAACCGTCCCCCACCACGGCCGCAGCGGGAACGCCCTTTCTGCCGAATTACCGTGAATTCCTTGACATTGAAATTCACGCCATCTCACCCCGAAATTCACGTGGTGCGCCGCACGGCCTTTAAAAGACGACGAGAAATCAAGGCATTCCCGTGGATGGCGTGCGATTAAATGAATTCGTTAACATTGAAATACATTGTTTTGTGGCGCCACTGACGGGGCGCGGTCGCGATCGCGTGGGTTGGGGGTCGTGGGGCCGGTTGGGGCCGTTGCGCGTGAACGTCCACGTCTCCGGGGTATCGTGCGCGGTGCGTTTACGCACCCCCGTTATAGACAGCGTGCGCAGGGCGTTTACGCCCTGCGTTGCGGACTGACTATAACGGGGGGAGATACCAAAACAACAGCACGAGTTCACGCACCAGCAAGATACCGGCCCCGATATTGCAATTGCGGTATCGAATGTGGAAAATTGGGCGACCCATCGACCCAATGCGTGCACGTAAACCGGTTTAAAGCGGCACCACGTATACGCCTGCCGGGTCACCGATCCACTGGACCGATTCCTCCATGCACAGCGCGCCCCAGTTCTCCCCTTCGCTACCGACTCGCAGCGCCAGCACCGTGGCCAGCTATGAGCGCTTTTTCCGGCGCCACGCGGAACGGCTCGCCCGCGAGCAAGGCATCGAGGACCCGACCCCGTCGGAGATCGTCGCCGATCTGGTCCTGCGGCGCCCCGCCATGAGCATGGCCACATGGCGCTTTCAGAAATCGGCCGCGCTCTACGTGATCGAGACTCATCACCCGGGACACCACGAAGCGCTGGAGCAGCTGCGCAACCACGGCTCGGGTGGGCTGTCCCGCCACAGCGCGAACACGGCCGGGCGCAAGCGCAAACACGTGCCCGAACAGGAGTGGGCCGAGATCCGCCATGTGATCATGCGCCGCATCCAAGACGGGTACCGGCATGCGCAAGCGCTCATGGACGTGCTCAGTTCCACCCTGCTGGTGGGCTTGCGCCCGATCGAATGGGCGTTCTCCACTATTGCCACGCATGCGGACACCGGACGGACGGTGCTGCGCGTGACCAATGCCAAGCACTCGAACGGCCGCGCCAATGGGCCGACGCGCGAGCTCTTCATTGACGAGCTGAGCGAGGACGAGCGTGCCCTGATCGCGCGCGCCTTGGCCGCCTGCGCGGCCGAGGATCGGGAGGCCGCCGAAAAAACCAAGCTCGCGCTCAAGCACGAGCTGGAGACCTGCCGCATGATGGCGGTGGCGGGCACGCGCAAGGTGGAATCGAGCGTCACCATGTATTCGTTCCGGCATCAGTTCATTGCCGATGCCAAGCTGACCTTCGAGACGCCGCTGCTGATCTCGGCCACGGTCGGCCATCGCAGCACCAAGACCGCGTTCGAGCACTACGGCAAGCGCCGCCACGGGCGCGAGCGCGTGCGGGTGTACCCGACGCCCGAGAGCGTCGCCGCCGTGCAGAACATCACTTTGGAGACCTACCGCAGTTACGTGGCCGCCCGACAGGGCGGCCGCGTGCCGCGTTTGCGCTAAGAAGCTGTTGCGAAATTACCCATAGGGTCTGTTAACTTTCTCAAGCCGGTGTTAACTTC
>NZ_JBYOJR010000043.1:0-50698 GCF_057798915.1 Cupriavidus sp. 22TCCZM01-5
CAGCTCCATGTTGTAGTTCAGGCCACCGCGGATGATGTGCATGTGGCTGTCGATCAGCCCGGGAATGACCCGCCGGCCATTCAGGTCGATCACCATGGTCTTCGCGGCCGCGAGTTTCATGATCTCGTCGCGCGTGCCGACGCTGACGAAGCGGCCATTCTGGATGGCCACGGCGTCAGCTTGCGGATTGGCTTTGTCAAGCGTGGTGAACTTGCCGTTGACGAGGATGAGATCGGGCGTCGGGGTCGGGGACATGGCGAGAAGCTCCGAAGAGGCTGCCGCGCCGAGGGCGGCAGCCGAAGCGATGAATTGCCGGCGGGTGACGGACATTGGCGTTCCGGCTTATGTGTTGAGGAAAGCGAGCAGGTCGGCATTGACCTGGTCGGCGTTGACCACGCACATGCCGTGCGACGCGCCCGGATAGACCTTGAGCGTGGCGTTCTTCACCAGCTTGGCCGACAGCCGGGCCGAATTGTCGATCGGCACGATCTGGTCGTCATCGCCATGCAGGATCAGCGTCGGCACCGTGATCTTCTTCAGGTCTTCGGTGTAGTCGACTTCCGAGAACTCCTTAATGCAGGCGTACTGGCCAAGGATGCCGCCGGTCATGCCCTGCGCCCAGAACGCGTCGATGGTGGCCTGCGATACCTTGGCGTTCGGCCGGTTGAAGCCGAAGAACGGCGTCGCCAGGTCCTTGTAGAACTGCGAGCGGTTGTCGGCCACACCCTTGCGGATACCGTCGAACACCTCCATCGGCAAGCCGTTGGGGTAGGCGGCGCTCTTGGCCATGGTCGGCGGCACGGCGCCGATCAGCACGGCCTTGGCCACGCGCCTGGTGCCATGGCGCCCGATGTAGTGCGCGACTTCGCCGCCGCCGGTGGAGTGGCCCACCAGCGTGGCGCCCTTGATATCGAGGGCGTCGAGCAGCGCGGCGAGGTCGTCGGCATAGGTGTCCATGTTGTTGCCCTGCGCGGGCTGGCTCGAACGGCCATGCCCGCGCCGGTCGTGGGCAATCACGCGGAAGCCCTTCTGCGCAAGGAACAGCATCTGGGGATCCCACGCGTCGGCATTGAGCGGCCAGCCGTGCGAGAACACGACCGGACGCCCGGAGCCCCAGTCCTTGTAGAAGATCTGGGTTCCGTCCCTGGTAGTGATGGTGTTCATCTGTTTCCCTCCAGCGGAATGATGGGACGCCGCCTTGCCGGCCGCGCTGGCATCGGTCGCGGCGAACGAGGTCACCGCCGCCACGGCGGCGGCGCCCACCGTGCCCGCCCCGGACCGGAGCACCTGGCGCCGGGACGACGAGTGCCCGTCTTCCTGCAGGTTCTGGTTCTTGTGTGCGCTCATAGGATTGGCTCGCGTGGACAGGGGTTGATCAGCGGGCCGCGACCGGCGCCAGCGATTCGTGCGTGGTCGCAGTGCGTTGCGGCGCCTTGTGGACCATCGTGTAGGCATAGTCGACGCCCATGCCGTACGCGCCCGAGTGCTCCTTGACCAGCTTCATCACCGCGTCATACGTGTCGCGGTGCGCCCAGTCGCGCTGCCATTCGAGCAGCACCTGCTGCCAGGTAACGGGGACCGCGCCGGCCTGCACCATGCGCTGCATGGCATAGTCGTGCGCTTCCTTGCTGGTGCCGCCCGACGCATCGCCCACCATGTAGATCTCGTAGTTGCCTTCCAGCATCGCGCAGAGGGCAAAGGTCGTGTTGCAGACCTCGGTCCACAGGCCCGCCACCACAACCTTGTTGCGGCCGTTGGCCTTGAGCGCGTCGCGTACCTTCTGGTCATCCCACGAGTTCATCGAGGTACGCTCGAGCGTCCTGGCATTCGGGAACACGTCCAGGACTTCGGGATAGGTGTAGCCGGAGAACGACTCGCTCTCAACCGTCGTGATGGTGGTCGGAATATTGAAGATCTTCGCGGCCTTGGCCAGCCCCACCACGTTGTTCTTCATTGCCTGGCGGTCCATCGACTGGACGCCGAACGCCATTTGCGGCTGGTGATCGATGATGATGAGCTGGCTGTTCTGCGGGGTCAGGACTTCGAGCTTCGGATTCGACATGATCGTGATTCCTTGAAACGTTTGAGGGCGATTCGCGGGCGGCGCGGCATGCTGCCGCGCCGCCCGCGTGGCTCGTATCTCGCCGGGCCTTTCCTTCGGCGGTATCGGCGCGATGCGGTCCGAGCCAAGACTAGACCTCCATTGGCCGCCAGGCCATCAGCTCTTCGTATTACTTGTCCGAACCATGCGTGTCGTCGCGCAGTGCCGACACTTCGAAGCTGCCCGCCAACATGGGCCGGGCTTGCATGCGCGGATGATCGTGCCAGGCCAGTGGAATCGCACTAATACCTTGGTATGGGTGGCAAGCTTGCGGGCTCTGTGTTTCAATGCACCAACGTAGTGCAGCCGTGACGGGGCAGGTCCCTGCTGGCGCGCGACGCGCGGCGGGACCAGGCAGCAACAGTGGATCAGGAATGGATAGCAGAACCGTGACATCGCGCAGCGCAGTTCCCGTGGCCGCTAGCGCGGCCGAGGAATCCATGGTGCTGGTGGTTGACGACGACGCCATGCTGCGCAAGGCGCTGAGCAGCCTGTTCCGGTCGGTCGGTCTGCAGGTCGCGCTGTTCGAGTCGGCGTCCGAGCTGCTCGCATCGGGCATCCCGGACATGCCGTGCTGCATGGTGCTCGATGTGCGGCTGCGCGGCCCGAGCGGGCTGGACCTGCAGTCGCGCCTGGCGCAGTCGGGTGTGCATGTTCCGATCATCTTCATGACCGGTTATGGCGATATCCCGATGACCGTGGCCGCCATGAAGGCCGGGGCCGAGAACTTCATCGTCAAGCCGTTCCGCGAACAGGACCTGCTCGACGCGGTGTCCGCCGCGATCGAGAAAGACAAGCTGCGCCGCCGGACGCTGGAACGGTCCGAAGCCGTCCGTGCCAGCTATGCCATGCTGAGTGCGCGCGAGGCCGAGGTCATGGGTTTGGCCGTCGCCGGCCTGCTGAACAAACAGATTGCTGCCCATATCGGCATCAGCGAAGTCACCGTGAAGATCCATCGCGGCCAGGCCATGCGCAAGATGAAGGCGCGCACGTTTGCCGACCTCGTGCTGATGGCACAGCAGATCGGCATCTGCAAGGTGGCATGACGGGCCCCGGCCTTGGCACGGACCTGTTCTCACGGTGAACCGGGACGGCACGCGCATCTTTCTGGCGCTCCATCGGCAAGGCGCGCGGCGTCGCGCCGAGTGCCTTCGCCGGCGCACGTGACGCGGCCCTGCACGCCGGCAATACCACGGTATTATTTGGCGCAGGCCCCGTGGGAACTATGCTGTTCGAACGGTGGACAGCCTGGAATCCCCGTGCCATCGGCCGTGGCTACGCGACGCATCGCGTGGCCACCGGTCAAGGACGCCACAGCGCCGCACCACAATGACCGACATTTTCGGCGACACCAACGTCTTCGCCCTGTCCGACTATCGTTTTGAAACGATCCATCAGGATGGCATCGTCGCGCTCTCGCGCGGGGTTCCCCTGTCAGGTGGCAACACGTTGCTGCTCGCGCATGCGGCATCGAGCCAGGTGGAAGCCGATGCCGCGCGCTGCATCCGCAACGAGTACGCGTTGCGCACGCTGCTGCACGATGACTGGGCGCTGGTGCCGCGCGGCATCACTCACTACCGGAGCGGGATCGCCGCGTTCTGCGACGACCGGCCGATGGTGCCCGTGGCGGCGCTGCTGCGCCAGCGCCAGCCGGTGGCACGCGTGCTGGCGATCGCGCTCGGCGCGGCCGGCGCGCTCAGGTCGATGCACGAGAGCGGCCTGATCCACCGCGCGATCACGCCCGCCAGCCTGTTTGCCGACGCGGCGGGACATTGCCGCATCGGACATTTCGGCTTCGCCGTGCGCCAGTCCGACGCGAGCCGCGACGCCGATGCAGGCCACGGCCGGGGCAAGGCGCTGGCGATGACGATGGGCGGCGAGGCGCCCGCGTACATGTCGCCCGAGCATACGGGCCGCACGCGCCAGGCCATCGACGCCCGCAGCGACCTGTATTCGCTGGGCGTGATCCTCTACCAGATGCTGACCGGGCGCTTGCCGCTTGCGGCCAGGAACCCCGGCGACCTGTCGGAATGGATCCACAGCCACGTGGCCAGTGCGCCGGTGCCGGTCCACAGGTTCGTGCCCGAGGTTCCGGAAACGCTGTCCCGGATCGTTCTGAAGCTGCTCGACAAGAGCCCGGCCCGCCGCTATCAGTCCGCTGCCGGGCTCGAAGCCGACCTCCGGCGCTGCATGACAGCATGGCAGGAAACGAGGCAGATCGAGCCTTTCGAGCCGGGCGAACGCGACCAGCCGGCGGGCCTCGAGCTGCCCGAGGGACTGTTCGCGCGCGATAGCGCGATGCACCAGCTATCCGCGGCCTTCGACCGCGTGATTGCCGATAACAGCTCGATGGCCGTGGCGTTGACCGGGCCCTCGGGCATTGGCAAGACAGCGTTGATGCAGGCATTCGCCAGGTGCCTGCAGCGCCAGGGTGTCTGGTGCTCCACTGGCAAGGCGGACCAGTTCCGTCAGGACATGCCTTATGTAGCGATCGCCGAGGCCTTCCAGGGACTGGTGCACCAGATCCTGGCGCTCCCCGAGGAAGAGGTACACGCATGGCAGCGACGCCTGGCGCAAACGCTCGGTGTCTATGGCGAGCCCGCCTGCAGGGTGGCGCCGGCGCTGCGGCTGCTGGTCAGCGATTTTCCGCCGCTGTCGGTGGCCGCCGGCGACGATCCTGATGTCCATGTCGATATCGCAATGCGCCAGCTGGTGAGCGCCTTTGCGCGGGCGGACCGCCCGCTGGTCCTGTTGATCGATGACTGCCAGTGGCTCGACGCGCCCTCCCGGCACCTGCTCGCCCGGCTCATCCGCACGCCTTCGCCGCTGCTGCTGGTCTGCAGCGCACGGTCTGTCAATGCGGAAGCCCTGAAGCACCTGCGCGAATGCGTACGGATGCACGACGTCGTACTGAAGAACTTCTCCGAGGCCACCGTGGCCAACCTGCTGGCGGAAACGCTGCGCACATCGGAACAGGATCTGCTACCGCTGGCGCAGCTCGTGCATCACAAGACGCTCGGCAATCCGTTCTTCGTCACGCAGTTCCTGACGACGCTGGTCGATGACCGCCTGCTCGTGTACTCGGCTGATGCAGAGGGCTGGCAGTACGACCTTCAGCATATCGCTGAGCGCGCCTATACCGACAATGTGGCGGCGCTTGTGCTGCAGCGCCTGGAACGCCTGCCGCAATCGACGCGCCGCCTGCTCAGCGGCATGGCCTGCCTGGGACGCCGGGCACCGGTATCGCTGCTTGGCATGACCTTCGGCCTCGGCGAACACGCGCTGCATGCGCAACTCGCGCCGGCCCGCACCGCCGGCGTGGTATTGCTGGCGCAGGACGGTACCTACGCGTTCGCGCACGACCGTGTCCAGGAAGCCGCCCACGCCGGGCTGACCGAAGACGAGCGCGCCGGGTTCTGCCTGCGCGCGGGCCGCCTGCTGGCCGCCCGCGTGCGCGACGATCTCGGCGATGCGCAGCGCGACGATTTCCTCTTCCGCGCCAGCGGCCTGCTGGCGCAGGCCGCGGCGCTGGTCACCGAACCGGACGAAGCCCTGGACGTCGCCTGGCTGTTCCATGCTGCTGCCTTGCGGGCACGGCACGCGGCGGCCTACGGCACAGCGCTGGGCTACGTCGAGTCCGGCATGAAGTTCTTGCGCCAGGCCGCCGCGCCGCAGCCGGCTTCACAAGAGCTCGAATTCGCCTTGCTCGAACAGCAGGCGAACTGCTGGTTCCAGCTCGGCCACCTGGACGATGCGCTCGCGCTGGCGGGCAAGCTGATCGAGCGGCCGGCCGGACCGCCGCGGCAGGCCAGCGTGTACCGGCTCAAGATCGAGATGCATACGCGCCTGTCCCAGAACGCGCTGGCCGTAGAGACCGCGATCGACAGCCTGCGCCTGTTCGGCATCACGCTGAGTCCGCACCCGGGCGCCCACGCCTGCGACGCGCTGTACGCGTCGCTGCTCCCGCTGCTGACCGCGGACAGGCTGCCCGCCATGATCGCGCTGCCCGAAGTGCGCGATGCGCAGACCGAGGCGGCCATGAGCCTGCTGTCGGCGCTGCTGGTGCCCGCGAGCTTCACCGACGAGCACCTGGCGTTCCTCGGCCATTGCGAGATGCTGCGGCTCACGCTGGCCCACGGCATGTCGGCCCCGTCGACCGCGTCGCTGGCCTGGCTGGGCGTCATGGTCTGCCACCGCTATGGCGCCTATGCCGACGGGTTCCGCTACGGACAGATGGCCCACCGGCTGGTGACTCACCATGGCTACGCCGCTTACGAAGCCCGCACGCTGTTGCCGCTCGACCAGCTCAGCGTCTGGACCCAGCCGCTGTCGTTCTCGATCGAATGTTCGCGCGCCGCCATGGCTTCCGGCGTGGCCCATGGCGACATGACCACGGCGTGCTATGCGTGCTGCCATATCGTCGCCAGCATGCTTGTGCGCGGCGACCGGCTCGACGACATCTGCGCCGAGATCGGGCGCGGGCTCGAGCTGGTTCGCCGCGCCGGCTTTCGTGATGTCGAGCTGATCCTGCAGGTCCAGCAGCGCCATATCGACGGCTTGCGGGCCGCGGGCTTCCCGGCCGGAGAAGCGCCGGAGTCCGACGGCGACGCGGCCGAAGGCTTTACGGGCGAACGCCTGACCACGCTCGAGTTCTGGCAATGGCTGTATCGCGCAACAAGGCTGCTGCTCGCCGACCAGCCCGAGGCCGCGGCCCGCTGCCTGGAAAAGGCGGACGCGCTGGCGTGGTCCGCGCCGGGTCACATCCACCAGTCCGACTTCCACGTTTGCCGCGTGCTGGCCACCGCATCCTTGGCCACGCGACAGGACGAGGCGGCATGGCAGAGGCTGCGCGCCGACGCCCGCCGGATCCGTGCGTGGGCCGATGCCAATCCGGCATCCTTCGCCGACAAGGCGCTGCTGGTGGAGGCCGAGGTGGCAAGGCTGGAAGGCGATGCACTGGGCGCGATGTCGCGCTATGAAGCGGCCATCGCGCAGGCGAGCACCGAGGGCTTCGTGCAGATCGCGGCCCTGGCGCACGAACGCGCCGCCGGGCACTGCGACACGCTGGGGCTGGCGTCTTCGGCCATGGCCCATCGCCGCGCCGCCCGGGATCTCTACCGGCGCTGGGGCGCGACCGGGAAAGTCGGCCAGATGGAGGCGAAGTACCCGGATCTCGTCGATCACGCACCGACGCGCACGTGGTCGCTTGGCGAAGGCCAACAGTCGATGGACGCCGAAAGCGTGATCAGGGCGTCGCGGGCGCTGACCGAGGAAATCCGGCTAGACGGCCTGATCGACAAGCTGATGACGATCGTGCTCGAGTATTCCGCCGCCCAGCGCGGGCTGCTGATTCACATCAGGCCCGAAGGGCAATCGGTGGAAGCGCGCGCGGACACCGGCGCGGATGGCATACGTGTGCACCTGGTGCAGGAGCGCCTGGGAACCGGCACGCTGCCGCTGTCGATGGTCAACACGGCGGTTCGCTCCGGCCAGGCGACCATGGCCAGTGCAGGCCGGCCTGCCCTGCCCTTCGCCCGGGACCCTTACTTCGCGGCGCATCCCGAATGTTCGGCCATCTGCATTCCGATGCTGCGCCACAACGAGGTGATCGGCGCGCTATACCTGGAGAACCGCCTGGTCCGCGACGCATTTACGCTGGAGCAGGCACGCCTGCTGGAGCTGATTGCCGCGCAGGCCGCGATCTCGCTGCGCTCGGCCCGTCTCTACGACGACCTGCTTGCCGAGAACGAACGCCGCAAGAAGGTGGAGCGCGAACTGCGCGCCAGCGAGGCATCGCTGGCCATGGGCGAACGGCTGAGCCAGACGGGCAGCTGGCGCTGGGACCTGCGCCACGATCGCTTCCGTTGCTCTGAAGAGCTGCGGCGCATCTACGAGCTCGACCCCTCCCGGCAGGAATTCGCATTCGAGGACTTCGTCGCGCGCATGCACCCGGAGGATCGGGAGACGATACGGCGGGTGGTGTCGGCCCATACCGAGCAGTGGCTGCCGATTCGCGTCGAGCATCGGATCGTGCGCACCGATGGCTCGATCCGCCACCTTGCGGCGATCGGCGAGCCGCTGCCCGCGGATGATGGCACGCTGCAGTATTTCGGCACCGTGACCGATATCACCGCGCGGCGCCAGGCCGAGGACGCGGTACGCAGCGCGCAGGCCGACCTTGCCCGGGTGGCGCGCGCCACCACGGCCGGGCAGCTGACCGCATCGATCGCGCACGAGATCAACCAGCCGCTGATGTCCATTGTCTCGAATGCCGGCGCCAGCCTGCGCTGGCTGGCCCGGCCTGTGCCCGACATCGCCAACGCTCGCGAAGGCCTGGAGGCCATCGCCAGCGAAGGCCAGCGTGCCGGCGAGATGATCCGCAGCCTGCAGGCGCTCACGCGCAATGCCGCGCCGGCACTTGCTCCGGTGGATCTCCACGATGCGGTCAGGCATATCCTGGTCATTTCGCGCAGCGAGATCGAGCGCCGCCAGATTGCCGTCAAGCTGGCCCTGCACGCAGAAAACCCGACCGCTTTCGGAGACGGCATCCAGCTTCAGCAAGTGATCCTGAACCTGGTGGTCAATGCCATGGACGCGATGAGCGAAATCGACGACCGCCCGCGCGTCATGCACATCAACACGCGCAACGTCGACGGCACGGCGCTGGAACTGAGCGTGGCCGACAACGGCATCGGCATCGGCGCGAACACGCGTGAGCAGCTCTTCGAACCGTTCTATACCACCAAGGCCAACGGCATGGGCATGGGGCTGGCTATCTGCCGGTCCATCATCAGCGGGCACAGGGGCCAGCTGCATGCCGCGCCGCTGGTGCCGCACGGCAGCATGTTCGCGTTCACGATACCCAGCGAGCGCGACGCGGGCCCGGCCAGTCACGCACGCCCGATGCGCTGAGCGAGCTCGCCAGCGCCAGCACCGAGACGACAGTCCATCCCCACGGCGCCAGCATCACGCTGCCTTGCGCGGAACCGGCCCTTGCGCCGATGCGTCCGCCCCCCTATCCCGATGGTGACCGCCGCTCGCCGTTGGTTTATCCAATGATAATCAAAAGCCACCCCTTCAGATGGCAGCCGTTGCGCGCCACGCAACGCTGACTTGCTTGCCGCTGTGATTCAAATTGCCCCTGCCGGCCCCTAAGCTTTGGACACCGCAACCTGACACCCAAAGCCATGGAATCCACAACCTCCCCCACCCTGCATGGCGCCGGCCATGCAACCGCGCCGATGTCCGGCGCACTGGTCGCCCTGTTTGCGCTGTGCGCCGGCGTGCTGGTCGCCAATCTCTACTACGCCCAGCCGATCATCGAGCTGATCGCTCCGGCCGTTGGCCTGTCCGCCCAGAGCGCCAGCGTGATCGTGTCGCTGACCCAGATCGGCTATGCGGTCGGGCTGTTCTTCCTGGTGCCTCTGGCCGATCTGCATGAAAACCGGCGCCTGCTGACCATCAGCGGCGTGGCTGCGGCCATCAGCCTGGTCGGTGCCGCCATGTCGACGCAGCCGCATGTGTTCCTGCTGGTATCGCTGCTGCTGGGCCTGAGCTCCGTCAGTGTGCAGATCCTGATCCCGCTGGCCGCGCACCTGGCACCCGAGGCGCTGCGTGGCCGCACGGTGGGCACGATCATGGCGGGGCTGCTGTCCGGCATCCTGCTGTCGCGGCCGCTGTCGAGCGTGATGGCCGAGTTCTTCGGCTGGCGCGCCGTCTTCTATATCGCCGCCGCGATGACGCTGGTCACGGTGGCGATCATCGTCACGACACTGCCGCGCCGCGAGCCGCAACATCGTGCCACCTATGGCAGCCTGCTGGCGTCGCTGTGGCACCTCTTCACGCGCTTCGCCGTGCTGCGTCAGCGCTCGCTGTACCAGGCGCTGCTGTTCGCGGCATTCAGCCTGTTCTGGACCGCCGCGCCGCTGGAGCTTGCCGGCCGGTACGGGCTGTCGCAATCGCAGATCGGCGTGTTCGCCCTGGTCGGCGCACTGGGCGCCATCGCGGCGCCGGTGGCCGGGCGCCTGGCCGACGCGGGCCACACGCGCATCGCCTCCTACATTGCGATGATCGCGGCAGCCGTCAGCTTTATCCCGGGAATCGCCGGCGGCGCCGGCGGCCTGTACTGGCTCGCACTGACCGGCATCGTGCTCGACTTTGCCGTGCAGATGAACATGGTGCTCGGCCAACGTGCGATCTACGCGCTCGATGCCGCCAGCCGCGGACGCCTGAACGCGCTGTACATGACCGCCATCTTTGCCGGCGGCGCGGTGGGCTCGGCACTGGCCAGCACGCTCTACACGCACCTCGGCTGGTCCGGCATTGTCGCCACCGGCAGTGGTCTCGCCCTGGTCTCGCTGGCAGCGCTGGCACTGGCCTCGCGCCGCTGAGACCGTGCCGACTGTGCATATTGGAAATCCGTCAACAGGAGTCGCTGTCATGACATCCCATCTGTTCGCACCGATCACGATCGGGGCCCTGCAACTGAACCACCGCGTGGCCATGGCGCCGCTGACGCGCTCGCGCGCCGGCCAGCCGGGCAATGTGCCCAGCGCCATGAATGTGGAGTACTACCGGCAACGTGCGTCGGCAGCGTTGATCATTACCGAGGCCACGCAGATTTCCCAGCAGGGGCAAGGCTATGCCTGGACGCCCGGCATCCATAGCGCCGAGCAGATCGAGGGCTGGCGCGCCGTGGCGGACGCCGTGCATGCCGAAGGCGGCCGGATCTTCCTGCAGCTCTGGCATGTCGGCCGCGTCTCGCACCCGTCGTTCCAGCCCGGCGGCGCCCTGCCCGTCGCGCCGAGCGCGCTGCCCGTGCCGGGCAAGACCTTCATCGTCGACGCGGACGGCAACGGCGTGTGGAGCGAGATCCCGACACCGCAGGCACTGAGCGCGGCAGCGATCGCAGCCATCGTGCAGGACTACCGGCAGGCCGCGCGCAACGCGATCGACGCGGGCGTGGACGGCGTCGAGATCCATGCGGGCAACGGCTACCTGCTCGACCAGTTCATCAACTCGGAAAGCAACCACCGTACCGATGCCTATGGCGGCAGTATCGAAAACCGCGCGCGCTTCCTGCTGGAGGTGGTGGACGCCGTGGCCGCGGAAATCGGCGCACAACGCGTGGGCGTACGCCTCACGCCGATGGGGCGCTTCATGGGCATGGGCGACGACACGCCGGAAGCCACCTTTGGCTACATCGCGCAACGCCTCAATGACTGGCCGCTGGCGTACCTGCACCTGGTCGAGCCGGCGATGGTCGGCACCGTCAGGGACGAGGCTGCCAATCCGCGCTGGGACGGCATGATCCTCGCGATGCGGGGGGCATACCGCGGCGTTCTGATGCTGGCGGGCGGATACGATGGCCAGTCCGCGGAACAGGCAATTGCCGACGGCCGCGCCGACATCATCGCCTTCGGCCGGCCGTTCATTGCCAATCCCGACCTGCCTCACCGCCTAAAGACCCAGGCATCGCTGAACGCGCCGGATGCCGCTACGTTCTTCGGTGGCACGGCCGCCGGCTACACCGACTATCCGGCGCTGGCTTGAGCTGGACCGCGGCAAAGCCGGGTCCTGGCCGGGTCGGGCTTTGCCCCCTGCCGGCGCCCGGCGATGACATCTCAGGCGGCGTCGCGCCCGGCGGGACCACCGGCGCGCGTCATCGCAACCTGCCAGAGAGGCGGGGAGCCGATGCTCTGGAGCAGGTGCGCGGAAAATGCCTTCAGCTTGGCCGGCGCTCGCGGCGCGGCCCGCACCAGATGGATGCCGCCCTGCGCCTGCGGCAGCACGCCCTCCAGCAGCAGTTCCACCAGGCGGCCGGCGCCGATATCCTCGCCAACCGACCAGTCCGGCATCAGCGCAATACCGAGCCCCTGCAACACCGACAGCCGGCGCGCATCGCAATCATCACACTCCATCGCGAACGCGGCGCTGGCGGCGTGGGCCGGCCGGAGCACTTCGCGCCAGCCGCGCATGCTGGTGCTGTGGGCGCGGTCGATCAGGCGGTGGTGCGCGAGCTCTTCGGCATGCAAGGGGCGGCCGTGCGCCTGGAGATAGGCCGGCGTTGCACAAACGATGTAGCGCTGGCTGGCGATGCGCCGGGCAATCAGGCTGCTGTCGGCCTGCTGTCCGACGCGGATGACCACGTCGAAGCGCTCCAGCACCGGATCCACGATGCGCTCGGTCAGCTCCAGTTCCACGGTCAGCCCCGGATACTGCGCATAAAGGCTGCCAAGATGCGGCACCACATGGCGTCGCGCGAAAGCGGGCAGGCAGGCAACCCGCAGCCTGCCGCTGACGCCCTGTTCCAGCGCCGTCACGGCGTCGCGCGTGTCGTTCAACTCCTGCAGGATGCGCGCCGCGCGCTCGAACAGCAGGTCCCCGGCCTCGGTGCGCACGAGCGCACGTGTGGAACGCGTGAACAGCGCCACGCCCATTTCACGCTCGAGCGCATCGATCTGGCGCGCGACCGACGACGCCACCTGTCCCTTGCGCCTGGCGACTGCCGAAAAGCTGCCGGCGCGCGCCACGTCGACGAAGGTGGCCAGGTTCTCGGCAAAACGGACAAATTCCATTTGTGCATTTCCCGCAAAGGCATTGCGCGGAAGCAAAGGCTTCCCGTTGAAGTGACCAGGGCATAGTATCGGGGCGACGAGCTACGCTGCAAGTTTTTTGCACAAAATGCAAAGCAGAAGCATCACGTGATTGGATTTGCGCAAGCGACGCGAACGATCGGAACGTGCCGACCATGGAGACAAGATCCACGATGACTACCGCCCTGCCCTTCCTTTTCCATTCGGTGCGAGCGCGCGCGCAAGCATCCGCCGCGCTGGTGCTGACGCTTGCCTGCGCGCTGGCACCGGGCTTCGCCCGGGCTGACACGTGGCCCGCCAAGCCGGTCACGATCGTCGTCCCCTATGCCGCCGGCGGCACCGTCGACAAGGTCGCGCGGCAGGTCCAGGAGGGCCTGCGCAAGCGGCTGGCGCAGACGGTGGTGATCGACAACCGCGCGGGCGCGGGCGGCACCATCGGCACGGGGCAGATCGCGCGCAGCGCGCCGGACGGCTACACCGTCGGCATGGTGTTCGACGGCTTTGCCACCGAGCCGCATTTCTACCCGAAGCTGCCCTATGCCTCGCATCGCGACCTGACCGGCGTCTCCTACATGGTGCGCTCGCCGATGGTGCTGGTCGTACCCGCCGCCTCGCCCTACAAGACCGTGCAGGACTACGTGACGGCGGCACGCGTGCCGAACAAGGTGTCCTACGCGTCGGTGGGCAACGGCAGCTCGAACCAGCTCGTGGCCGAGGCCTTTCACGAGGCCGCGGGCACCAGTGGCATCCATACGCCCTACAAGGGGGGCGGCCCGGCCATCAACGACCTGCTCGGCGGCCACGTCGACTCGATGATCGCGAGCCTGCCGCTGGTGCTGCCCTACGTGCAGTCGGGCAAGCTGCGCGCGCTGGCCGTGACCTCGCGCCAGCGTGATGCGAGGCTGCCGGCTGTCCCCGCGGTAGCCGAGTCCTACAAGGGCTTCGAGGCCTATTCGTGGGTCGCGATGATCGCGCCGGCCAGGACCCCGCCGGAAGTGCTGGGCAAACTGACATCCGCCATGACGTCGACGCTGCGCGATCCGGCGATCGCGAAACTGCTGACCGACGGCGGCTTCGACGTGGTGGCCGGCGATGCACAGCAGACCAACAAGCTGATCCAGGACGAATCGGCGCGCTGGGGCCGGCTGATCAAGGCACGCAACATTGCCGTCGACTGAGCGCGCGCTGCTGGCCTAAACCCTTTACCAACTTCCTGACAGGCATTTCGCGATGGTTCCTTTCGCCTACCAGACCCGTCCGCAACGCGTCGTCTTCGGCCCCGGCAGCCTGGCGCGGCTTGCCGAGGAAGCCGATGCCCTCGGCGCGCGCAGCGCGCTGGTGCTGTGCACGCCCGGCCAGCGCAAGCTTGCCGAACGCGCGGCCGCGGTGCTGGGCACGCGCAGCGCCGGGATTTTCGACGGCGCCGTGATGCACGTACCGATCGAGCAGGCGCGCCTGGCGCGCGAGCACGCCGCACGGCTTGGTGCCGACTGCGCTGTCGCCATTGGCGGCGGCTCGACCATCGGGCTGGCGAAGGCCATCGCACTGGAGTCGGAACTGCCGGTCATCGCCGTGCCGACGACCTACGCCGGGTCGGAAATGACACCGATCTATGGGCTGACCGATGCCGGCCTGAAGCGCACGGGGCGCGACCCGCGCGTGCTGCCACGAACCATCCTCTACGATCCGGACCTCTCGCTGGGCCTGCCGGTCCCGATCAGCGTGACCAGTGGCATCAATGCCATCGCCCATGCGGCCGAGGGGCTCTATGCCTCCGACCGCAACCCCGTGAGCCAGTGGATGTCACGCGAAGGCATTGCAGCATTCGGCCGGGCACTGCCGGTCATTGCCGCAGCGGAGCAGCACGCTGACGAGGCGTTGCGCGAAGCCCGCAGCGACGCGCTCTACGGCGCCTGGCTGTGCGGCGCCGTGCTCGGCAGCGTGACGGCCGGCCTGCATCACAAGCTCTGTCACACACTGGGCGGGACCTTCAACCTGCCGCATGCCGAGGTCCACACGGTGGTGCTTCCTCATGCGCTGGCGTACAACGCGCCTGCCGCGCCGGAGGCAATGGCCGCCATTGCACAGGCACTCGGTGCCGCGCATGGCAGCGGCCCGCTCGCCGTGTTCGAACTGGCGGCGAAGCTCGGTGCGCCCACATCGCTGCGCGAACTGGGACTGTCGTCGGCCGACCTAGATCAAGCCTGCGAGCTGGCGCTGCGCGACCAGTATCCGAATCCGCGCCCGCTCGAACGCGAGGGGATCCGCCAGCTGCTGGAAGACGCGTTCGCCGGAAAAGCGCCGTCGGCCTGAACGCGGCGCGGCGCGGCGCCCCGCTCCCGCGTACGCGCCGGCGCGGCAGCATGCGTCAGTCCCGGCGGCGGGTCGGCCCGGGCAGCGCGGCCAGGAACTCCAGGAATGCGCCGATTCTGCGTGAGCCGCGCTGGGTCGGCAGATACAGCGCTGAAATCACCGAGCTTGCCTGGTCCGGATTGACGGACCAGTCGTCGAACAACGCCGTCAGCTGACCGCTAGCGATGTCGTGGTCGACCAGCCAGTCGGGCAGCAGGCCGATCCCTGCGCCGGCCAGCGCGACGTCGCGCAGGACCTCGGCGTTGTTGCTGCGGAAGTGGCCGCTGACCGGCACCTTGGTCTCGCTGTCGCCCTGCCGGAAGGTCCAGACCTGATCGCGCGCGCCATAGCTGAACCGAAGGCAGCGGTGATTGACCAGGTCGACCGGATCAGCGGGACTGCCGTGGCCTTGCAGATAGTCCGGGCTGGCAACGACATGGCGGCGAAAGCGCCCGATTTCCCGCGCGACGACGTTGTCATAGGATGCCGGGCTGCCCAGCCGCACGGAAAGATCGATGCGCTCGCCCAACAGGTCGACGATATCGTCGGTCAGCGTCACTTCGACCTCGAGCTGCGGATACTTCGCCAGCCAATCGCCCAGATAGGGCGCGATGCACCGCCGGCCGAACGCCACCGGCAACGACACGCGCAGTTGCCCTACCGGCTCCTCGCCCCGATCCGCGATCAGCGCGTCGGCCTCCTCGACCGCATCCAGGATCCTGCGGGCCCGCTGATAGTAGGCGGCGCCTGCCTCCGTGACGGTAATGAGCCGTGTGGAGCGGTTCAGCAGCACCGCACCGAGCGACGCCTCAAGCCCGTCCAGCGCGCGCGTAACTGACGATGTGGCCAGGTTCAGGCGGCGCCCCGCGGCGGAAAAACCCTTCGCGTCCACGGTTTCCACGAACATCTTCAGTGCAAGCAGCTTGTCCATTTTTGCCTTGGGACTGGTTGATCGATCCGTGCTTGGGGCGCCGGGTCCTGCCGATGCGTCGCGCGCCAGCATGTAGAACGCGGTCCCATCGTCGGGTTGCCGTTCGGCAATGACCTGCGACGGCACGATGGCATGTCGGGCGATGATGCCACGCCTTGGCGCGCATTGCCTCGCCCGGCCAGCAACAAGGCCTTGCCGGCGCTGTCGCCGATTCGCCACGCGCCATCGCCAGCCACCTTCCTGGATCAGGGTTAACACCAGCTTCTCCGCCCTTTGCCCGCTGGGCGATCCGCCCTATTATTTATCAAACGATCACTGATCGCTCGATAATTTAAGGAGGCAGCGATGGCACTCACCAAGCTGGCACATTTTTCCATCCGCACTACGGACCTCGAACGGTCCTGTGCGTTCTATGAACGCATCCTCGGTTTTCGCCGTGGCTACCGTCCGCCGTTCAACTTTCCCGGCGCCTGGCTCTATATGGGCGACGACGAGCGCGACTACGGCACCGTCCACCTCATTGGCGTGGATCCGGACAACGCCGCGGGACTGTCCGCCTATCTCGGCGACAAGTCGCTGCCCGCGACGGGCACCGGCACGCTGGACCACATCGCGTTCCTGGCCACCGGCGTGCAGCAGATGTGGGCAACATTGCGCGCCGCAGGCATCCCCTGGCGCGACCGTACGGTGCCGGGCCTCGGCCTGCACCAGGTCTTCATTGAAGACCCGTCTGGCGTGACGATCGAACTGAACTACCCGGCTGCCGAAGTGGCCGGCCTGGAACTGCCAAATGCGGCGCAAGCAAGAACCGGAGGGATGGCATGAACACCGTACTGCACCAGAAACCAAAAGCGATCATCGTCGGCGGCTCGCTCGGCGGGCTGTTTGCCGCCAACATGCTTGAGCGCAGCGGGTGGGACGTTGAGATATTCGAACGCACGCCCGAGGCCCTGAGCGGCCGTGGCGCCGGCATCGTCACCCATCCGGAACTGTTCGACGCGCTGGCCGCTGCCGGCGTGGCGGTCGACGACAGCATCGGCGTGCGCGTCAATGCCCGCATGACGCTCTCGCGCGACGGCGCTGTCGTGTCCGAGCGCGAGATGCCGCAGACGCTGACCGCATGGGGCAAGATGTACGACGTGCTGGGCAAGGCATTCCGGGGCGCCTACCGTACCGGCGCGATGGTGACGGCGGTCGATTCGCGTGCCGACCACGCGCTGGTCACGCTCCAGGACGGTTCCACGCACCGCGCCGACGTCGTCGTCGCGGCCGACGGCTTCCGCTCCGGCGTGCGCGAACAGATGTTGCCGGCGGCGGGCCTCGAGTACGCGGGATACATCGCCTGGCGCGGCCTGGTCGACGAAACGCAGCTCTCGCCGGCCACGCATGCCGCGATCTTCGGCAAGTTCGCGTTCTGCCTGCCTCCGCATGAGCAGATCCTCGGCTACCCCGTGGCCGGCGACGGCAACAGCACGGAGCCGGGACAACGCCGCTACAACTTCGTCTGGTATCGCGCCACGCGCGAGGACGATGAACTTCAGGACCTGCTGACCGACGCCACGGGCAAGCTCTGGGCCAACGGCATCCCGCCGGGACTGATCCGTCCGGACGTGCTCGCCGACATGGAACGCGCCGCCACCGAACTGCTGGCGCCGCAGTTTGCTGAAGTGGTCGCGAAAACCTCCCAGCCACTGTTCCAGCCGATCTACGACCTGACCGTGCCGCGAATGGCGTTTGGCCGGATCGCGCTGCTGGGCGACGCCGCCTTCGTGGCGCGCCCGCATTGCGGCATGGGCGTGACCAAGGCAGCGGGCGATGCCATGGCGCTGGTGCGCGCCCTTGCCGGCCATGCGTCGGCCGAAGCGGCGCTCGAAGCGTACAGCGCCGAACGCGTCCAGGTCGGACAGGCCGTCGTCGAGCATGCGCGCCATCTTGGCGCGTATATGCAGGCGCAACTCCGGAGCGAGCAGGACCGCGAGATGGCCGAGCGCTATCGCACGCCGGAAGCCGTGATGCGCGAGACCGCCGTGTCCCGCCGGTTCTGAGCGCGGCCCGGAACAACAACCATTCGGAGACAACCTCATGCCCCAAGCTGCCCCCACCTCTGCCCCCTTCGCGGCCGGCCCCGGCCTCGCCGGGTCCGAGACGCCAGTCGTCCCGCACCCGATGCTGAGCGAGCCCGCCTTCGAACACCTGCACCGCATGCGCCGGCGCTTCTCATGGTCGCTCACGGCCGCCATGCTGCTGGTCTATTTCGGTTTCATCCTGACGCTGGCCTTCCGGCCGGACCTGCTCGCCCTGCCGCTGACGCCGGGCCGGCCGATGAGCGTCGGCATCCCCATCGGCTTCGGCATGTTCGCGTTCACCTTTACGCTGGTGGCCGTCTACGTGTATCGCAGCAACACCGTCTACGACAGGATGATCGCGGACATCCGCAACGGAGAACAGCCATGAAACGCGCACTGACCACGGTTGTCCCGCTGCTGGCGGCCACCCCGGCCTGGGCCGCCACGCCGCCCGTCGGCCAGGGCCTGAACCTGATCGCTATTGCCCTGTTCGTGGTGTTCGTCGCCGCCACGCTCGCGGTGACGCGCTGGGCGGCCCGGCGCAACCACAGCGTGGCGGACCACTACGCGGCCGGCGGCAAGATCACCGCCATGCAGAATGGCTGGGCGATCGCCGGGGACTACATGTCGGCGGCGTCGCTGCTGGGGATCTCGGCACTGGTCTTCACCAGCGGCTATGACGGCCTGATCTATTCGATCGGCTTCCTGGCGAGCTGGCCGATCATCCTGTTCCTGATCGCCGAGCCGCTGCGCAACCTCGGCCGCTACACGCTCGCCGACGTGCTGTCCTACCGCCTCAGGCAGCGCCCGATCCGCGGATTCTCGGCCTCGAGCTCGATCGTGATCGTGCTGCTGTACCTGGTTTCGCAGATGGTCGGCGCCGGCAAGCTGGTCGAACTGCTGTTCGGCTTCAACTACACCTCCGCGGTGGTGCTGGTCGGCGTCCTGATGGTGGTCTACGTGTTCTTCGGCGGCATGCTGGCCACCACGTGGATCCAGATCATCAAGGCGGTCATGCTGCTGGCCGGATGCGCGTTCATGGCGTTCATGGTCCTGAGCCATTTCGGCTTCAGCCTGGACACCCTGTTCGAGCACGCCATTGCCGCGCACGGCAAGCACGACGCGATCATGCGCCCCGGCGGGCTCGTCTCCGACCCGGTCTCGGCCGTGTCGCTGGGCCTGGCGCTGATCTTCGGCACCGCGGGCCTGCCGCACATCCTGATGCGCTTCTTCACCGTGGCCGACGTCAAGGCGGCGCGCAAGAGCGTGCTCTATGCGACAGGCATCGTCGGCGCGGGCTACGCCATGATCATCGTGATCGGCTTCGGCACGATCGCGCTGGTGGCGCCGGACCCCCTCTATCACAACGGCGCGGGCGCCGTGATCGGCGGGGTCAACATGGTGGCCGTGCACCTTGCGCATGCTGTCGGCGGCAACGTTTTCCTCGGCTTCATTTGCGCCGTGGCGTTCTCGACCATCCTTGCCGTGGTCGCGGGGCTGACGCTGGCCGGGTCCTCGGCCATCTCGCATGACCTGTATGCGACCGTCATCCGCCAGGGCCACGCGTCCGACAAGGACGAAATGCGGGTCTCGCGCCTCACCACGCTGGTGCTGGGCGTGCTCTCGATCCTGCTCGGCATCCTGTTCGAGAAGCAGACCATTGCCTTCATCGTCAGCCTGACCTTCTCGATCGCCGCAAGCTCTAACTTTCCCGTCCTGCTGCTGTCGATCTACTGGCGCGGACTGACCACGCGCGGCGCCGTGCTCGGCGGGATGACGGGGCTCGTGACCGCTGTCGTGCTGACGATCCTGAGCCCCACCGTCTGGGTGCAGGTGCTGGGACATGCGTCGGCGGTGTATCCGTATGAGTACCCGGCGCTATTCTCGATGCTGGCGGCGTTTGTGGGCATCTATGTGTTTTCCGTGACCGACCGCTCGCCACGCGGCGCATGGGAACGCGCGGCCTACCAGAACCAGCGCGTCGCCTGCGAACTGGGCATCGAAAGCAAGCCTGCCAGCTAGCCGCAGCTCCGGATCGTTCCGGGCCATGCAACGGGCGTGCGCAGGTGCCTGCGCGCGCCCGTCTTCTCACTAATCGGGCGATTGGTAGAATCCGGACATCATCCGCATCGTCATCGCGAGAGAGAGAACGTCATGGAGACAGGCAACGCACCGGCTGCGGAAGACGCCGCCGTCAAGGGCACCCGGCGCCTGCTGCCCGAGGAGCGCGAGCAGCAGATCGTCGAAAAGGCCATCGAGCACTTCACCCGCAATGGCTTCGGCGGCAGCACCCGCGAACTGGCCCGGCAGATCGGCGTCACGCAGCCCTTGCTCTATCGCTATTTCGAGAGCAAGGACGCGCTCATCGAGCGCGTCTACAACGAGGTCTTCCAGTGGCGCGCGGACTGGGAGCGCCAGATTTCGGACCGCTCCATGCCCCTGACGGAACGGCTCTACACGTTTTACCTCGACTATTCATCGGTGATCCTCCGTGAAGAATGGATCCGCCTGTTCATCTTTGCCGGGCTGACCCACGAAGGCATCAACAAGAAGTACCTGAGCAAACTGCGCAGCAAGGTGTTCCTGCCCGTGCTGGCCGAGGTCAGGGAAGAATTCGGTATTCCCGCACCCCGAGATGCGGCGCAGACCGAGGCCGAGATCGAGATGATCTGGAGCCTGCACGCAGCCATCTTCTATATCGGCGTGCGCAAATGGATCTACGGGCTCAAGGTGCCGGCCGACATGGAAGCCGTGATCCGCCGGCAGGTCGACATGTTCCTGCACGGCGCACCAGCGGCCCTGCGCGCCATGCGGGCGGGCGCGCCGTAAGGTAACAACGCAAGGACCGTTTCCATCAGGCCGGTGGGCTATGAATCCTTGCCCTCCTGCCCCAGGAGATACCTTTCGATGCGCGAGTCGGGAAGAAACCAGAATGCCGCCATCGCAATCAGAATCAATGTTGCTGCGATACTGCTGTAGAAACTTACCAGGATTGCCAGCGCGTACACGACAAGAGATACCCTCCCCTTCAGATCCTTGCCAATCGCACCTGCGAGCGAGGAACCCTTTCCCTGCGATGCCATGATGACACGCTGCAATATCCAATAGGATGTGGCACACATGAACAGTACAGAGGCATACAGCGCAGTTGGAACCTTCGAGAACTCTGACTTTCCGATCCAGGTGGTGGTGATGGGAATCATCGTCAGCCAGAACAGCAGGTTGAGATTTGCCCACATGATCTTTCCATTGATGCTTCGCACCATCTGGAACATGTGATGGTGATTGTTCCAGTAAATCCCGACGTAAACAAAGCTGAGCACATATCCGAAGAAGTGACGTGCCTCCGCTCGTACGCCACCCCAGTTGAATTCAGCGGGAAGCTGAATCTGATAGAGCATCAGCGTCAGGCTCACAGAAATGACCCCGTCACTGAACGATTCCAGTCGACTTCTGTTGATGGTCATGGCCCCCTCAGATGAATTGCTTGCGGAAGGAGAGACTGGCCAGATATAGAGTCACCATCATGAAAGGCAATACGCTCCAGAATCCGATGCGCATGTAAAGCACGGCGCCAAGAAACGCGCCTGCAACAAAGCCGGCGACGATGCTGCCGCTTTTCAGCACGGCCATCCCGTGCTCCCGGCTGAGCGTGCGTACGAAATTGGACAGGTCGATGCCGAGCTGCGTGGTATTCCCTGTCATCATGGTGCTGGGGCTGATGTGCTTGATCAGCGTCTTGCTCGCTGTATTGCGGATTGCCAGGGCCATCAGGCCCAGGCCGCCGGTCAGCGCCAGTTCGCCCGCACCGGGATCGAGAAGCGGATCGAAATACAGGCCCGCCAGCATGAAGCCCGACAGGAACACAGCCTCCGCCACGAACAGCCAGCCCAGTGTCTTGTGGGACTGGCTGCAGCGGTCAATCCATATCTTGGCAAGCATGACCGTGACGATAAATAGCGGAATGGCCCCGAGTTTCACCCACAGGCCCGCGCCTCCTTTCACGAACGCGGCGCCCGCCAGCACCAGGTTGCCAGTCACATGGGCGGTAAAGAAGCCGAGCAATGCGATGAAGCCGATGGTGTCGATGGCGCCACCCACGATGGTGAGCAGTACGGCCGTGCGGCATTGCGCCCACAAGCTCGTAGCCGGGTTATCGTGAAGCTGCGAATCGCTGATGGCTGCCATGTCGTTTGCATCCTCCGAACAGCATTAGGTGTCTGCGGCAATGACGCTCACGCCGGTTTGATCATGTCACGCGCATACGCGAGGCCCGTGCCATACCCGCCACCGTGCTCCACCACGATCGAGCGTGCCTTCTCATAGGTGTCATGGCGGGTCCAGTCCCTCTGGAATTCGAGCAGGAGCTGAATCCAGGAGGTCATGACCGCGCCAGCGGCGGCCATCCGCCGCAACGCGAGGTCATGGCTCGCCGGTGTCAGTCCGCCACAAGCATCGGCAACGACGTGCACCTGATAGCCCTCGGACAGCGCCGAGAGGACCGGGAAGCTTACACAAGCCTCCGTCAACATGCCAGCGATGATCAGCGTACGCTTTCCGGTCGCCGTAATCGCGTTGCGCACCGCATCGTCTTCCCAAAGGTTCATGTTGCGGCGTTCGATTGGCGTGACGTCTGTCAGCACTTCACGGAACGCCGGCATCAATGGGCCGCTGTACACCTTGGAGGCCGAAGTGGAGACCACGACCGGCAGCCCAAAGGTAACCGCTGTCTTGGCGACCGCAAGACCGTTACTGCGCAGAATCTGCGGGTCCTGGGAACCCGCAGCGAACGCAAGGCCTGCCTGTTCATCGACGAGGATCAGTGCGCAATCGGCAGGTTCGAGCAACGGTAGTTTGGACATGGAAGTTCTCCTGTTCGTTTTGGGGACTGGGACTGCGAGCTGGTCGCAAGCCAGGGGCGCCGCCCGGGCATTCAATTTCGCTGAATATTCTCTGCGACGTCTATTTGGCAATGGCTGCCATAACCGGAACGATAGCGGAGGCCGCTTTGCCTGAGGAGATCGATCCACGGACAAATCCATCAAATTATTTGAACAAATGGATCCGGTTCGCTCCATCAGAGAGCGCAACCTCCGCCGGAGCGGTCCTACCTCATGAGCTGGTTTTGGTCGAGTATTCGCGCAAGGCGTCAGATATATCAATCAACCTTTGGTATGGTCGATCGAATCGGCGGTATCTGGATACCCGGCGACGGCGCAGCGCAAGGCGGCAGCGCAATCCATGCGACTTGTGGAGCGCCCTGCTCAGCCATGCTGGCCCTGATAGACCTGCAGGTGACAGTAAGCGATGCGGCTCAGCGGCAAGTCTCGGCCAACAGTTGCGGCGCGCGCCAGAAGATCGCCGACGATGGCATCGGACTCGATCTGGCCCGCGTTTCGTGCGATGTCGCGCATCATCGAAGCTGCCCAGGTCGAGGCATCGTCAAGCAAGCGGTCGCGCATCTCCGCTGCCACGCGCGGTGGCAGGGGATAGCCGCAGAGCGCCGCCACGGCGTTGCACTCGTCGATGGCCTGCTCCATCAGCCTGCGGCCGTCTCGCGTCTTCAGGATGTCGCCGACCGTGCCACGCATCAGGCAGGTCATCAGTGCGCCGGCGGCGATCATGACCCACTTGTTCCATAGCTCCTGCCCGATGTCGGGGGAGAGGCCCCGAATGCCAGGCGTGCGCGAGATCAGCCTGTGGAAATCCGCAGCCAGCGTCTGCCCCTGTTGCGTGCGGGCACCGACAAGAAGCTTGTCCGCGCGTCCCGCATGCGAGATCGCCCCGTCCGTGGCCAGGGTCGTCGCGATGTACGACACCCCGCCAAGAACGCGGTCCCGGCCGAAGCGGCGATCCAGTTGGTCGTAGACGGACAGGCCATTGAGCAACGGCAGGACCGCGGCGCCGCCTTCCACGACGCTGTGAGCGATGGCGTCCATCGCCGCGTCGATGTCATAGCTTTTGCAGGCCAGCAATACCAGGTCGTAGCCGGCGCCGGGATCATCGGCCACGACCGTCTTCACAGAACCGCGAAAGTCCCCCAGGTCGCTACGCACGCGCAGGCCATGATGCGCGAGAGCGTCCGCGCGAGCGGGACGGACCAGGAACGTCACGTCGGCGCCAGCCTCGATCAGCCTCGCCCCGTAGTAGCCACCCATGCCGCCCGCGCCGAGTACCAGTATCTTCATGGATGGCGGCCTCACGACAGCATTTCCAGCGCGAGGGCGATGCCCTGCCCGCCGCCGATGCACAACGTGACGATGCCCCGCCGGATGCCGTCCGCCTGCATGCTGTACAGCAGCCGCGTGGTCAGCACCGCGCCGGTCGCGCCAATGGGATGGCCGTGCGCGATTGCGCCGCCGTCGACGTTGATGATGTCGTGCGGCAGGCCAAGTTCGGCGGCAACGGCCAGCGGCACCGCCGCGAAGGCCTCGTTGATCTCGAATCGCTCGACATCGCCCTGCGACCAGCCGGCTCGCTGCAGTGCCTGGCGCACTGCCGGCACTGGTCCCAGTCCGAACAGGCCCGGCTCCACGGCCCCGACGCCGTAGGCCGCGAGCCGGGCCATGGGCGCGAGCCCGTGGCGTTCGGCGAAGGCACGGTCCGCCACCAGCACGGCAGCGGCGCCGCTGTTGATGCCGGGCGCATTCCCAGCCGTGATGGTGCCGTCGGGCCGGAACGCGGGCTTCAGGCGTGCCAGTCCTTCCAGCGTCGTTTCCGGCCGACTGGCCTCGTCGATATTGAATGCGACAGTGCCCTGCTTGCCCTTCAGTGCGATGTCAACGATCTGCGCCGCGAAACGGCCCTGCTGCCGGGCGCGGGCAAAGTATGACTGCGAACGCTCTGCCCAACGATCTTGCGCGTCCCGGCTCAGTTCGTAGCGCGTCGCGAGATCTTCGGTGTGCCAGCCTGAATGCTGGCCAGAAAATGCGTCCTGCAAGCCGTCGTGCAGCATGCTGTCCTGCATGGTGGCATCGCCCATGCGATTGCCCCAGCGGCCGCTGGCCAGCAGATACGGTGCGCGGTCCATGTTCTCCATGCCGCCCGCGACTGCCACATCGACATAGCCAAGCCGCACCTCGTCCGCCGCCGTGGCGATCGCCTGCGCGCCCGACCCGCATACGCGATTCACGGTCATCGCCGGCAACGACACCGGCAAGCCCGCGCCGATAGCGGCCTGCCGCGCCGGATTCATCCGATTGCCTGCCTGCACCACATTGCCGAACACCACACTGCCGATCGCTGCCTCTTCAATGCCCGCGCGCCGCACCGTTTCGCGGATTACCGCCGCGCCCAGTTCGGTGGCCGGCGTACCCTTCAGCGACCCGTTGAAGGCCCCGATCGCGGTCCGTACCGGATGACACAGCACTACGTCCTTTGCACTCATCGCCCTGCTCCTGTTGCCGTGACTTGCGTCACATTCGACTCAGCTTCCGTCCTCATGCGGCGGCGACGCGGAACGCTGCCGGCCCTTGGTCAACTGCCCTCCACGTGTGCCGGCCGACGCATCCGTCATCGCCCTCCTGCTTCAGACCCGTTCAAGGATGGTCGCGATACCTTGTCCTCCGCCAATACACTGCGTAGCCAGCGCATAGCGCTGCCTCTCGCGTTGCAGCAAGGATGCGGCCTTGGCAGTAATGCGCGCGCCCGTCGCGCCCAACGGATGCCCGATGGCGATCCCGCCGCCATCCAGGTTGGTGCGGGACGGGACAAGGTCGAGGTCACGCATGCACGCAATTGCCTGGGAGGCGAACGCCTCGTTGATCTCCACCACCCCCAGCTTGCTGGCATCGAGCGACGCGCGTGCCAATGCCTTCTTCGTGGCCGGAATGGGGCCGACGCCCATGATTTCCGGATCGACTCCGGCAACCGCGAAAGACAGAATCCGGGCCGTTGCAGGCAGGTTGTGGCGCTCCGCGAACTTGTCGCTAGTGACAAGCACCGCGACCGCCCCGTCGGTCAAGGGCGAAGACGTGCCCGCGGTGACAACGCCTTCCGCGCGGAAGGCAGGCTTCAGGTTCGCCAGCGCTTCGAGGGATGTCCCGGGCCGAATGCAGCCATCCTCCGTGACGACGGACCCCTCAGGCGTCTGGATCTGGACAATCTCGTCGCGCAAGCGGCCTTCTGCGCGAGCAGCTGCTGCCTTCATATGCGAATGGACAGCAAAGGCTTCCTGTTCACGGCGGGTCACGTTCCAGCGCGCCGCTACGTTCTCCGCCGTTTCCCCCATCGAGACATAGGCCTGCGAGGCCGCTTTGAGCCGCGGATTGGGAGACGGGGTGAACCCGCCCTGGGGCACCATCGTCATGGACTCCACTCCCACGCAGAGGAACGCATCGCCCATGCCGGCTTCGATATTGGCCGCCGCCATGTGGATCGCCTGCATGGACGATCCGCAAAAGCGATTGACGGTGGTCCCGGCAACGGTATGAGGCAAACCGGCGAGCAGACCAACAATGCGCGCGAGATTGGTACCCTGCGGGCCTTCTGGATACGAGCACCCCAGAATGACGTCCTCGATGAGAGCCGGATCGAGGTCAGTTCGCGCCAGCAGACCACGTACCACTTGCGCGGCAAGTTCGTCCGGCCGGGTCGTGGCCAATGCGCCCTTCTTTGCAAAGTGGAACGGCGAACGAGCATATCCAGCGATGACAGCTTTCATTGAAGTCTCTCTCCGTGGCGAGATAGTATGATGGTCATCATAACAAAGAAACTGGCCGTGTGTGGAAGGCCTCCACAGACGTCACCGGCCGTCTTCCTGATATATTGATCGGCATGGAGAAGGCAACGGCACATCAATGAGATACGGTTCCGAACAACGGGAGAAGACGCACAACAGCCTGGTCGAGGCGGCTTCCGCTTTGGTGCGGCGCGACGGCCCGGACAAGATCTCCGTGTCCGAGCTGATGAAAAGCGTGGGGCTGACCCATGGCGGCTTCTACTATCACTTCTCGTCTCGCGAAGACATGATCGCGCGCGCCATCGAGCGCGCGTTTGCCAGCACGCAGGAGAGGCTGGAGCGGATTTGCCACGACCACCCCCCGGCCGACGCACTGCGGGAGTATGTCGAGCGCTATCTTTCGCCTGAACATCGGGATCATCGCAGCACGGGCTGCCCGATTGCGACGCTGACAGCCCATGCCGCCTTGCTCGGCGATGATTCGCGCTACGCCTTCGAGCACGGTACCGCCAGGCTGACTTCCCTGCTGGCCCGGATGCTCGAGCGGGTCGGACATGCCGATGCGGGCGTGCTCGCAATCTCTGTGATGTCTGAAATGTCCGGCGGGCTCGCGATCTCGCGTGTGATCGTCGATCGCGACCGATCTGACGAGGTGCTGCGGATTTGCAGAATGAACGTGCTGGCACGGACGCTTCCGGTCTAGCACATCGGGAAGCAGGATCGATGCGGCGGCGCCGGCCGACGCCGCAATGCCCCTGTCGAGTCCATTGCCTTACCGATTCGCCTGCGCGGCGGCGCTGATGATCGCTTCGGCCACTTGCGCCGGCTTTGACAGTTGCGGCACATGCGAAGACGGTACGCTCACCACATGGGCGGAGATGCTGCGGGCCATCGCGCGCTGCAGGCCGGGGTCGATCATGTGGTCGTTTTGCGTCAGCACATACCACGTCGGCCGGGTGCGCCAGGCGGCCTCCTTCGGTCTCTCCTCGAAGCTGCTGGCACGGATGGGCGCTTGCGTCACGGTCATCAGGCTGGTCTGCGCAGCCGGCAAGTCCTGGGCGAAGTGCTTGGCCATCCCTTCCGCACTCAGCTTCAGGAAGCCACCGCTGTCCGCCACCAGGAACCTCGACCCCGGCGGTGTCGGGTAACCCTTTGTCAGGTCGACGACAGACTGTCCTTCGGACGGAGCGAACGCGGCCACGTAGACCAGTGACCTGACGCGCTCGTGCATGCCCGCTTCCGAGATGACCACGCCGCCCCACGAGTGTCCGACGAGTACAACCGGTCCCTCTTGCGCATCGAGCACGCGGCGCGTCGCCGCCACATCGTCAGCCAGCGAGGTAAGCGGATTCTGTACGGCTACGACGTTGAGCCCGCTGGACTGCAACAGCGGAATGACTTTGCCCCAACCCGAACCGTCGGCAAAGGCGCCGTGTACCAGCACGACGGTCGTTTTCGCCGTGCCGGGCGGCAGCGCCGGAGCCGAGTGGGAGCCGAAGGCGGCCAAGGCGAGAATGGCCCCGATGGCGATTCCCAGCGAACGTCTGGTCAGTGATTTCATCGGGCGCCCTTCTGCTCTGGCACAACGTTGATTTCCACGTTGATGTTGCCATGTGTGGCTTTCGAGTATGGGCAGGTCTGGTGAGCGGCATCGACCAGCACTCTCGCCGTGCCCGCATCGATGCCGGGCATGCTGACATTCAGGCGCGCCTGCAGGAGGAACGCATCGCCCGCCGTGCCCAGATCCACTTCTGCGTCGACCGCCAGGTCAGGCGGCAGCGTCACGCCTTTCGCGCGGGCAGCGTGGCCGATCGCGCCGATGAAACATGCCGACCAGCCGGCAGCAAACAGCTGCTCCGGATTCGTGCCACTGCCCGCCCCACCAGGAGGCGACAGCTTGACGTCGAGGCGTCCGTCCGTGCTGCGGGCAGCGCCTTCGCGTCCGCCCGTGGTGTGGGTCTTGCCGGTGTACAGCACTTTGTCGATCCGGGTCATGATGATCCCCTTGATTAGGTCATGCGCTAAGGATGCCGCGGCCTGCCGCGAGCGATAGCCGCGTCAAGGCGTAGGCCGCCGCGCGCCTTCAGTCCCATGGGAATGGGCCGTTGCGCAGCGGCATGTGCTAATGATTGGCGCTTTCCGTCGTATCGCAAATGACAGACATCGCGCGATTCAGGACACAAACGGCTAGTGCCTGCGTGACGATCGAATTCGGGGCCGATAGACTTGAGAGGGCATGGTATATTCGCATACGAACAAACTCCCACGTCCTAGCGGATCCTGTATGGAACATCGCCTTGTCTATCTGTTGAATGTGGGCCAGCGGCGCCTGCAGCGGTGGTCACAAGCGCGCGTGGCGGGAGGCGGCGTGACTGCAGCCCAGTCAGGGCTCCTGTTCTTCCTGGGAGGCAACGACGGCGCGCTGATGAGCGAGGCCGCCGCCGCATTGGATCTGGGGGCGCCGGGGATGAGCGGGCTTGCCGACCGGACCGAAAAGGCCGGGCTGATCGAACGCCGGCCGGATGCGTCGGATCGCCGCGCGTCGCGCCTTTGGTTGACCGAAGCCGGCCGCGCCGCGCGCCAGCGCTCGAAAGTCAGCATGAAGGCATTGAACGCCAAGCTGACCAAAGGCTTCACCGAGGCCGAGATCGACATCGTCGCACGATGGCTGACGAGCCTGCAGACCAAATTCCCGGCCACCGGCGACGGCGAAGCATAGCCCGGTACAGCGGGGCACTGCCTAGTGCCCGGCGACTCGCGTGAAGTCCGGCTTGCGCTTCTCGGCAAAGGCCGAGAACGCTTCCCTTGCTTCCGCACTGGCGAGCCGCTCCTCGAAACGTGCGCTTTCGCTCGCCATTTGCGCGACCAGTTTCTCAGCGTCGCGCATCAGTCTCTTCATGGCATTCAGCGAGCCAGACGGCTTCCCGGCAATCCTGAGAGCCATCCGCCCCGCTTCTGCCCGCAACTGGTCAGTGGCGCAAACTTTGTTGGCGATGCCCCATGCGACGGCATTCGTCGCATCGAGCGGCTCGCCCAGCGCAAACATCTCGAAAGCCCGGGCGTGTCCAATGCGCAAGGGCAGCAGGTAGCTCGAAGCCGCTTCGGGAACGAGGGCGAGGTTGACGAAGGGCGTGATGAGCTGCGCATCCTCTGCGAGCACGACGTAGTCGCAATGGAGCAACATGGTGGTGCCAACCCCGACCGCCTTGCCATTGACTGCGGCAACAAGCGGCTTCGACGCATTGGCAAGCGCGTGCAGGAAGCGATGCACGTGCCGTTCGCCGGACCCCTTTCCCGCCGCGATCGCCGCAAACTCCGCCACATCATTGCCGGCCGTGAAGCTGTCGCCATCGCCCTGCAACAGCACCACGCGAATGTCTCGGTTCTGCTGCGCCGCGTCGATCGTGTCGGCCAGGACGCCGTACATCTCGTTCGTCAGTGCATTCTTCTTCTCAGGCCGGGCAAGCGTAATGGTCAGAACGCCGTTGCTCAGGTCAGTATGGATTTCCGGGGTCATGCTCGATCTCCAGGTGGGATGGTGGTGGATACCGCAGGCATCCGTTAAGTTCGCATACGAAGTATATCTATTTCGCACGCGAAGTAAACCGGTCAGGGAGCTACCCTGCCAGCCACCAACGATCATCCGCCTCCCGGTCCGCCTCATAGGAATGGCGAGATCTTCTCCAGTGCACGTGTCACAAACGCGTCCTTCTCGCCGACCGGTGCGACGTAGTGAATCGCACCGCACGCAGCATCCACGCCTTTCAGCCGTGCGATGAACCAGGCCGCCAGATACGGCGACGACAGGCAACCGCCCGCCGTCGCCACGTTCCCATGGGCTACAAATGGCTGATCCAGCACGGCGACTCCAGCCTCCTGCACCCAAGGCTTCGTGGTCAGATCCGTGCAGGCGGGCAGGTCGCCCAGCAAGCCCAGCCGGGCGAGAATCAATGTCCCCGAACATCGCGCACCGAGCAACTGGCGTGCCGGGTCCAGCTTCAGCCGCGCCATCAGCGCCGCATCGGCGACAACATCTCGCGTCTGAACCCCGCTGCCGACCAGCACCGCGTCCGCCTCGCAAGCCTCCTCGAGCGAGGCCTGCGACGCCAGCATCAGGCCGTTCATCGAACGTACGGTGCCAGTCGGACTGGCGATAGACACGCGCCAGCCCGGCTCCCTGACGCGGTTGAGGATGCTGAAGGCGATGAGTGAGTCGAGTTCGTTGAACCCGTCGAAGGTCAGGATGGCGATATGCAAGGCGAGCCTCAACTGTGTGTGCTTGTACGAGCCTATTCTGGAGCGGATAATCAATACGCTCAAATAATTGTCATGGATACACTCCAGCATGCGCCAGGCTCGCTACAAGCAACTGGTCGACCGCCTCGCGGACGACATCCGCGCCGGGCGGCTGCGCCCCGGCACGCGGCTGCCAACGCACCGCGAGCTTGCTGCGCGCGAAGGGCTCGCGCTGGTCACAGCCACACGCGTTTACGGCGAACTCCAGAAGATGGGGCTGGTAAGCGGGGAAACCGGACGCGGCACGTTCGTGAAAGAGGCGCTGCCCCGTGGCCAGGGCATCGACCTGCTGGCCTGGAGCGCCGACACGGTCGACCTGAGCTTCAACTATCCCGCCCTGCCGGACCAGGCGGAACTCCTTCGGACGGCGCTGCGCCAGCTCGCGTCAGCGGGCGACCTCGAGGCGCTGCTTCGCTACCAGCCTCATGGCGGGCGCGAGCACGAGCGTGAAGTGGTGGCGCGGCATCTGGCGACGCGCGGCGTGCCGGCATCGGCCGATACCGTCCTGTTGACGAGCGGCGCCCAGCATGGATTAACCATGGCAGCCATGGCCGCGCTCGAACCGGGCGACGTGGTAGCCGTGGATGCCCTGACCTACCCGGGATTCAAGCTCGCCGCCGAGGCCAATCGCCTGGAACTCGCACCGCTTCCAGCCGGCGCCCAGGGCCCCGATCTTAATGCATTGCTGCACTTGTGCAGCCAGCGACGGGTGCGCGCCGTGTACGCCATGCCGACGCTGCACAATCCGCTCGGCTGGGTGATGAGCGCAAGCCGGCGGCGGCAGTTCGTCAGCATTGCGCGTCAGCATGGCCTGCTGATCATCGAGGACGCCGCCTATGCTTTCCTGGCCGATGACGCGCCACCGCCGCTGGCGTCGCTCGCGCCGGAGACAACGATCTATGTATCCAGCCTGTCGAAGAGCGTGGCCACCGGGCTGCGCGTCGGTTTTGTTTGCGCCCCGCGCGAACTCGTGCCCAAGCTCGAGAGAACCATCCGTGCGACCACCTGGAACACACCGGCGGTCATGACAGCCATGGCCTGCGGCTGGATCGAGGACGGCACGGTGGCAAGGCTGGAAGCCGCCAAGCGGCAGGATGCCGCGGCGCGCCAGCGCCTTGCCGCTGAAGTGCTTGGCGGACACAAGCGAATCAGCCATCCGGCTTCGTACTTCGTCTGGCTTCCCCTCGCAGAGGAGGTCCGCGCGGATGCGATCGCCATGGCGCTGATGCGGGAGCGGATCGCGGTCTCCACGGCGCATCCGTTCTCGACGTCCGGCACGGTACCGCATGCGATACGCCTGGCTCTGGGCTCCGTCAGCATGGACGCGCTCAGACAGTCACTTCGGACGGTGGCCCGTGTGCTTGCCGATCACACATATTGACCGCGCGCCTGCAGGCCTACCCTGCTCCAAGGATCCGTGCGAGGCCGCGGAACCACCCGCCGCACTACGTTCGTTCCCTTTCGGCGATGTCAGGGCGCGGCGCCATCGCGCCGGACCTCATTGGGCGTCCGTCCAGTCCAGCGTTTGAATGCATGCCGGAATCCCACGGCATCGCTGAATCCAAGCGCCAGGCCAATGTCCTCCGTGCTGAGCGATGTCGTGGTCAGGTAATCCATGGCGAGCGCCTTTCTGATGCTCGTCAGCAGCTCGCTGTAAGACGTCTGCTCGGCCTCGAGCTTGCGTCGAAGCGTGCGGGAGGTCATGCCCAGGCTCTCCGCGATCTGCTCGATCTCCGGGAATCTTCCCGGGGTGCGGGTCAATTCCTGGAATACCCTGCGCGTGATTCCTGCCTGCCAGCGCAACGCCTCCAGCAAGCGCGCACAGTGCGCCGACATTTGCGCAGCAGTCATGGGATTGGCAAACTGGGGCGCCCGTGTCAGCCATGCCGCCGGGTAGCTCAGCGTGTTCTTTGGCTGGCCGAAGGCAAGCGGGCACTCCAGTACCTCGGCGAGCGCGGCCGCGTGGGGCGGCTCCCCCTGCGTGAACATCGCACGGGCCGGCGCGCACCAGTTACCCATCACGTCCTTGATGAGGGTCGCGTGCACGGCAAACTGCATGTCGATCAGGAAGTGGTACAAGGGTTCGTCCACGTCCGATTGCGGGAACTCGTCGAGGTCGGGAAATACCCACGAGGCCATGCCGTCCCCTTCCGCCCAGCGAATATCGAGCATCCCGTTCGCAAGCTGGTGATACCTGACCGCCACGTCAAACGCGCGTGCCATGTCCTCCGAGCACAACAGCGCATAGCCGTACATGCCATAGCTCGACACGTGGAGCCGGCTTCCGACCCGGATGCCCAGATCCGGCGCTCCCCCCAACCGCAGCGCATTGCGTGCGGCAGTCAGGAACTGATGTGGCGATGTCAGCGTAAATGGCGCAGCCAGGGCGGCGCGATCGAGATTTGTCCCCGCCAGGACTGCCTCCGCGTTCAGCCCCGCTTCGGCGGTCACTGCAACCAGCGCGGCCAGCTTGGCAGGAGAAAAGCGCCGTTCACGCGAGTCGATGGCGGCATAAGCGTCCGCCAACCGGTTGCGTTGACGCCTGGCCTCTCCCGTGTCCCCGCGATCGCCCTCGCCCTCGCCCTTCTGCATGCTGCTGCCCAATGTCCGAAATGATCCCGATTTTGCACTCTGACACTTCCTGATCGACCTAGGGTTCACCCTAGTCTCTGGCAGGAGGCGACTCTTATCTGGTGGCTGCGGCCTGCGGATATGGGCGGTCACTGCCGATCCGGGGCGTCTCGTGCCTCGCCGGTCTCATGGGATCGCCTGTCCGTTTTGATCACCATTTCGGCCACGCCGATCATTGGCAAGCAACTGCCCTTGATTCATAGTCGTGCGCACTCGCTCCCCAGCGCCAGCCGCCCGAGAATCACCGCAGACAGCAGTCCCAGGCACCGTCAGGAGACACCTGCGCAACGGGCCACCCCGGATTGCGTGACGCGGCATGCATGGCATTGCCGCGATCGCTCGGGATCTTCTCCCCTTTGTCATCGGAAGCTCCAAATGCGCAACAGACACTGGACCCAGTCCTACGGTTCGATCCCCACCGACATCAACGCCGATCGCTATCCCTCCGTTAACGCGTTGCTGGAAACGGCCATGCGCGAGTTCGCGAACCGGCCAGCCTTCCATGCATTTGGACAAGTGCTGACCTATGCGGAGGTCGATCGCCAGGCCTGCGCGCTGGCGGCTTACCTGCAGAAGACGGCAGGGGTAAGGAAAGGCGACCGCGTCGCCGTGATGCTGCCCAACCTGCCGGCATTCCCGATCGCATTCATCGCCGTCACGAAGGCCGGCGGCGTCCAGGTCAATGTCAACCCGCAATACACTGCCCGCGAACTGGAACATCAGCTCAATGACGCCGGGGTGGAAACGATCCTCGTGTACGACGGCGCCACCCCCACGCTTGCAGAGGTAATCAGCAGGACGCGCATCAGGACGGTGATCACGGTCGGCCCTGGCGATGGTACCGGCGCGGCAATCCCGGGCCCTGCAGTCGATCCGTCATTGCAGGGTGCAACGACGCTGGCAGAAGCCATGGCGCGTGGCGCGGCACTCGGGTTCGAGCCGGTGAGCGTGAGCGGCAATGACCTGCTCGTCCTGCAATACACCGGCGGCACGACCGGTCTCTCCAAGGGGGCCGAGCTGACCCACCGCAACCTCATCGCGAACATCGAGCAATTCAAGGCCTTCATGCCCGACATGCTGCTGCCGGGCGAGGAGGTGATCGTGACCGCGATCCCGCTCTATCACATTTTCGCGCTGATGGTGAACTTCCTCACCGGCTTCTCCGTCGGCGCCGAAAACTGGCTGGTGGCAAATCCCCGGGACCTGGGCGCCCTGATCGATGTGCTGGGCGCGGCGCGGCCAACGATTTTCGTTGGCGTCAACACGCTGTATGCCGGGCTGGCTTCCCACCCACGCCTGCCGGAAGTGGACTGGTCGCGGCTGAAGCTGTCCGCAGGCGGCGGCGCGGCGGTGATCGAAGTCGTCTCGGAGCAATGGCGCGCGGTGACAGGCAGCTTTATCCGAGAGGGCTATGGCTTGTCGGAAACCTCTCCGGTCCTGTCGTTCAACCCGCAGAGCACGACCACCTTCACCGGTACCACCGGACTTCCGGTGCCATCGACCGATGTCAAGCTGCTCGACGATCAGGACCGCGAGGCAGGCATTGGCGAGGCCGGCGAGATCTGCGTCAAGGGCCCGCAAGTCATGCGCGGATACTGGAACCAGCCAGAGGCCAATGCAAGGGCGTTCACCGCGGACGGCTACTTCCGCACCGGCGACGTGGGCGTCTTCGACGCAGGTGGTTCGCTGAAGATCGTCGACCGCAAGAAGGACATGATCATCGTCTCCGGCTTCAACGTCTACCCGAATGAAGTGGAAGCGGTTGCCAGCAGCTTTCCCGGCGTGGCCGAGTGCGCCTGCGTCGGCGTGCCGGACGAGCGCACAGGCGAAGCGGTCAAGCTGTATGTCGCCAAAACGCCCGGCGTCGAGGTGAGCGAGGACGCCCTGCTTGCCCACTGCCGAGCCGGCATGGCCGCCTACAAGGTGCCCCGGATCATCCGCTTCGTCGACGCGCTGCCGAAGTCCAACGTCGGCAAGATCCTGCGGCGCGAGCTTCGCACCAGCGACGCGTCCGACGTCATCCAGTGATCCGCTCAGGTCGGCCCGGGGCGCAGATGATGGATGAGCGCGAGGCTGTGCCGGCCATGAAGCCAGAGTTCATCGGAAACAGCCAGGGCAATCAGCCAGGACGCCGTGACAATGACAAGGTCGCAGCGTCCGCTTTTCCACCAGTTGAGGGAATGGCGGCCCGCGATCCAGGGCACGCCCAGCGGGTTTGGCCAGTCGGCCAGCAGATGCATGATGCCGCCGCAGGCAAAGCCAAATGCCGGCGCCGCCAGGACATGCGTGCCGAGTGCATGCCAGGCCCACACCAGGAAGCCGACCCACGCGATGCCCCAGTGCGTCCAGGTCCGGTGGGTGATCCACAGGCGTCGCGACCTTGACCACCATGCGACTTCCAGCCAGTCCGGAGCGGTACTGCCCAGCAGCGCCGCCACGAAGCCTGCCGCGCTGGCCCAGCCCCACCCGCCGCCACCGCACTTCGCGATAACGGAGGCCGCGATGACGGCTGTCGCCCAGCCGGTGGCGTGGTGTGCTTTCCGTGAGGCCATGGTGGGACTGCGCTGGTTTGCCGGTGGTCAGTGAGGGGGCGCAATCTTGGCAGATACGCCGCCGAAACGCCAGCGCCGGCATTGCCCTCGCACCACCATCCAGCGACGCAATGGCATCCATTCCGGGAAATGGCCGAACTGCGCGCCGGGACGAACCACAGGCTGGCTCGTGGCCGGCAACGCGGCGGCTGTCGCCATTGGCGCGGGCTTGTTTCAATACTTACGGATTGTCACGAGTTCCGCGTCATCTTGGCTCGGGACAGTGCCGTTTTAGGGGATAAGCGCGGCGCCTTGCTGCGCTGTCAAACATCCCTCAGGAGTTCACGTCATGAAGAAGCTGTTTGCAGCCCTCGCCTCTGCAGCCCTCGTCGGTACTGTCTTCGCGCAGACTGGTGCGCCAGCTTCCGCGCCCCAGCCACAGGCAGCGGCGACCAAAGACCAGGCAAAGGTCGGCAAGGACAAGGCCGACGTCAAGGCCGACGTCAAGGCTGATGCCAGCAAGCCTGCCGCCAAGGGTACCCACCACAAAAAGTCGGCCAAGATGGGGGCCGCCACTCCTGAAGCTGGCAAGACAAAGGCCGGCGTAAAGCATGATGCCGACCATGCGAAGGCCACCACGGATGCCGCGAAGGCGGCCCCGCAGGCTGACACTGCGAAGGCCACGGCCAGCGCCAGTACCGACAAGACGAAGAAGCAGTAAGCCGCTACTGTCGCGCGGACAGGAGGTCCGTTGCCAAAGGCAAAGCCGTGGCAATGACGTTCGCGCGCAGGAGCTTTGCGGAGAGCGCCGGCTGGCGGCAAGCCCAGCCTGGCCTCTCCGTGTTTGTCATCGTTGTGGAGTCGCCATGAAAGTCATTCTCGCCCTGCTGATTGCCATCTCTACGCTGCTCGCCGGCTGTGTCGTGGTGCCGTATGGCGGCGGGTACTACGATGGCTACCATGATTCGCGCGGCTATTGGGGCCACGGGCGCGGTTATCGTTGATGGCCAACAGAGCCCGCGCGGTTAACAAGCGCTTTTCCCTGCCCCTCAGTGAGGCATTACGGTCAGTCCCGAAGCCCCGATGGAAGTCGACCTGCGCAGGCTCCTGAGCACGCCGTCCTGGTCGAACTCGAACAGGACCGTCGACGACCGGATATCGCCACCGGCGAACAGCGGGCCAATGAACGGAATAAAGCTCTCCGCATGAGGCTTTGAGGTGGCATACGAATAAACCAGGATCGTCGCCCCGTTGCTTAACGCTGCCCGCGATGTCGGCTTTCCAAGCTGCCCGGTCACGTCCTCGATGGTGGAAAACCCCGGCAGGAAGTTTTCCATCTGCTCAGGCATGACGTCGACGCCCGTCGAGACACAGGCTGCCATCAAGCTGCACACGACAACCATTGCGTGAACCCGGTTCATCTCGTCACCGTCCTGCTTCGGCAAAGCGCCCAGCCCCCATACTTCAAGGATAGGACTTTGCGGCGCGGGCGGCATGGGAGAACGGCTGGTGCGCCGATCCTGGCTTGTCCCGGCGGCATTCCCCGGGATGCGTGGCGCGAGCCGGGACGATACCGCTATCCTGACGGCTGCCGATGTTCTCCTCTCACACGCTGATGTCCACAACGCCATCCCCCACTCTGCTCGGCGCAATCCTTCGCACTGTCGTGCGCGGCTACCAGGTGCCGGACATGGCCGTTCCAACGGGTCCCCACCAGGCCAGCCCGGCGGCGCGGCTCGCGATGACCATCGAGCAGGCGCGCCAGGCCGTGGCCCACGGCAAGGTGCCGGATGTGTCGCTGAAGCGCCGGTTTGTCGATGGGCTGGCAGGCATGGTGGGCGAAGCCATGCATCCGGATTCGGGAGATCCGGCCTTCCAGGCCATGGTCCTTCGGCAGCGGATGGCGCCCGTGCGCGAGTTCGCCACACTGTCCGCGCGTGCCGAGGGGGATCGGCGCGTAGTACTTTCCGCCGTGAACGCGGTCGCCCATCCGGGCCGGCAGCAACGCATGGCACCGGGCTGGCAGCGCGAAGCGCTGGCGGACCTGCATGCCTCGGCGGCATCGTCATCCTGGTCGGCGCTGCGCGCCATTGCGCAGCGTCTTCTCGATTCACCGGATAGCGGGAATGGCTCGCCCGTTGCAATCGGCCTGGCGCGGCTGCTGGACAACGCGGCCCTGCAACGCCTGCAGCGCATGGAAACCCTGGAGGCGGACGAAGCCGTGCGCCGGTACCGGTCGCTGTGGGATCGCGCAGGTCCCCGCCCCGGGAGCGCGACGGCCGTGGCCCGGGGCGTGTCCGCGCAGCAGCGCGGCGCTGGCGCCGAGGCGTTGGCTGAGCAAGCGCTACAGGCCCTGGTGCAGCGACTGAATGAGGCGGACGGTGACGACGGGCCATACCGCGTCGTGACCTCGCTGCGCGTCCCGGCTTCGATCCCCGCCAGCCACGAGCGCGCCAAGACAGAATGGGACGTGGTCCTGCTGCGCCGCGCAAGCCCGGTCGAGGCGATGCCGGCCTGGGATGTCTGCCTGCTTGTGGAAGTCAAAGCGTCCGTGGATGCGGCGACCACGGACTTCCCGCGGCTGCTGCGCGGCATCCGCCTGCTCGCCCACGCAAAGCAGGATGCGGCTTACATGTTCGAGTCCCGGCAAGGGACGGTGTGCCTGCGCGGAGCCGCCCTGAGCGCGCTCCGCACCAGTGAGCCGGACTTGCAGCGCACGGTGCTCTATTGCTGCGATGCCCGCGCCGAAGCGGCGCCGCGCCTGCTCAGCGCAGCCAGCCGCATGCAACTGCTGTCGGCGGACCAGAGCCTGGCATTCGCCAGCCACCTCGCGGCAAACCAGCATGCGGATGTCGCTATGCTTGAGCCGGTCTGGCATCTGTTGCTGGCATCGGATCGCTGGAAAGCTGTGCTCAACCAGTATTCAACGCTGCGCCAGGTTCGCGGACTGATGGTGAATACCGAAGACTTGCTTGCCGCGATCAGGCAGGCCGTTGCGAAAGGCTGATGCCAGCGCCCGGGCATAGACGCCCCGTCGGCGCTGGCTGGCGAACCACTACCTGCGCAATCTCCGCAACATGGCCATCAGCGGATGGCTGCGCTAACCGCTGCGTCGGCGCGACGCTGCCGCCTTGGGGGCGCTACGTCAAGCGTCGCCGGCACAAGGGGCTCTGCTGCGGCGGGCGGTAACTGGCCGGCACGCTTGTCGATCGGAACCCCAGCTGTGAAGGTCGTGAAAAAGGATGTCATGGTGCCCGCGTTTCACGCCTGACTCACACTTTTGATATCCCCCTTCGTGGGGTTGCCTGACCGGCCTCTATCGGCAGTCGGGGGGAGTCGGGCCGCAAACCACCACTTTTCCCGGTGAAAACCCGGTCCTGCCGATGCTGATGGTCAGCACTCTGGACCATGCATGGCTCGTCCATAGAGCCGATTTCCGACGCTTTGCCCGGGTACTAGATTGAACGCATCGCTGGCATCGAAGAAGTGTCATCGAATTTCGATCATTCGCACAGTCCGGGGAGAGAGTTCATGAAAAGCGTTCACATGAAGCTGGCGGCCTTGCCGCTTGCATGCCTGGCCATCATCGTTGCCGGTTGTGGCGGAGGGGGCGGCGACTCGGCTCCGGCCGCTACCGCCGCCACCACACCAAGTTCGGGAACCACCGCGCCGGCGACAACGCCGACTGCAAGCAGCAGCGCCTTGCTGACGGGTACCGGCGATCCGGGGCCCGACATCGGCAAGGACGGGGACTTCTACCTGAACACGACGACCGGGATGCTCTTCGGCCCCAAGGCAAACGGCGCGTGGCCGCCGGGGGTTGCCGTGGCCGGCACGCCGGGCACAAAGGGCGATACGGGGGCAACTGGCAACACGGGTACGGCCGGCAATACCATCTTGTCCGGCTCGGTGGACCCGACCAGTAGCGTTGGCAACAACGGCGACTACTACATCAATACTACGACCGGGACGCTGTTCGGACCGAAGGCCGATGGTACGTGGCCACCGGGTGTGCCGCTGGGTGGCGGTTCGCCGGGTAGCGGTGGCGGCACCGTCCTGACTGGCGTGGGGGCGCCCGGCAACAATATCGGCGCCGATGGCGACTACTATCTCGATACCAGTACCTGGACGCTCTATGGGCCCAAGGCCAATGGCCAGTGGCCTGCAGGGGTCGCACTGGCCGGCCAGCCTGGCAGCGGCAGCGGCAGTGGCGGCAGCGGCAGCAGTGGCGGTGGCACTACTGTCGGCGGCGCCCACGTCATCTACGGCAGCGGTGCGCCCAGCGACAATATCGGTGTCGACGGGGACTTCTACTTCGATACTTCGACCGGCACCCTGTATGGACCAAAGGCCGGCGGCCACTGGCCGACCACGGGCGCCACCGTACCGACCGTCTACAACGGCAACTTCAACGTGCCGGACACGCTCACCCGTGGCAAGTACGTCATGACCGGGGCTGGCGGGGCGGTTCCGTTGCCGTCGGACTTCGGCGTCGTGATTCCCTATGACTGCGCCACTATCACGCTGACCGCACACACACTCGGCAAGGCTACCGGAACCCTCAATATGGCCGTGTACAAGGTCACGGGCTCGGGTTCGTCGGCGACCATGGCGGCGGTGGGTAACCTGAGCTGCAAGATCAGCAACGGACAGCAGAGCTGCAGCCAGCAGATGCCGGCCGGGACCGTCAGCCACAACGACAAGCTGCAGGTACAGCTGGACACCAACCAGGCCACCAGCTGGGGCGGGCTCTACGTCAATCTGGCCTGCGTGAAATAGGCCGGATTCCAACAAGGGGAGCGGAAGGGCCAGAGCGGCGGCAGGATGCGTATCCTGCCGCCGCTCTGGCGTTCAGAAGTTCGCTTCGATGGCAGCCCTTGCACCCTCGGGCACCTGGTTCGGAATGACCTGGTGCGCAAGAATCTCGTAGCTTCGGGCCGTCGCGACCTCCTTCGGATCGACCAGCCGCTTGGGACCGCCCAGCCACGCAAAATGATCCACGCCATCGTCGCTTCGGAACCAGGCGAAATCGCCGATGCGGTCGAGGCCGCGCTTGACGATCTTCAGCAGTGCCAGCGCCTCTTCCGAAACGCCAAGATAGCGTCGCGTGTCATGGACAATCGTGCCCAGGTTGCGCAGCTTGTCCAGATTCGAGCGGACGCCCTCTTCCGCCGCCTGGTTCTGCACCAGTTCGACCACCAGAATTCCCTTGTGAGCAGTGATGCGCGCGTGCATGGAACCTCCAGACTGTGCGGGTGACTTCACACAGGAGGAGAAGCAAGTTTTCGGCCAGTGCAGGGCGTTTGTGCGCGATTAGGGCCTTCGCCGTGAGTGATGATGGGGTTGTCGTGCTTGGCAGGCGCCGCTGTTTCGCCGGCGTAGCCGGCGAGTCACCTGCGCCAGCGCCCGCGACGCGCTGATGCAGTACCAGTGGCCTGGCAATATCCGGGAACTCGAGAACATGATCGAGCGCGGTGTGCTGCTGGCGCCCGCAGCGGGGCTGATCGACACTTCCCACCTGTTCGCCAGCCAGCAGGTGCAGGCCGCCGAAGCGCCCGAGGACGCCGATGCCCTGCTGCAAAAGCTGCTGGACCAGCAGGTGTCGCTGCCGCAGATCGAGGGGCGGCTGATGCAGCTCGCCATCGACACGACGCGCGGCAACCTGTCGTCGGCGGCGCGCATGCTGGGGATTACCCCGCCGCAGCTCGCGTATCGGCTAAAAAAATGACGGTGCGGGCCTATTGATAGTCGAAGGTGAAGGTCGCGGCGCTGACCACCGTTCCCGCGGTGACCGGCAAGCCGTTGTTCAGGCCGATGTACCGGACCGCATAACTGTACGAGGCCGGAACGTTTGCCTGAATGCTACCCAGGTCATTGCGCGTCTGCAGCGGCACCGGCTGGTAGCTGCCGCCGGTCACGACCTGGAAGCCAACGCCAGTGGCAGCCCCCGGTGCACCAGCGTTCGACGGGCCAAGCACACCCGAGCTGGCGGCTTGCACAGGCGTGCCGGGAGCACCGTCGAATGTGACACCGACGTTGGCCGGCGTGTCGCACGTGACGCCGATCGTGAACGGCGTAGTGCCTGCCGATGTTCCCGCCGGCCTCAGGTCCGCCGCGCGCACGGGCTGCAGCGTGACGGTCGCCGGATAGTTCACGTTGCACGTGATCGGCCGCGGGACCGCGCTTCCGCTGAAGCCGATGTAGTTGACGCCGCCACCCCCCAGCGCACCGGCGGTGGACCCCTGATAGACGCCAAAGCCGAAGCGCGTCTGCATGGGGTCCAGCGTGCCGCCGGAGGTCGGGCCAGTCTTGACGAACTCGATGGACACCGAGACCGAGTAGGTCATATCGGCGTTCAAGTTGCCCAGCCCCTGCCCCGTCGTGTTGCACCAGACGCTCGATGCATGGGCAATGGCTTGCCCCGCCGCGTTGCGCAAGCGAATGCCAACGCCGGGCACACCGGTCGAGTACACCCCGTCCGGCCCTTCGGTGCCGGAACCGTAGTAGCACGCGATAATCTGCGCGCCGGGCACCACGTTGGGCGGCACGTTGTCACAGATTCCGCTGAAGGTGTAGTTGCGCACGGTGCCCGGTATCGTGCTGCCCACTGGCAAAGTGGTGACCACTGCCATATTGTTCGCTGCCTGCAGGTATGGCATTGCCGGCGTCGACGTGCAGGCCGCGTTCGCCACCTGCGATGCCAGCAGCATGATGGCCGCCAGCACGCCGTAAAGCGCCGTCTTCGTTCCGGCGGAGGCGTTGAGCTGATTCATGATCGTGCTCCTTGCTCGTTCTCAGGGATGCTGTTTCTTGAATCCACCGCCGGAACACCGCCATGGCACATGCCCTCGGCGCGCGGCAGGGAACGTCCGGTGGCGCTATCGGGCGGCAGGACGTAGTCGAACGAGCAGGTCTCGTCCTCCTGCGCTCCCCACTTTGCCGTCAGCACGCCGGCCTCCCGCCGGATTCCCCGTGCGATGAAGCGCCCATCCTGGCCAACCGTTCCAATCAGGTTCCCATCGGCTTCGAATACCTCGGCACCGAACGGCAGCGGCTTGCCGTCGGCCATGCGCACGCGCAGGATCGCCACCTGGCCGCTGTTGCCGGTCTCGAACCGTACGCGAACCACCGCGCCGGATGTCGGCGCGACCTGTTGCATGGTCGAGCGCAGCTCCACGTTGAGCGGCAGGTCCTTCGGGTCGATCTCGATCTGGTTGCGCGAGAACGGCATCAGGTTCGGTACCACGGCATGTCCCCATGGGTCGAGCCGCAGGCCGTTGGCATTGGCGACGCGCGCGCCGGCCGCGTCCGCGGCCTCCACAATGGCGACGGTGTCGCCCAGCACAGGCATGAATGTCACGCCGCCCGCATACGCCACGATGCCGCCGGAGATGCCGGCGCCGAACTGGCTGTAATGGCTCCCGGTGCTGGCATTGGCGCTCAGCGTCGCCACCGGCGAGATATAGCCGGCATTCGCCGCCACGCTGCTGGAACCGCCGCCGCCGCCGCTGCTGTGGCCGGCATTCAGTCCATAGGTGAAGCTGTTATCGGTGCCCAGCGCCCCGGTCAGCGACTCCTGGATGCTCGTGACACCGTGGGAGTCCTTCTGCACGCTGGTCGTCGAATACGGCGCGAGCGGCGACTTGCCCAGCGGAATGGCGAGCGTGAGCATGACCCGGTTCTCCCACCGGCCGCTGCCGAGGTTGATCTGCCGCGCTGCCGAGACCCCATAACTCAGCCGCCCGTAGCTGTTGTTGTAGCCGGCCTGGAACTGGGTGTCCCGGCCGCGGCGGTTCCAGTAGTCCTGTGTGGAGCCGGACAGGTACAGGCTGCCATAGCCGGTCGGCAAGCTCTGGCTGACGGTCAGCTGAAGGCGGCCGCGCCGGATGCCGCCAGGCAGGGAATCGGTCGTTGCCGCTTCCACCGCGCGCATCGCCACGGCGTCGGCAAAGTTCAGGAAGCCGCTGGTGGAGTAGCGGTAGGCCGCCAGCGTCAGGTTCGTACGGGTCGGAGCCAGTTGCTTGCTGTATGACACGCGCAGGCTCTGGCCGCTGCGGTCGGGCTGGCTGGACAGGCGCGTGCTGGCATGCGTGATATCGGCACCGAACGCGCCGTAGGACGTGTTCAGCGCCATGCCGAGCACCAGCGAGAAATAGTCCTGCGCGGCCAGCAGGCCGCCATAGCCGGTGACCAGGTTGGAGATGCCGTGCTGGACCGTCGCCTGCATGAAGGCCGGCGTGCCGTGCGCGCTGCTGTTCCGGTACTGGCCCGATGTCACGCTGTAGCGCCAGACCCCGGGGCGCAAGGCGTTCACCACGGGTGCGTAGGGCACCAGCGAGGCCCGCACGCTGCCATCGGCTTCGGTCACCAGCACCTCCAGGTCGCCGCCGTAGCCGGTCGCATAGAGATCGTCGATCTCGAACGGACCCGGCGATACCGTGGTTTCGTAGATGATGTTGCCGTTCTGCCGCACCTGCACCCGCGCATTGCTGTTGGCGATGCCGCGGACGGTCGGCGCATATCCGCGCTGGGATTCGGGCAGCATGCGGTCGTCCGTGGCAAGCTGCACGCCGCGAAAGCCGAAGCTGTCGAACATGGCGCCATCGGTAAACGCATCGCCGATCACAAGCTGGCTGCGCAGCGTCGTGATCGAACGCTGCAGGCTGGTCTGTACCGACTGGTAGCGGTTGCCGCTGACCGCATCGTGCGACAGGCTGCCATAGTGCCGGAAGCGCCAGGCCCCGACATTGACGCCGGCATTCAGGCCGAGGTAGCCCTGCGTCGACGACACCCCGGCACTGTCGGCGTGATAGACGCTGGCGTTGTACTGCAGGCGCGCGGCATTGACGCCGTCGTCCCAGTAGCGCGGATCGACATAGCCGCGCGCGCTGCGGTTCAGGAATGACTGCGGCACGCTCAGCTCCAGCCGCTGCTCGCCGTTGTCGAATTCGGCCGTGGCGCCCGGGATCAGTTCCCCCAGCGTGAGGCATTCCGACTTTGCCGCCCCGGCCAGGCGATCCTCGGATTCGGGCGCAAGCCGTGTGATGTCCACACCGGCACGCTCGAGCAGCGGGCGGTCGAAGCAGGCTTGCACATTGCGTGGGTCCGTGCCGACCTGCCGCATATTGATCTCCGCCATGCCGAGCCAGACGCCGTTGACCTGAAGGTCGGCATGATAGGCACCCGGCAGCGCTACGTTGCCCTGGTTGAATCGCGAGACATCGAGGCTCGACCCGCCGGGCTGCCGCAGGAACTCGTCATTGAATTCGACCTGCGCCGATCGCGCTGTCGCGGCCCGGCTTGCCTCAGCGGCAAACAGCGTCAACGCCACCACGCAGAGCGGGCACAGGCGCGAAGGGAGCACTCGGTGTCTTCTTCTGACTTGCATGACTACGGATCGGAGGGTCGAGCGAATGCCGCCCTGCCATGCAGCCGGGATCGCTCTGACCGTGTACTGTCAAGGGGGAAACGTCCCGGGGGAGCCGCCTAATCGATGCCGGCGAGCGCGGCGTCCCCGTCGGTCGAGCCGCCCCAGTCGTTCAGGGTGTGATAGCGAACCTTGCTGTCGGCGCTGGCGGGCACGTTGCCTTGCAGCGTGAAGCGCAGCGATTCTCCCGGGGCGACCATGCCGCCCAGGTCGCTGACCGCACGCTTGCCGCCGCCCGTCAGTTCGACACTCACGACAGAGACGTGGAACGGTGTGGGGTTGTGCGCAACCAGCACGGACTGCCCTTCGCCGCGGGACAGGCGCCACGCGAGTTTCGCAGGGGCTTCGCCCGCCTCGCCCTTCAGGCCGGCGGGGCGATAGAAGAACTTGATGCGCGAACGGAATGCCAGCTGGAGCTTGTTCGGCCCGGCCTCTTCCGCGCTCGGCTTGGGCGGAATCTCCAGCACGTTGAGCCAGAAGACCGACTCGCGATCCTCGGGTAGCGGCTCTCCGGTGTAGACGATGCGCAGGCTCTGGCCCTTGCCGGCATCGATACGCGCAATCGGCGGCGTCAGCATGAACGGCACGCTGATGCCGGTCGGCGCTGCGGTTGAGTCGCCGTTGTCCAGCCATGACTGCACCAGGGCCGGCATCGGGCCTTCGTTGGTCAGCTTGACCGTGACTTCACGGTCGCGCGCGTTGTAGATAACCCGGGTGCCCGCGATCACCACCGACGCCTGCGCCACGGTGGCATCCGCCAGGCCCAGTGAGAGCAGGACGGCAAGCAGGATGGCGGCGAGCGGCCGACTTCTGAACAGAATGTAACTTGGCATTGAAACTTCATCGCGACCGGAGTCCGGCGCCGCACATGGCGGCGCCCGTTCCGGCCTCGCGGCTTTACTGGTAGGACAGGATGTAGGTCACGCTCGACGACACGGAGCCAGCCGCGGCCGCGCCCCCAGTTGCCACGCACTGGGCCGCATAAGGCAGCAGCGCGGTGCCGTCCGGCTTGATCGGCTGGGCCAGCGAGTTCTGGGCGGCACCGTCGGAAGCGCCGATCGAGATCAGGCTGCCATTGGACGGGTTGAGCAGCCCGATCTGCACATTGGCCGCCCCACCGCTGCCTACGCCGTCGGTGTTGACGAGGCGGCCCGTAGCGGGATCCACGTTGGCGCCGGCTTCGAAGAACGCATGGACGTTTCCGCTGGCCGGATTGCAGTTGCTCAGCGCGATCGAGAAACCCGTGATGCCAGCGGTGCTGCCGGCAGCGGCCAGGTTGGTCTTGGACACATTGGGCAGCGTCACGGTGAAGCTGCCTGCATTGCCGGTCGTGATGGTACAGGTGGTATCGGTGATCTGGCCCTTGAAGGTGATCGTGCCATCCGACGCATGCGCGAACGGCGAACCGATAGCAGCACCGGCGATGACCAGTGCGGTGAAGAGCTTGGTATTCATTATGGATCTGTCTTTGGGTTGGAAAACCATGGAACCGTGGCCGGGCCGTCTGGCCCGGTCCAACATGCTTCTGGATTCGTGGTCCGCACGCTGACAGGGCTGCGCAGGCCACAGAACGATGAGAATCGTATTCGCGGCCGTCTGCTGCCTGAATAGGGGATCCCTTATTCCGCAGCCAGTTTCTACGCGCCCGGGGACTCCGGGCGGTCGGAACCTTTCCGGCCGCCGCTACTGCCCGCAGGAAGCAGGCCGTGTTCGAGGGCGTACTGGTACAGCTCGTAACCACTCGTCAGCCCGAGCTTCTTCATCGCTATGCTTTTCTGCGTGCTGATGGTCTTGCTGCTGCGGTTCGCCTGCCGCGCGATCTCCACCAGCGAAACGCCCGCGGCGCATTGGCGCAGCACCTCCAGTTCGCGTTGCGAGAGCTTCTGCTCGGGTCCGGACGTGTCCGTTCCCCCTGCTTCCGCGGTGAACTGCTGCGACGGCGGCAGATAGCTCCGGCCGCTGAATGCGGCGCGGATCGCGGGCCCCAGGTGATGCAGTGGATCCGCCTTGTTCAGGATGACGGAGACGCCGGCCTTGCGGATGCTTTGGATCAGCGCAGGGTTGTCGAGCATCGTGATCACCACGATGCGGGTAGCCGGATAGCGCCGCCGCAGGATCTGCAGCATCGGCAGGCCGTCGCCGATCTCACCGCCTGGCATGGAGTAATCGGTGACGATGACATCACAGGCCGTGGTTTCCAGCAGACGGACCAGTTCCGTTGAATTCCTGGCCGTACCGACCATCTGCATTCCGAGTTCCTGCGCCAGTTCCTGACGCATGCCGCTGAGCACGATCGGGTGGTCGTCGGCAATCAATACCTTGATCATTGCCAGGTCTCCTTTGCAGATGGGTATTGCGACAGCTCTGCGCGGCCCGCAACGGCACCGGCTCTCGCTGGAACCGTGTGCAGTACGCATGGTAGGTTTCCTGCCGTTTGCGCGGCACTGGGCAAGGGCTGAATGCCCTAGCGGAAAATTCAGAGCCTGGTGGAGGCCGGGGCTGGTTTTGGTCCCAGCCTTTTTGGTGATGTCGGGGAGTTCGCGCGTGGCGGGCGTGGCTGTTTCGCCGGCTTAGCCGGCGAGTCACTTTGTGTCAGAGCGACTGAGGGGGAGTGGAGGGATGAGGCTGGATGAAGCGGGATAAAGGCCGTTCAGCGTCAGCGGAGTTGATCATCTGCTACGCTACCAGGACGCCGCGCGCAGCGCAGCCGAAGAGATAATGCGATGAAGGGACCGCGTCTAATCCGGGCTCGTCACACCCCCAAAAACCGCCCCACCGCCTCCCCAAACGCCTGCGGCAATTCCCAGTTCGAAAGATGGGCCGCATCCACCGACAGATACTCCGCCCCCGGCACGGCCCGTGCAACTTCCAGGCCCTGCGCCGGGGTCGTGGCGGCATCCTGCTCCCCCGCAATCACCAACACCTTAGCCTCGATCTGCGGCAGCAAGCCGCGCAGATCCGCATCCCGCACAGCCGCGCAGTTGGCCGCATAGCCGGCCGGATCGCATCGGAGCAGCATGTCGCGCACCGGCTCGAAGGCCTGCGCGCGCGACGCGCGATAGGACTGCGTGAACCAGCGTTCCAGCACCCCGGGCACGATCGCCGCCATGCCGTCACGGCGCACGGTCGCGATGCGGTTGTCCCAGACCGATGCGGGGCCGATCAGCGCGGCGGTATTGGCCAGTACAAAACGCCCGAATCGGTCGGCATGATGGCACGCCAGCCACATGCCCGTCATGCCGCCCATCGACAACCCGCAAAACTGCGCACGTCCGACGCCGGCATGATCCATGACGGCGAGCACATCGGCACCCAGTTCGGCCATGCCAAACGGCTCTGCCGGCACAGACGAGCGGCCATGGCCACGCGTGTCATAGCGCAGCACCTGGAAATGCCCGAGCAGCGCCGGCATCTGGGGGTCCCACATCTGCAGCGTGGTGCCCAGTGAATTGGACATGACCAGCACCGGCGCGCCCGCGGCGCCTTCGATCGTGTAGTGGATGGACACCCCGGCACTGGTGGCCGTGCCGGTGCGGGCTTGAAGAGCGGATTGGGTCATGTCATGCAGCCCGCCAGAGCGGGCACGGTTTGAAATCAGTCGGCGCGGATGCCGCGCTGGCGGATCAGCGCACCCCACTTCTCGGTTTCCTTCGCCAGGTGGTCACGCAGGACGGCTGGCGAGCTGCCGATCGGCTCGGCGCCGATCAGCGCCAGGCGCTTCTGCACGGCGGGCTTGCGCAGGGCTTCGAGCATGGCGCGGTTCAGCGTATCGATCACCGGCTGCGGCGTCTTTGCCGGCACGAAGGCAGCGAACCACGGCGACAGTTCGTAGCCGGGCAGTCCCGCCTCGGCGACGGTCGGCACGTTAGGCAACGCGCTGGAGCGCTTGGCGGTGGTGACGGCAATCGCCGTCAGCTTGCCCGAATCGATCTGCGGCTTGGCCGAGGTGATGCTGTCGAACATATAGTCCACCTGCCCGCCCAGCAGGTCGGTCATGGCCGGACCACTGCCCTTGTACGGGATGTGCAACATGTCCACGCCAGCCATCGACGTGAACAGTTCCGCCGCCAGGTGAATCGACGTCCCGTTACCCGCGGAGGCATAGGTGTACTTGCCCGGCGATGCCTTTGCGTGCGCGATCACCTCCTTGACCGTGGTTTCCTGCCGGCGCGCCTTGTTGGCGACCAGCACATTGGGCACGACGGCCAGCAGCGAGACCGGCGCGAAGTCCTTGACCGGGTCGTACGACAGCTTGCCGTACAGCGCCTGGTTCACGGCCATGCCATTGGCCACGATGATCAGCGTATAGCCGTCGGCCGGCGACCGCGCGACCAGCTCGGCGCCGATATTGCCGCCGGCGCCCGGCCGGTTCTCGACCACGATCGACTGGCCGAGCGTGCGCGACATGTCTTCGCCCAGCGTGCGTGCGATGTTGTCCATCGCGCCGCCCGAAGGGAACGGCACGATCCAGCGGATCGGGTGGTCGGGATAGGCCGCGTGCGCGGCCGGTGCGGCGAACGAAAGGCTTGCCGCCAGGGCAAGCGCGCCTGCACGGCCGGTGCAGGCCAGCCGCTGGAACAACGTCTTCATGGTCTCCTCTCTGCGTGCCCGCGCGATGCGGGTTGTTTTTGTCTCGTGTGTTTTTGTCTCGTGCGTGTTTCAGCGGATCGACGAAGGGTGCTTGGCCAGCGGCGTCACGTGGATCTTCATGTACGGGAACAGCGGCAGGCCGGATAGCAACGTGTGCAGCTCGTCGTGCGAGGCCACGTCGAAGATGCTGTAGTTAGCGTACTCGCCCACCACGCGGTACAGTTGCTGCCACTTGCCTTCATGCTGCAGTTGCTGGGCATACGCCTTCTCGCGTGCCTTGATGTCATCGGCCTGCGCGGCGGGCATGTCGTTCGGCAGGTTCACATCCATCCGGACCAGGTAAAGCATGGCGTTCCTCTCATTGAATCAGGTTGTTCAGGCGCGATCGCGCCGATAGTGCGCGAGCTTGTCTTCATCGAGCGCAAGACCCAGCCCCGGGCCTTCAGGCAGGTGCAGGCTGAAGTCGCGATAGGTGGGCCGCTCGACCACGATGTCATC
>NZ_JBYOJR010000044.1:0-50404 GCF_057798915.1 Cupriavidus sp. 22TCCZM01-5
GCCTTCGGCTGCGCTACGCGCAGAGCCCTAGTCTGAGCACCCAGGCCGCAGGCAAACCGCGCCACAGCGAAGCAGAGAAACCGAACCGTCGGCACTGGCGATGATGATGCCCGTCGCAGACCGACTAGGACGCGCGCGCAGCGCAGCCGTAGGCGTCCCACCACTGACGCTCTTGGAACGCTGTACCCGAGCCCTACATGGAGATCGTACAAGAGCCGGTTATCGGAGGCACTGGTTCTGACTCACTATGCGTAGCAGGGGCGAACGGGCAACCAAGCATCGCGAGACCAAAGCCTTTTGAACACAAGAAGCGCATCGTTGATGGCCAGCCGCCAGCCGCCAGCCGCCAGCCGCCAGCCGCCAGCCGCCAGGCGACGCGCTTCTTGCCTACTGCTTGTCGCTCGGACAAGAAGTAGGTCGCCGGCTACGCCGGCGAAACAGCGGCGCTTGCCAAGTATGACGAGCCAGTCATAACCACAAAGCCCCCGCCGGCGAACCAACGGCGCCTGCCAAGCACAACCCCTCACCTCACTCATTGAACACCGGCAGCCTCCCAATCTCTTCCTTCAAAAACGCAATCAGCGCCCGCGCCGCCATAGTCGGGTGCCGGCTCGGCGTAGTGATGACATAAAGGCTGCTGCCGAGCCCTTCGGCCTTCCAGTCGGTCAGCACGTGCACGAGACGGCCCTGGCGCACTTCCTCCCAGCTCATATAGCGCGGCAGCAGGCCGATACCATGGCCTTCGCGCACGGCCTGCAGCAGAAAGCGGAAGTGTTCGGACTGCAGATGAGGCGCGAGTTCGACTTCCTCGCGCTGACCGTCGCGATTGAGCGCCAGCACGAAGCGCGAACCGTAGGGCGGGCAAAGGAAGTGGCAGCGCGCGAGGTCGGCCGGTACGCGCGGCGGCGCCACGCGTTCCAGGTACGTAGGCGAGGCGCAGAGCTGCCAGTCGATCGGACAGATCTCGCGCGCCACGTGGTCCAGCGGCGGCGATGAGGTCACGCGCAGCGCCACGTCAATTTCCGATGCGATCAGGTCGACCACGCGGTTCGCAAAAAACACCCGCAGCGTGATGCCCGGATAGCGCTGCGCGAACTGCAGCAGCAGCGGCGCGACGAACGCGTCGCCTAGGCCTGTGGGCATGCTCACGCGCACGTGGCCGCGCAGCGTCTTGCCGAGGCTGTCGATCTCGGCCTGCGCCGACGCCACCTCCTGCAGGATACGCAGCCCGTGCTGGTAAAGCGCCTGGCCCGGCTCGGTCAACTCCAGCCGGCGCGTGGTCCGGCGCAGGAGCTGGGCGCCGGCCTGCTGTTCCAGTTCGCGCAACTGGCGGCTTACCTGCGAACGCGTGACGCCGCGCCGCCGGCCGGCTTCGGCGAGGTTGCCGGCATCGACGATGTCCACAAAGGCTTCGATCAGATTCAGGTCCATCGGGGATTGCCAGCAGGATTGTCGCGTCTGACGCAACATTGTGATTCCGTGGCGGCGAATTGTCGATGCCATGCTTCGCGGCTACATTGGAACGCTGCAAAACAGGACAAGCACAGGAGACTACCGATGGCCACAGACCTCTGGTTCGAAGACATGCACCGCGACGGCGCCGAACTGCTCGACCGCGGCGCCCGCCTTGCCGGCGGCCTGCGCGCCGCCGGCCTGCGGGAGGGCGATGTGGTGGCGGTGCTGCTGCGCAACGATCCGGTCTATGCCGATGTCGTCCACGCCTGCCGCATCGGCGGTACCTATTACTGCCCGATCAACTGGCACTTCACCACCGAGGAAGTGCGCTTCCTGCTGGCCGACAGCGGTGCCCGCGCGCTGATCGTGCACGCCGGCCTGCTGGCCGCGGTGCGCGACGCCGTACCGGCCGGCATGACCGTGCTGGTGGTGGCCGACGGCGCGCAGGCGCCGGATGGCACTGACTATGAAGCCTGGCTTGCACAGCAGGCCCCGTACGACGGCCCGCGCGTGTCCCCGCGCGGCCATATGGCCTACACCTCCGGTACCACCGGCCGTCCCAAGGGCGTGCTGCGCGAGCCGGTGCCGCTGGACCAGCTGGAAGACCAGCTCGCGCGTGCGCGCTCGCTGGTGCGGCAGGTGTATGGCATCGTCCCCGGCTGCCGCGCGTTGATGTCGGCGCCGCTGTACCACAGCGCGCCCGGGTCGTTCATCCAGAACGCGCTGCAGATGGCCGAGCGCCTCGTGCTCACGCCGCGCTTCGATGCCGAGCAGGTGCTGGCGCTGGTGGAAAAGCACCGCATCGACGTGCTTTATCTCGTGCCGATCATGTACGTGCGGCTGCTCAAGCTGGCGCCCGAGGTGCGCGCGCGCTACGACCTGTCGTCGATCCGCTTCGTCGCCTCGACCGGCTCGCCGTGCGCGCCGGAGGTCAAGCGCGCGATGCTCGAATGGCTGGGGCCGGTGATCCACGAAACCTATGCGTCGAGCGAGGCCGGCATGATCACGGTGGCCACGCCCGCTGACGCCGCCGCCCGCCCGGGCACGGCCGGCAAGCCGGTAGATGATGCGCAGCTGCGCATCCTCGACGAGGGCGGCAAGCCGTGCGCGCCGGGCGAGGTCGGCATGGTGTATGTGCGCCAGCCCGCCTACCCGGACTTCACTTACCGCAACAATGAAGCCGCGCGCCGCGCCATCGACTGCGATGGCCTGGTGACGCTCGGCGACATGGGCTACGTCGATGCCGACGGCTACCTGTTCATCTGCGACCGCGCCTCGGACATGGTGATCTCGGGCGGCGTGAACATCTATCCGGCCGAGATCGAGCACGAGCTGGTGCATTACCCGGGCGTGGCCGATTGCGTGGTGTTCGGCGTTCCCGACGACGAATACGGCGAGCGGCTGCTGGCCATGGTGCAGCCGATGCCGGACGTGACGATCCATGAGGCGGAGGTGATCGACTGGCTGCGCGCGCGCCTCTCGGGCTTCAAGGTGCCGCGCAGCATCGTGATCGAGCCGCAGTTGCCGCGCGACGAAACCGGCAAGCTGGCCAAGCGCCGGCTGCGCGACCGCTATTGGGAAGGGCGCCAGCGGCGCGTCTGAGCGTGGCGCGGCAGGGCCGCATCCATCCAGAGCAGAAAAAAGGCGCCCACGAAGGCGCCGCCAGACAGGAGACACTATGCAAGGCAGGAAATCTGGCCGCCGGGCCTGGATCGCCGCAACGGCCGCCGCCGTCTGCGTACTGGCAGGCGGCACCGCGCCCGCGCTGGCCGCTTATCCGGATCATCCGATCAAGCTCGTGGTGCCGTATACCCCGGGCGGCTCGACCGACCAGTTCGGCCGCGCGATTGCCGACGGCATGTCGCGCCAGCTTGGCCAGACCGTGGTGGTGGAAAACCGCCCGGGGGCGGCCACCATGGTTGGCACCAGCAGCGTGGCGCGCGCGCCGGCCGACGGCTACACCATGGTGCTGGCCACCAACGGCAGCATGGTGCTCAATCCCTTGCTGTACAAGAAGATCAGCTACGATCCGCCGCGCGACTTCAAGATATTCAGCATCGGCACCGAAGTGCCGCTGGTGGTGGTGACCAATTCGAAGGTGCCGGCCAGCAACATCCGCGAGTTCGCCACCTATGCCAAGGCCAGTGGCGGCAAGCTCAACTATTCGTCGGTTGGCCTCGGCAACGCGCTGCAGCTTGCCACCGAGATGCTGAAGACCGAGCTGGGCATCGAGGTCACGCACGTGCCCTACAACGGCAGCGCGCCGGCGTTGTCGGCGCTGCTCGCCAATGACACGCAGCTGATGGTGGACGTGGTCAGCACCTCGCTGCCGCACATTAAGGCCGGCAAGCTCAAGGCGCTGGCCGTCACGGGCCGCCAGCGGCTGGACGTCCTGCCCAATGTGCCGACCGTCGCCGAAGGCGGCTACCCCAACTTCCAGGCCGCCACGTGGTTCGGCCTGGCCGTGCCGGCGCAGACTCCGCCCGAGGCGGTGGCAAAGCTGCGCGCCGCGGCCGACAACGTGCTGAAGGACGCGAAGTTCCGCGCCACCTTCAGCGACCTCGGCCTGGTGGTGCAGCCGCCGCGTACGCAGGCGGAGATCGACCGCTATGTCGAAGCGGACCGCGAACACTGGGGCAAGGTGATCCGCGCCAACAACATCACGCTGGACTGACGAAGGAACGCGCGGTGCCGCCCGCGCTGACGGGCGTATAGTGCGGGGACACCCAGGCATAGGCGCCCGCAGTGGCCGGGCGCGCGAGATGCCGCCATGTTCCGCTTGTCATGACAGACCGCGCCCCGTCCGAACCACCAGACCCTTCCACTGCAGCCGACGGCGACGAATCCGTCAGCGCCGGCACATCGCACAAGCGTCCTGATCGCCCCGCCGACCCAGCCAATGCTCGCCTGGCTGACACGATCGGCCGCCGCGCGCGGCTTGCCGCGTGGCGCAAGTCGCGCCAGGCCGGGCGCATCTCGCGCACCACGCTGCGCTATGCCGTCTTCATGTGTGGCGCCGGCTGCGTCGCGCTGTTCTCCATGGTGTTCGCCTGGATCGCCGAACTGGCGCTGCGCTGGAACCACCAGCTGACACAGGCCTCGCCGTGGATCGCGTTTGTGATGCTGCCGTTCGGGCTGGCGGCGCTGCGCTGGCTGACCATCAGGCTGGCGCCGCAAGCGCGCGGCAGCGGCATTCCGCAGGTGATCGCCGCCGTCACGTTGCCGCCGTCGGGGCCCGCGCAGACCTTGCTGGTTTCATTCCGCCAGTCGATGTGGAAGGTGGTGCTGACCACCGCCGGCCTGCTCGCGGGCGCTTCGGTCGGCCGCGAGGGGCCGTCGGTGCAGGTTGGCGCCGCGGCCATGCTGGCGTGGGGCCACTGGTGCCATGAAAGGCTGCGCTTTCGCATCGGCTTCCACCCGAACGCGCTGATCGCGGCTGGCGCCGCGGGCGGGCTGGCGGCGGCGTTCAATACGCCGCTGGCCGGCGTGGTGTTCGCCATCGAGGAGCTCGGCCGCGGCACCGGCGTGCGCTGGGACCGGCTGGTGCTGTCGGGCGTGCTGACGGCAGGCTTCCTGTCGCTGGCATTGCTCGGCAACAACCCGTACTTCGTCGTCAAGGTGCCCATGCTGGTGCTGCATGACGCCTGGGGACCGGTGATCCTGTGCGCGGTGGTGTGCGGTGTGCTCGGCGGGCTGTTTGCCAAGGCGCTGACCGGCGGCGTGCCGGGATTGCTGCCGGCGCGCTGGCGCCACTGGCCGCCCGCGCATCCGGTGCAGGTGGCCTTCGGCTGCGGGCTGGTCGTGGCCGCACTGGGCTGGGCGACGGGCGGAGCGACGTTCGGCACGGGCTATGAGCAGGCTTCGGCCCTGATCAATGGCGAGTCGCACGCCACGCTTTGGTTTGGCCTGGCCAAGTTCGCGGCCACGGTGGGGTCGTATTTCGCGGGCATTCCCGGCGGCATCTTCACGCCGGCGCTGGCCATCGGCGCCGGCATCGGCGAGAACGTGGCGCATTTCATCCCCGGCATGCTCGAGCCGCGCTTGCTGGCGCTGGTGGCCATGGCCGCGTTCCTGGCCGGCGCCACGCAGGCACCGATTACGGCCAGCGTGATCGTCATGGAAATGACGCGCACGCAGGACCTGACGCTTTTCCTGCTGGCGGCTTCGCTGCTGGCATCGTTCATTTCGCGGCAGTTTTCGCCGCACCCGTTCTATCACCACGTGGGCCATGCCTTCCGGCGCGAGGCGCAGGCGCTGGTACGCAAGACACCCGCAGGCTGACCCCCGGGGCCATTTGCGTCGGACATGGTGTCGCGTGCGGCTTTCCCCTAAGATTGCGGCGCGCCGGCAGCAAGACCGGCCCCGGCTGCGCCCGCCGCGCTGTGCCGCGCAGCGCTTGCCAACGCGTTGCTGCGAATGCCCGGACAAGCGCACTTTGGGGCAGGTGAGGTGTGCAATGCGCCATGCCGGCAATGCGTGATGCAGTTGCCCGGAACATCTCGCCCGCCGCAGGCTCCAACAGGGGCTTTTTTTGAGGAGTCTGGATTTTGAAATTTCCCATTGCCGCGCTGGCTGTTGCCGGCCTGATCGGCGCCGCCACGAGCGCCTTTGCTGCACCGGCGGCTCCCGCCGCCGCCTCCGCCTCTGCCGCTGCAGCACCGAAGGTTGCTCAAAAGGCTGCGCCTGCCGGAGACAGCACGCTGTCCCCGATGCTGAAACTGCTGGAAATCGGCAACCCGCTGCCCGCCCTGCCTGACTGTGCCGACAAGCGCACGCCCGATGGCCGCGACGTGACCGCCTTCTGCGTCGAGGTGAAGGGCGACGGCATCGTGCGCCAGGTCGGCATTCCGCGCGACAAGCGTCCGGCCTTCATGGACGGCGTGCATGTCGTGGCGTTCGTCGATGGCAATGCACTTGTCGGCGTGATCGTGCCGACCGCCGGCGCCAATTCGCAGCAGGCTGCGCTCGACAGTGTGAACGCGCTCTATGGCAAGCCGTTCCGCCAGGAGCAGGAGGATATGCGCGACAAGGCAGGCAACACGGTCAAGACCATCCACGCGGGCTGGATGCAGAAGCCGCTGACGGTCGAGCTGTACGCCATGCCGGAAGACCCGAACACCGGCACCATCGAAATGCTGCTGCCCCGGGCCCGCGCGCTGATGGCGGACAAGGACGCGCAGGTCGCGCAGCAACTCGCGCCCGCATCGGCGCCCGCTGCCGCGCCGAGCAAGGAGAAGAAGCCGGCGCCCAAGCCCGTCAAGCCGGGCAGCTGGTAACGCCCGGCTTGCCCCCGGCCTGATGGCGGCCTGATGCCGGCTCAGATGCCGTCCATCACCTTGTCCAGCCCGCGCACCACGCCGCGCACGGTGTGGACCTTGCGGATCGCCAGCAGTGCGCCCGAGACATAGGGCTTGGAGCCGTCCCCGGCCTCATGCTTGAGGTGCAGGCGCTGGCCGTCGGCGCCAAAGATGACTTCCACGCCGAGCTGGTAGCCGGGCAGCCGTACGGCATGCACCTGCGTGCCGGACATGGTCGCGCCGCGCGTCTCGCGCGGGCCGTTGACCTGGTCCACCGGCACCGCCTGCTGCGCGGCCTTGACCTCGCCGAGGCGGAACGCCAGCTCGCGCACCGTTCCGGACGGCACGTCGACCTTGCCGGCCTTGGCGTAGTCGATAATCTCCCAGTGGTCGAGATGGCGCGCCGCCATTTCCGCGAACTTCTGCAGCAGCACCACGGTGATGGCGAAGTTGCCGCACGCCAGCACGCCGCGGTCCGCCTTGCGCGCGGCCGCGTCGATCTCGGCATAGTCCTCGTCGCTCAGCCCAGAAGTGCCGACCACCACGTGTGCGCCATGCGCCAGTGCCTGCAGGATGTTGTGCTTGGCAATGGCCGGCTTGGTGTATTCCACATAGACGTCATAGGGCGTGTTCCCCAGCGCCTCGATGCTGGCCGCCGCCACGCCTGGCGTATCGGCATGCCCCGTCAGCTGCGCCAGCGGCTGCCCGGCGGCGCCGCGCGACAGGCCCGCCACCAGCGTCATGTCGGGCGCGTGCGCCACGCCGCGCGCCAGTTCGCCGCCGGCCCAGCCGGTTACGCCGCCGACGGCGACACGGATCGGATTGCTCATCGTCTTTTTCTCCCGTTGCGGTGATGATGGTCCGGAGGATACCGTGCTAATCCGTTGCGCGTCGGCGGTCGATTTTTCTCGCCAGCACGATCGACGTGGTGGTGTGGTTGACGCCGTCGAGCATGCCGATCTCGTCGAGCAGCTGGTCGAGCCGCGCATGGTTAGCGCAGCGGATCACCGCCATGTAGTCCACCGGGCCACTGACCGAACTCAGCTCCTCGATTTCGGGCAGACGCTGCAGCGCCCGCACGATGGCAGGGCCCGCCTTGGGCTGCACCGACAACCCGCAGAAGGCCTGGATCGCGTTGTCGCCCATCTCGCGGCCGAGCCGCACGCCGTAGCCGGCGATCGCGCCAAGACGTTCCAGCCGCGCAATGCGCGCCACGACGGTGGTGCGCGCGATGCCCAGGTGGCGGGCCAGGTTGGCGGCACTTTCGCGCGCGTTGGCCTGCAGCAGCGACAGCAGGTGCCGGTCGGTCTGGTCGAGCTTGTCGGGATCTGCCATATCGTCGGAATCCATCGTCGTTTCGTTTGATTATGGCGGGTATTCGTCGAACTTGCGCCTTCATTCTGTTGCGCGTGCTGCCCATACTTCAGTCAGGCATACACAAAGACAGGCTTGGACCAAGGAGGACACCATGCAGCCATCCACCCTCGGCCGCGGCTCGCCGCGGGACCTGACGCGGGCCAAGGGCCCCCTGCAAGTGGTGGTCCTGGGCGCCGGCAAGATCGGCCGCACCATTGCCGCCATGCTCCACGACAGCGGCGACTACCGCGTGAGCCTGGTCGACAACGATGCGCGCCATCTCGACGGCCTGCCGCGCGCCATCACGGTACGCGCCGGCGACCCGACCGAGCCGGGCACCTGCGCCGCCCTGCTGGCGGGTGCCGACGCGGTGCTCAACGCGCTGCCGTTCCACGCCGCCGTGAGCGTGGCCACGGTGGCCGCGCGCCTGGGCGTGCATTACTTCGACCTGACCGAGGACGTGGCCGCGACGCAGGCCATCCGCCAGCTTGCGCAGAGTGCGCGCTCGGTGCTGATGCCGCAGTGCGGCCTGGCGCCGGGCTTCATCGGCGTGGTCGGCAACGACCTCGCGCAGCGCTTCGTGCGCGGCGGCGGCGAGCTGCTGGACCTGCAGATGCGCGTGGGCGCGCTGCCGCGCTACCCGAGCAATGCCCTCAAGTACAACCTGACCTGGAGCACCGAAGGGCTCATCAACGAGTACTGCAATCCGTGCGAAGCGATAGTCGACGGCCGCCGCGTCGAGCTGCCGGCGCTGGAGGGGCTTGAGACCTTCGCGCTGGACGGCATCGAGTATGAAGCCTTTAATACATCAGGCGGGCTTGGCACGCTGCCGGAAACGCTGGCGGGCCGGGCACGCAATGTCGACTACAAGTCCATCCGCTACCCGGGCCACTGCGCGCTGATGAAGCTGCTGCTCAACGACCTGCGCCTACGCGAGCGGCGCGGCTGGCTGCGCGAGATCTTCGACCGCGCGATTCCCGTGACGGAGCAGGACGTGGTCATCATCTTTGCCACCGCGACCGGCTACCCGGCCGGCGGCGAGCGCGGACGCGGGCCGCTGACGCAAGCCTCGTTCTCGGCGCGCATTGGCGGCGTGGATGGCCCGGCCGGGCACGTCAATGCGATCCAGCTCACGACGGCTGCCAGCATCTGTACGGCGCTGGACCTGGTGGCAAGCGGCGGGCTGCCGCAGGCGGGCTTCGTGCGGCAGGAAGCCGTGCCGCTCGCTGCGTTCCTGGCCAACCGCTTCGGCCGCCACTATACGCAGCGCCCGCTGCAGGAGACCACTGTATGAAAGCGCAAGAGATCGCGGCGTGCTGGCAGTCGATGGGGCTGCCCCGGCCATGGAGCGACGGTACCCCCGCAGGCACGGTCATCGTGCGTTCGCCGGTCGATGGCGAGGCCTTCGGCCACGTTCCGGCCTGCACGCCGGCCGGCGCCGACGCGCTGATCGCGCGCGCGCATGAGGCGCAGTGCGGCTGGGCGCTGGTGCCGGCGCCGGTGCGCGGCGAAATCGTGCGGCGCTTCGGCGAGGTGCTGCGCGAACACAAGATGGCGCTGGGCCGGCTGGTGTCGCTGGAGTCGGGCAAGATCCTGCAGGAAGGGCTGGGCGAGGTGCAGGAGATGATCGACATCTGCGACTTCGCCGTCGGGCTGTCGCGGCAGCTGCACGGGCTGACCATCGCCTCGGAACGCCCGCAGCATGCGATGCGCGAGACCTGGCATCCGTATGGCCTGTGCGGCGTGATTTCGGCGTTCAATTTCCCGGTGGCGGTGTGGGCGTGGAATGCGGCGCTCGCGCTGGTGTGCGGCAATGCGGTGCTGTGGAAGCCGTCGGAAAAGACCACGCTGTGCGCGCTGGCCGCGCATGGCCTGCTCGAACGCGTGCTGGCGGCCACGGCGCCGCAGTACGTGGGCATATCGGCCGTGCTGCCAGGCGGGCGCATGGTGGGTACGCACCTGGTCGGGCATCCGATGGTGCGGCTCGTCAGCGCGACCGGCTCCACGCGCATGGGCCGCGAGGTGGGCGTGGCGTGCGCCCAGCATTTCAAGCGCAGCATCCTGGAACTCGGCGGCAACAATGCCGCCATCGTGGCGCCGTCGGCCGATATCGAACTGGCCGTGCGCGCCATCACGTTCGCGGCGGCCGGCACGGCGGGCCAGCGCTGCACCACGCTGCGCCGCTGCTTCGTTCACGCCGACCTCATGGACACCATGGCCAGCCGGCTGGTGACGGTGTTCGACCGCCTGCCCGTCGGCGATCCGCTCGAAGACGGCACGCTGCTCGGGCCGCTGATCGATACCGCCGCGGCCGACGCCATGGCCAACGCGCTGGCCAGTTGCCGCGCGCAGGGCAATATCGTCACGGGCGGCGAACGGCTGCTGGCCGACCGCTTCCCGCACGCAAGCTATGTGCGCCCGGCTCTGGTGATGACCGACGAACAGCACGACACCATGCTGACGGAGACCTTCGCACCGATCCTGTACCTGATGCCCTACACCTCGCTCGACGAGGCCATCGCGCTGAACAATGCCTCGGCACACGGATTGTCGTCGTGCATCTTCACGGAGTCGCTGCGCGAAGCGGAACGCTTCCTGTCATCGGCAGGCAGCGACTGCGGCATCGCCAATGTGAATATCGGCACCAGCGGGGCGGAGATCGGCGGCGCGTTCGGCGGCGAGAAGGCGACCGGCGGCGGCCGCGAGTCGGGGTCGGATGCGTGGAAGGGCTATATGCGGCGGGCGACCAATACCATCAACTACGGCGATACATTGCCGCTGGCGCAGGGCATCCGCTTCGAGATCTGAGTGGCGATACCCGAGCGGCGATACCCGAGCGGCGATACCCGAGCGGCTTTACGTTCACCAAACCGTTGCGAATCGTAACAAAGGTTACAGCGCCTTGACGCTGTATTACGTTGGGGCCCCGTATAACGTTTTCAGGGCAAGGCACTTGCCCCGAAGCGACCCCCAAGGAATAAAACGATGAGAACGGTAACGATTGGTCTGGCCGCAGCGGCCGCCGCCACAGCCTTGCTGGGTGGTTGCGCGGTGTATCCGTATCCGGCTGGCCCCGGCCCCGCTGTCGCGGTGGCGCCGGCGCCGGTCTATGTCGGGCCGCCGGCGGTGGTGGTATCGCCGCGGCCGTACTACTACGGCGGCTATGGCTACTACGGCCGGCGCCATTACTGGTAAGCCGGCGCCGCGGAGGGCGGCTTAGTTGCCGCTGTCCGCGGCCTTGCCGTAGATGCCGTTCAGGCCCGGCCAGCTCGGCGCCAGGGTCTGGCCGATATCGGGCAGGTCGACCAGGTCGAGTACGCGGCCCACGGTGTGGTCGACCAGTTCGGCAATGCTTTGCGGCTTCTGGTAGAACCCGGGCACGGGCGGGAAGACAATGCCGCCCATTTCCGTTACCGCGGTCATATTGCGCAGGTGCGCCAGGTTCAGCGGTGTCTCGCGCACCATCAGCACGAGCCGGCGGCGTTCCTTGAGCGTGACGTCGGCGGCGCGCGTGATCAGGTTGTCGGACAGGCCGTGGGCAATGGCGGCCAGCGTGCGCATCGAGCACGGGGCCACCACCATCGCATGCGCGCGGAACGAGCCGCTGGCGATGGTCGCGCCGATATCGCGCACGTTGTGCACGACGTCGGCCATGGCCTCCACGTCGGCGCGGCCGACCTCCAGCTCGTGCTGGAGATTCATCACGCCCGCCGGGGAGATCAGCAGGTGGGTTTCCACCGTCGGCACATCCCGCAGCACCTGCAGCAGGCGCACGCCATAGATGGCGCCGGTGGCGCCCGTGATGGCGACGATCAGCCGTTGCGGCACGGTACCGCCGGTCACGGGCATGGCAGTGCTCAGCCCTTGAGCAGGGTCTGGAGTTCGCCGTTCTGGTACATCTCCATCATGATGTCCGAGCCGCCGATGAACTCGCCGTTCACGTAGAGCTGCGGAATGGTCGGCCAGTTGGCGTATTCCTTGATGCCCTGGCGGATACCTTCGTCTTCCAGCACGTTGACCGTGGCCGGAGCATCCACGCCGCAGGCCTTCAGGATCTGGATGGCGCGGCCGGAAAAGCCGCACATCGGGAACTGCGCGGTGCCCTTCATGAACAGGACCACCGGGTTGCCCTTGACGATCTGGTCGATCTTTTGTTGCACGTCACTCATGGTTGCTTTGTCGGTTGAGGTGGCGCCTGCGCTTCAGGGCCACCGGGTGTCGAAGGCCGCACGGCATTGCCGTGCGACGGTGATCTGACTGCAAATTTTACCGGATTCGCCGCCAGGCTTCAGGCGGCCTGCATCACGCGGAAGCGGGGCGGCGTCCGCCGGTGCAGCGCTCCTGCCCGGCCAGGTCGCGCGCGGTGAAGACTTCGGTGAAGCCGGCGCGCTCGAGCAGCGCCTGCGTGGCAGCCGCCTGGTCGTAGCCGTGTTCCATCAGCAGCCAGCCGCCCGGCAGCAGCCGCGCGGGCGCGCCGGCCACGATCGCGGCCAGGTCGGACAGGCCGTCCTTGTGGTCGGTCAGGGCATCGATGGGCTCGAAGCGCAGGTCGCCTTCGGCGAGGTGCGGGTCGCCTTCGGCAATATAGGGCGGATTGCTGACGATCAGGTGGAAGCGCAGGTCGGCCGGCACCGCGGCATACCAGTCCGATACCAGGAAATGGATGCGGTCGGCGCCCAGGGCGCTGGCGTTGTCCTGCGCCACCATCAGCGCGCCCGGCGAAATGTCGGTCGCCCACACCTCGGCATCGGTGCGTTCGCGCGCGATGGTCACGGCCAGGATGCCCGAGCCCGTGCCCAGGTCCAGCACGCGCGGATGTGGCACGCCGGCCAGCCGCGCCAGCGACGATTCCGCGGCGATCTCTGTGTCAGGACGCGGAATCAGCACATCGGGCGTCACGCGGAACTTGCGGCCGAAGAATTCGCGCTCGCCGATCAGGTAGGCCATCGGCTCGCCGGCCAGTCGCCGCGCCAGCAGTGTGGCGAAGGCATCGCGCTGGGGCAGGCTCAGGGTGTCGCCGTCACGGGTAATCAGCTGCGTGCGGGTCAGCCCGGTGACGTGCGTCAGCAGCATCCGCGCTTCCAGCGTGGGCAGGCCGGCCATGGCGGCGAGCGTATGCGCTTCACGCACGGTGGGGGAAGCCGGCAAGGCGCCGGACATGGCAGGGGACATCGGCAATGCGGGATCGGAAACGCCGGCGGCGACGCGCCGGCCGGAAACAAAAAACCCCGCCGGGCGTTGGCCTGGCGGGGCTTTCGGCGGGTCTACCAGCTAAGGGAGCAGTGTAGCGCTGAACCCTGGCAGCCGGTGGGAATCGCTTGTAGCGGTCATTACTTATTGACGGCGTCCTTGGCCTTGTCGGCGCCTTCGTTGACAGCTTCCTTGGCCGCCTGCTTGGCATTTGCCATGGCGTTGCCGGCATCGGTCTTGGCCTTTTCGGCGGCGGCCGAGACATCGGCGGCGGCGTTGCTGGCCGCGGCCTTGGCGGCATCAGCGGCGTTGCCGGCGGCGGCAGCGGCATCGCTGGCCGCGGCCTTCGCCGATTCCGCCGCCTTTTGCATGGCGGTATCGGCGCTCGGCGTGGCCGGCGCTTCTTCCTTCTTGCTGCAAGCGGCCATGGCCGCGGTGATCATCAACAGCGCGAGCAGTTTCTTCATGATTTCGTCCTTATGTCCGTGCTTCAGGAGAGACAATAGCCGGCAGCTTCTTCGGTAGCCGGTCGAAAACGATTATAGACAGCGGACTTTTGCCTGCCAGTGCTGTTTCAAGCATTTACAACAGATACAAAGCTTTAGCCGCCGTAGAGCGGGGATCGCGTCGAGTATCGGTCAGGGAATTTCAATGGCGGTCGTCAGGCATCCTCGCCGAGCGCTGCCAGCTGGTCCGCCTGGTGTTCGGCCGCGAGCGCGGAGACCAGTTCGTCCAGATCGCCGTCCATGATCATGTCGATCTTGTAGAGCGTCAGGTTGATGCGGTGGTCGGTCACGCGCCCCTGCGGGAAGTTGTAGGTGCGGATGCGGTCGCTGCGGTCGCCCGAGCCGATCAGGTTGCGGCGGGTGCTGGCTTCCCTGGCCTGCGCGGCGCGCATCTGCTGGTCCTTGATGCGCGCGGCCAGCACCTTCATGGCCTTGTCCTTGTTACGGTGCTGGCTGCGGTCGTCCTGGCACTCCACGACGATGCCGGTCGGGATATGCGTGAGGCGCACGGCCGAGTCGGTCTTGTTGACGTGCTGCCCACCGGCGCCCGATGCGCGGAAGGTGTCGATGCGCAGGTCGGACGGGTTGATTTCCACTTCGCCCACTTCATCGGCCTCCGGCATGACCGCGACCGTGCAGGCCGAGGTATGGATGCGGCCCTGCGCCTCGGTGGCCGGCACGCGCTGCACGCGGTGGCCGCCGGATTCGAACTTCAGGCGCGAGAACGCGGCATCGCCGGCAATGCGCACGATCACTTCCTTGTAGCCGCCCAGGTCCGATTCGGACTCGCTCATGATTTCCACCTGCCAGCGCTGGCGTTCGGCAAAGCGCGTGTACATGCGCAGCAGGTCGCCCGCGAACAGCGCGCTTTCCTCGCCGCCGGTGCCGGCGCGGATTTCCAGCAGCAGGTTGCGGTCGTCGTTCGGGTCCTTGGGCAGCAGCAGCTTCTGCAGGCTGGCTTCCAGCGTCTCCAGGCGCTCGCGCGCGCTGGCGATCTCGTCGGCCGCGAAGTCCTTCATCTCCGGATCGTCCAGCAGCGCCTGCGCGGTCGCCAGGTCGTCCTGGGCCTGGCGGTACAGGCCATATTGCTCGGCCACGGGCGACAGTTCGGCGTGCTCGCGGCTGAGCTTGCGGTACTGGTCGATGTTGGCAGTCGCGTCTTCGCGGGCAAGCAGGGCGTTGACTTCATCGAGTCGCTCGGCCAGTTGGTCGAGCTTGGCAAGCATGCTGGCTTTCATGGGAATCCGGGTAGGGAAGGCGGGAACCGGGCCGCGGTCGGCGCGGGCGGCGGGTTGCCGGCGCGCATGGCGCGCGGGCGCAGCGGTCGGCGCGGCTAGCGCTCGGAGTGGCTGCTGTGGCGGAACAGGCCGGGCACCAGGCGCACCAGCGCCTCGCGGTCCTCGCCCTGCGTGTGGTTCAGCGCATGGGTCGGGCCATGCAGGAACTTGCGCGTGAGCGCGCCCGACAGCGCTTCGAGCACGGCTTCCGGGTCGTCGCCGCGCGCGAGCATGCGCCGGGCGCGGTCCAGTTCGGCCTGGCGGATCGACTCGCCGGTGGTCTGCAGTTCGCGGATGACCGGGACCACGCTGCGCGTTTCCAGCCAGTGCATGAAGTTCTGCACGCGGCTTTCGATGATCGCCTCGGCCTGGGCCACGGCGGCCTGGCGCAGCGCGTTGCCTTCGCGCACCACGGCGCCGAGGTCGTCCACGGTGTAGAGGAAAACGTCGTCCAGGCGCGCGACCTCGGGTTCCACATCGCGCGGCACGGCCAGGTCGACCATCATGATCGGGCGGTGCTTGCGGCGCTTGACCGCGCGTTCCACCGCGCCCAGGCCGATGATCGGCAGCGAGCTGGCGGTGCAGGACACGACGATGTCGAACTCGTGCAGGCGCTCGCCGAGATCCTGCAGGCGGATCGCCTGCGTGGTCAGGCCCTGTTCGGCGAGCTGCTCGGCGAGCTTTTCGCCGCGCTCGACGGTGCGGTTGGCCACCACCACCTGGCGCGGCTGCTGCGCCGCGAAGTGCGTGGCGCACAGCTCGATCATCTCGCCCGCGCCGATGAACAGCACGCGCTGCGTCGAGATGCTTTCAAAGATCCGTTGGGCCAGCCGCACGGCGGCGGCGGCCATCGACACCGAATGCGCGCCGATCTCGGTCTGGCCGCGGACTTCCTTGGCCACCGCGAAGGTGCGCTGGAACAGCTGGTTCAGGTAAGTGCCCAGCGAGCCGGCTTCACCGGCGGTGCGCACTGCGTCCTTGAGCTGGCCCAGGATCTGGGTTTCGCCCAGCACCATCGAATCGAGTCCGCTGGCGACGCGGAACGCGTGGCGCACGGCCTCGGACTGCGGCAGGGAATACAAATGCGGCGCCAGGTCGGACGCCGGCACGTTATGGTGCTGCGACAGCCACCTCAGCGTATGCTCGAAACCCTCCGCACCCGGCGTGAGCACGTCGGTGGCGCAGTAGATCTCGGTGCGGTTGCAGGTGGAAAGGATGGCGGCTTCGGTACCATTGCGCCCCGACAGGTGCGTACGCAGCGCGCCGAGCGCCGGTTTGATCTGCTCAAGCGGAAACGCCACCCGCTCGCGCAGCGAGACTGGTGCCGTCGTATGGTTGATGCCGATCGCGAGCAGTTGCATTTGTAGGGACTGGTACCGGGTCCGCAGCAAGTGCGGCCCGATTGCCATTATAACGTCGGGATCGGAACTTGCAGGCAGGCGCGGCTGCGAGCCGCCGGTGCTGTATTGTTACGCCGGAATCTCCAGTCTGTGGTTCCGGAGACACATGGGAGTCAGGATGCTGGGCACATTGATCGTCGGATTGCTGGTTGGCCTGGCCGCGCGCCAGATGCATCCCGCCGGCACGGTCGTTTCCCTGCCGACCGCGCTGGTGCTGGGAATGGCGGGAGCTGCGGCGGCTTTCTACGGCGGGCGTGCGCTGCATCTTTTCACTGACGGGCAGATGAGCGGCTGGCTGGCGGCGATCGTCGGCGCCGCCGTTCTGGTCGGGATGTGGGGCGCGTTGCGGCCCCGCCACGGATAAGGTCAGAACTGACGATCCGGGCAGCAATCCGCGCCGACCGGGATGCGGATCAGGCGCGCGCCGCCAGGAAGCGGCGCAGGATGCCGTCCGAATAGTGGCTCGCTACATCCTTCAGGAATGCCGGAAAGTCCACGTGGGCGCTGTCGTCGGCGCGATCCGAGATCGTCCGCATGACCGCGTACCTCACCCCGTATTCATGGCAGACCTGGGCCACGGCGGCGCCTTCCATCTCCACGGCCAGCAGGTCGGGCAGGCATTCGCGCAGCCCGGCGACTGCGGTGGCCGCGTTGATGAACTGGTCGCCGCTGGCAATCAATCCAAGCTGCAGCGATGGCGTGCCGATGCCGAAGCGCTCGCGCACGGCGGGCGGGACATCGGTGGGCAGATCTTCGCGCAGGAAGCGGTCCGCTGCGGCGCGCAGCGCTTCGGTCAGGTTCGGGTCGGCGGGAAAGCGCGAGCGGTCCAGCAGCGGCACTTCATGGCGCGGGAACAGCGGGCGCGCGTCCAGGTCGTGCTGCATGGTCTCGCTGGCGATGACGATGTCGCCGACCCGCACGCCGTCGCCCACGCCGCCGGCCAGGCCGGTGAAGACGATCTCGTCCACGCCGAATTCCCGGATCAGGGTAGCCGTGGTGGCGGCCGCCGCGACCTTGCCGACGCGCGCGAGCACCAGCACGCAGGGCTGCCCGTGCAGGTGGCCCACATGGTAGTCGCGCATGCCGATGTGGTGGATGGTTGCGCGGGCGTCTTCATGGCGCATGGCCGCGACCAGGCTGTCGACTTCATCATGCAGCGCGGCGAGGATGCCGAGGGTCATGGGGCATGTTCGGAATGAAAGGCCAAAGCATACCGGTACGCGCTGCCCTGGCATAGTTCGCCCTGACCAATCCGCTGTGCGGCGCCAGCGGCGCTTTGCTAGAGTGGTTTCATTGCGACTCCGGGACAAGCGCATGACAACGACATCGACGCCGGCAACCGGCGAGCGCCGCGCCATCCGCCAGGCCCTGGCCGACTGGCGCGCGCAAGGGCGGCTGGCGCCCGGCAGCGTGGCGCGGCCGTGGGCGAGTACGGAGCCGGTGGCGGCCGACTGGCGCCGCTGGCTGGACCATGGGCTGCTGGCGCTGGGCACGGTGCTGCTGTGCGCCGGCGTGATCGTCTTCTTCGCCTTCAACTGGCAGGACCTGCACAAGTTCGCGAAATTCGCGGTGCTGGCCGCGGCCATCAGCCTGCTCGCCGGGTTTGCGCTGTTCCGGCCGCCCGCCGACATGGGTGGCCGCGCGGCACTTGGCGGTGCGCAGGTGCTGGCCGGTGTGCTGCTGGCCGTGATCGGACAGACCTACCAGACCGGGGCCGACGCCTGGCAGCTGTTCGCGCTGTGGACGCTGCTGGCCGTGCCGTGGGCGCTTGCCGCGCGCGCGGCGCCGCACTGGTGGCTGGTGATCGTGATCGGCAACGTTGCGCTGCTGCGTTATTTCAGCGTGCGCCTGGGCGTCGGCGGCATGTTCGAAATGCTGTTCGATGCCCGTTACGCGCGTACCACCACCTTGCTGTTGCTGGGCGCAGTGCTGCTGCAGCTGGCGCTGTGGGCATGGCTCGGCGCACAAGCTTCCTGGCTGGGCTTCCGGGGGCAGACCGGGGCGCGCATCCTGGCCGCGCTGGCCTGCTTTCATGCGGGTTTCGCGGGCCTTTGCGCATTGTTCGACAAGCACCCCGACCTGTCGGTCTTCGGGCTGGCGGCGATTGCGCTGCTGGCGCTGGGCTGGTGGTTCCGGCAGCGCGCCTTCGACATCGTGGTGCTGAGCCTGGCGAGCCTGACCGGCATCGTCCTGGTCGTTGCCGCGGTCGGCCGGCTGCTGATCGAGGGCAGGGCCGATTTCGGGGCCTTCCTGCTGCTGGGCCTGATCACCGTAGGCATGGCCGCCGGCGCGGCCGCGTGGCTGATGCGGGCTTACCGCGCGCAAACCGTGGAGCTGTCATGACCGAGGCCATCCAGACCGAACAGGCGCTGTGGCGCGAGCTGGCCGCGCGTGGCGAGGTGCAGGGCGACCCCGTTGCCAGAGTGCGGACGCCATGGGCGGTGCGTGCCTTGATGGGAGCGGCCGGGTGGCTTGGCGCGCTGTTCTTCCAGATGTTCTTCCTTGGCGCGGTCTTCGTCGCCGTACGCGAGGACGCCGGCGCGATTGCGGTGACCGGCTTTGCCATGATCATCCTCGCGGCGGTCCTGTACCGGCGCGGCTCGGGCATCGCGCTCGGGCAGTTCGCGCTGGCCGTGAGTCTTAGCGGCCAGGGCATGGTGATCTATGGCGTGGCGGAGTTGCTCGGCGGGGGGCGACTGATCGAGACGGCCGCGTTCTGGGTGTGCCTGGCCGTGTTCGAGGCTGCGCTCTACGCGCTGGTGCAGAACCGGCTGCACCGGTTCCTGGCCGCGCTGGGCGTGTGGATCGGACTGGCCGTCGCCGTCCATATCGTGCTGGCGGGTTCGGAGCGCAACGCATGGCTCACCATTCCGTGGTCGTTCGGCTGGCTGGCGCCGTTTGCGTGCGCGCTCGCGGCGTGGTTCACGGCAGCCGAGGAGCGCCTGTGTGTCACCGGCGTACATGGATGGTTCGAGCCCGCGATGGATGCCACGCTGCTGTTCGCGCTGGGCGCGGCGCTGGTGGTGACGGGCGCGAGCCATCCGCTGGCATGGCTCGGGATCCCGGAGACGGCACCGCGCTTTTCCGGCGCGCGCTGGCTGGCCGGCGGGCTCGTCGGTGTGGTGCTGGTCGGCTTCGCGCTGGTGGAGTCCCGGCGCCTGGCGCTGTCCGCCACAGCCGTTGCGATCCTGCTTGCCGGCACGGTGGCGTTCGGTGCCCTGATGGCGGCGGCTCCCGCTGTCGGCGCTGGCGCGCTCGCAATGGGACTGGCGTTGCGGCGGGCCTCGTTGCCTTGGCTGGGCCTGGGCATTGCGGCCATCGCGATCGGCTTCATCTGGTACTACAGCTCGTTGAATTGGACGCTGCTGGCAAAGTCCGTCACGCTGGTCGTTGCCGGCGTCATGCTGATGGTATTTCGTCAGTGGCTGGGACGTGCCGCGCCGGCAAAGGAGGCCGCATGAAACGCTGGATCCTGATTGCGTGGGCACTGACGCTGGCCCTGGCCGCGGTGGGCATCGCGGGCAAGGAGAGGCTGCTGGCGCGTGGTGACATCGTCCTCCTCAAGCTTGCGCCGGTCGATCCGCGCTCGCTGATGCAGGGTGACTATATGGCGCTGAACTTTGACATCGGCAACCGGATTCTTGCCGCGCAGGGCCGTGCCGATCGGCCTCCGCGCGACGGCGTAGCCGTGATTCGGCGCGACGAGCAGGGCGTGGCCAGCTTCGTGCGCATACACGCCGGCGAGCCGCTGGCGGCGGGCGAGCTGCTGCTGCGCTACCAGATCGCGCGCTCGCGCTGGGGCGGCATGCAGGCGCAGGTGTCGACGGATGCTTATTTCTTTCAGGAGGGGCAGGCGGAACGGTTTGCGCAGGCTGGCTATGGGGAGTTCCGTGTGAATGCGGACGGGCAGGCGTTGTTGGTGGGGCTGCGGGGGAAGGGGATGGAGAAGCTGTGAGGTCCTCCCTCAGAGGATGGGGGAACGACAGCGCAATCACAACCACAAAGCCCCGCCGGCTACGCCGGCGAAACAGCGGCACATGCCAAGCACGAAAAACCCAACCATTCCCCATTCCCGCAATCCGGCGAAGACCCCAAAAAAAGCCCGGCAATTGCCGGGCTTTCAGGTTGGATTCGAGATGTCATTAGACATCCAGGCTTTGGCGTCAGACGTTGAACAAGAAGTTCATCACATCCCCATCCTTCACCACATATTCCTTCCCTTCCGCCCGCATCTTGCCCGCTTCCTTCGCTCCGGTTTCACCCTTGAAGGCGATGAAGTCCTCATAGGCGATGGTTTGCGCGCGAATGAAGCCGCGTTCGAAGTCGGTGTGGATCACGCCGGCGGCCTTCGGGGCGGTATCGCCCACGTGGATGGTCCAGGCGCGGACTTCCTTCACACCGGCGGTGAAGTAGGTCTGCAGGCCCAGCAGCTTGTAGCCGGCGCGGATCACGCGGTCCAGGCCAGGCTCTTCCATGCCCAGGTCGGCCAGGAATTCGGCCTTGTCGGCATCGTCCAGGTCGGCGATCTCGGCCTCGATGGCGGCGCAGACGGCTACGACCGGCGAATCAGTGGTCTTGGCGTACTCACGCACGGCATCCAGGTGCGGGTTGTTCTCGAAGCCGTCCTCACGCACGTTGGCCACATACATGGTGGGCTTGGCGGTGATCAGGCAGAACGGGCGCAGGGCATCCCACTCTTCCGGGGCCAGGTCGAGCGTGCGCACGGCCTTGGCCTGGTCGAGCACGGCCTGTGCCTTTTCCAGCACCGCGACCAGACGCTGGGCTTCCTTGTCGCCAGCGCGGGCGGGCTTCACATAGCGCGCCAGGGCCTTCTCGACAGTGGCCAGGTCGGCCAGCGCCAGCTCGGTGTTGATGACCTCGATGTCCGACAGCGGATCGACCTTGCCGGCCACGTGGATCACGTTCTCGTCTTCAAAGCAGCGTACGACGTGCGTGATGGCGTCGGTTTCGCGGATGTTGGCAAGGAACTGGTTGCCCAGGCCTTCACCCTTGGAGGCGCCCGCTACGAGACCGGCAATGTCGACGAATTCGACCACGGCGGGCAGGATGCGCTCGGGCTTGACGATCTCGGCCAGCTTCGCAAGCCTCGGATCCGGCACTTCCACCACGCCTACATTGGGCTCGATGGTGCAGAACGGATAGTTTTCGGCGGCGATGCCGGCCTTGGTCAGGGCGTTGAACAGCGTGGACTTGCCGACGTTGGGCAGGCCGACGATGCCGCATTGGAGGCTCATGGTGACAGGCGGGAAATTGCAAAACCCATATTCTAGCGGATGGGCCCCCCGGGCCTTGCCCTGCCGTGCCTTGTGATCCAAGGGGCCGGGAGTGACGTGGCTATAATCCAGCCATGACCCGATCCCATGCGTCCGTGCGTAATTCCTCCGCTTTCCAGATTGCCGTCGTCGGCGGCGGCATCGTGGGCAAGTCCTGCGCCTTGCTGCTGGCGCAGCAGGGCATGAGCGTGGCCCTGGTCGCGCCGCGTCCGGCGCGCGGGCGTCCGCCAGCCGGTCCCGATGACTGGGACAGCCGCATCTACGCGTTTTCCGCGAGTTCGCAGGCGTTGCTGGCGCGCATGCGCGTCTGGGAAGCGCTCGATCCCGCCCGCATCCAGCCGGTGCGGGACATGCGCGTGTCCGGCGACGTGAGCGCCGCCGAAACGTCCCCGAGCCTCGATGGCGACCTGCATTTCTCGGCCTATGCGGCGGCGGTGCCGCAGCTTGCGTGGATCGTCGAATCCGGGCTCGTGGAGCGCGCCCTCGACACCGCACTCGGTTTTCAGCACCAGGTCCAGTGGCATGACGACACCGCCTCCGGCTTCGAGCGCGATGCCGACGGCGCCACGCTCACGCTATCCGGCGGCGCGAAGATTCGCGCGGCCTGCGTGGTCGGCGCCGATGGCGCGCGTTCCTGGGTGCGCCAGCAGTGCCATATCGGCGTGACCACGCGCCGCTATCGCCAGCTTGGGGTGGTGGCGAACTTTGAATGCGAACGGCCGCATCACGACACGGCCTGGCAATGGTTCCTGGGCGCGCCGGAAAAGCTCATGGCGGACGAAGAGGCGGCCAATGGCGAGATCCTGGCCATGCTGCCGTTGCCCGGTTCGCGCATGTCGATGGTCTGGTCGGCCGACGAGGCCCACGCGCACGAGTTGCTGGCGCTGTCGCCGGAGGCGCTCGCCGCCACGGTGATGCAGGCCGCCGCGGGCGCAGTCGGCAGCCAGTTCGGCGCGCTGCATTGCATCACGCCTGCGCAGGGCTTCCCGCTGGTGCTGCAGCGCGCGGAACAGTTCGTGCAGCCGCACCTGGCGCTGGTGGGCGATGCCGCGCACGTGGTGCATCCGCTGGCCGGGCAGGGCATGAACCTCGGTTTGCGCGATGTTGCGGAACTTGGCAAGGTCATGGCCGCCAAAGAACCTTTCCGCGGCGAGGGCGACCTGCGCCTGCTGCGCCGCTACGAACGGGCCCGCGCCACCGACCTGCTGTCGCTGACCGCTGCGACCGATGGCCTGCACCGGCTGTTCTCGCTGCCCGGCAGCATGGCGCGCGTGGTGCGCAATACCGGCATCCGCATGGTGGGCCGGCAGTCGCTGCTCAAGCGCTTCCTGATTGAACGGGCGCTCGGCTGACGCCGGGGCCCGGACCCTGACTGAATACCTGGAGTCGATATGTTCCAACTCATGCGCCGCCACCCCGCCTGGACCACCGCCATTGCAGGCGGCCTGGCGGCCGCAGGCTTTGCCCTGCACGCCATGGCGGCCGGCGAACCGGGCGCCGACCGCATCAAGGAATCCCTGCAGAAGATGCTGGGCGGCCGCGCGGAAGTGAAGAGCGTGACCAAGAGCCCGGTGCCGGGGCTCTTCGAAGTCAACGTCGGCGGGCAGGTGGTCTACACCGACGCCACCGGCCGCTATGTGATCAATGGCGAGCTGATCGATACCAAGACCGGCACCAACCTGACCGAAGAGCGCCTGGCGGACATCAACCGCATCAAGTGGTCCGACCTGCCGCTGGCGCGCGCCATCAAGTGGACCAAGGGGGACGGCAGCCGCCAGGTCGCCGTGTTCTCGGACCCTAACTGCGGGTACTGCAAGCGCATCGAGCAGACCTTCCAGCAGATGGACAACATCACGGTCTACACCTTCCTGTATCCGGTGCTCTCGCCGGATTCGGAGACCAAGGCGAAGCAGGTCTGGTGCTCGGCCGACCGCACCAAGGCCTGGCGCGACTGGATGCTGAACAAGGTGGCCCTGACCGGTAACGGCAACTGCAAGACCCCGGTCGACGACAACCTCGCGCTCGGCCAGAGCATGAATATCACGGGCACGCCGGCCGTGTTCTTCATGGACGGCACGCGCATCCCGGGCGCGGCCGATGCCGGCACGCTCGAACGCAAGCTCGCGAGCATCAAGAAGTAAGGCGCGGCCGGCGTCCCGGCCCGAGCAGGCGGCCGGACCCAGTCCGGCCGCTTTGCATTCCGGACCATCCCTTCCAGACAGACCGCCCGCAGGGCGGCACAGGAGACTTCCATGACGTTCCAGGCATTGCTGCTGACCCAGGCGGATGGCGCCACCCAGGCCAACATCGCCACGCTGGACGAGGGCCAACTTCCGGCCGACGGCGACGTGCTGGTCGCGGTCGACTATTCCACCATCAACTTCAAGGACGGGCTGGCCATCACCGGGCGCGTTCCGGTGGTGCGCAAGTGGCCGATGGTGGCCGGCATCGACGGCGCCGGCACGGTGCTGGAGTCGTCCCATCCGCGCTGGAAGGCCGGCGACAAGGTCATCCTGAACGGCTATGGCGTCGGCGAGACGCACTGGGGCTGCCTGGCACAGCGTGCGCGCCTGAAGGGCGACTGGCTGGTGCGCCTGCCCGATGCCTTCACCACGCGCCAGGCCATGGCGATCGGCACGGCCGGCTACACGGCGATGCTGTCTGTGCTGGGGCTGGAGCGCGGCGGCGTCAATGGTCCGGTGCGTCCGGGCGATGGCGAGGTACTGGTCACGGGCGCCTCCGGTGGCGTGGGCACGGTGGCGATCGCGATCCTCGCCAAGCTCGGCTATCGCGTGGTGGCTTCCACTGGCAAAAGCAACGAAGCGGATTTCCTCAAGGCGCTCGGTGCGGCGGAGGTCATCGATCGCGCGGAGCTGTCCGCGCCGGGCAAGCCACTGCAGAAGGAACGCTGGGCGGCGGTGGTCGACGCGGTCGGCTCGCACACGCTGGTCAACGCCTGCGCGCAGGTGCGCTACGGCGGCGTGGTCACGGCATGCGGACTCGCGCAGGGCATGGATTTCCCGGCGTCCGTGGCGCCGTTCATCCTGCGCGGCGTGACGCTGGCCGGTATCGACAGCGTGATGGCCGCGATGGCCTTGCGCGAGCAGGCCTGGGCGCGGCTGGCGACGGACCTGGAGCCGGACCGCCTCAACGCGATCACGCGCGAGATCGGACTGGGCGAGGCCATCGAGGCTGGCCGCAGCATCGTGGAAGGCAAGCTGCGCGGGCGCACCGTGGTCAACGTCAACCGCAGCTGATCGCGCCCGACGGCCTCGGCCAGCCTCGGCCAACCTCGGCAGATCGCGCCGAATGACGAACGATACAATCATGCCCATGACGCCGATCCGCTATGCCATTGCCCCGCTTCAGCCCGAAGCGCATCTCTTCGCCGTCACCGTCACGGTGACCTCGCCCGATCCTGCCGGCCAGCGCTTCTTCCTGCCGGCCTGGATTCCGGGCAGCTACATGATCCGCGAATTCGCCCGCCATATCGTGCGCATCCGCGCCGACGCGGGCGGCAAGCCGGTGGCGCTGACCAAGCTCGACAAGCACAGCTGGCAGGCTGCGCCGGTCGACGCATCGGCCGGTGCGCTCACGCTGAGCTATGAAGTCTATGCCTGGGACCTGTCGGTGCGCGCCGCGCATCTCGACACGACCCACGGTTTCTTCAACGGCAGTTCGGTGTTCCTGTGCGTGGACGGGCAGGAGGACCAGCCCTGCACCGTGGATATCCACGCGCCCGCCGGCGACGCGTACCGCAACTGGCGCGTGGCCACCGCGATGCGCGAGGCATCGGGCCGCGAGGGCGCCAAACGCCATGGCTTCGGCCGCTACCAGGTCGCCGACTATGACGAGCTGGTCGATCACCCGGTCGAAATGGGCGACTTCCTGCTGGCCACCTTCCGCGCATGCGGGGCCCAGCATGACGTGGTGTTCACAGGCCGCGTGCCGCAGCTTGACATCGAGCGTGTCTGCCGCGACCTCAAGCGCATCTGCGAAACCCAGATCCGCCTGTTCGAGCCGCGCACCGCACGCGCGCCATTCCTGGACAGCAATCGCCGCTATGTCTTCATGACGATGGTGACCACGGATGGCTACGGCGGCCTGGAACACCGCGCCAGCACCGCGCTGATGTGCGCGCGCTCGGACCTGCCGGTGCGCGGCGACAGCGAGTCCAGCGAGGGCTACCGCACCTACCTGGGCCTGTGCAGCCACGAGTATTTCCACACCTGGAACGTCAAGCGCATCAAGCCCGCCGCGTTCGTGCCGTACCGGCTGCGGGAGGAATCCTACACGCCGCTGCTGTGGCTGTTCGAGGGCTTCACCAGCTACTACGACGACCTCGTGCTGGTGCGCTCGGGCTGCGTGACCGACACCCAATACGTCGAGATGCTGGCCAAGACCTGGAACGGCGTGCTGCGCGGCAACGGCCGCACCAAGCAGAGCGTGGCGGACAGTTCGTTCGATGCCTGGACCAAGTACTACCGCCAGGACGAGAACGCGCCCAACGCCATCGTCAGCTACTACACCAAGGGCTCGCTGGTGGCGCTGACGCTCGACCTGACCATCCGCGACAAGACCGGCGGGCGGCGCTCGCTCGACGACGTGATGCGCGCGCTGTGGCAGCGCTACGGGCGCGACTTCTATGCGCCGGATGCGGTCCGGCGTGGCGTCACGGAGGCCGAGGTCCATGCACTGTTCGACGAGGTCACGGGCCTGCGCCTTGGTGCGTTGCTGCGCTCGCTGACCGAAGGTACCCGCGAACTGCCGCTGGCGCCGCTGTTCAGGCGTTTCGGCGTCAAGTCCGAGGCGCAAAAGGCGACCCGCGCCGCGGCGCTGGGCATCAAGACCAAGACCGACGATGGCTGGGTGCGGGTGACCCAGGTGCTCGACTGCGGCGCGGCGCAGGCTGGCGGCGTGTCCGCGGGCGACCTGCTGGCCGCGGTCGACGGCCTGCGCGTGGCACCTGGCCAGTTCGACAAGCTGCTGGCGCGCTACCGTGCCGGGGATCCCGTCACGCTGCACGTGTTCCGGCGCGACGAGCTGCACGTGCTGCCGCTGACGCTCGCACGCGAACCCTCGGCGCAGCACAAGCTGAGCCTGGAAAGCGGGCGCCACACAGCGCGCACGCGCTGGCTGGGCCACTGAAATCCGCGTGCCCCGCAGTATCTCCGCAGCCTGACCCAGCCACGCGTCCATGCAATACGCGCACGATCCCCGCACCTTCGTCTATTCGCACTATGTCTACCGTGGCCTGCGCTCGGCCACGGGGGTGATCGGCGCCACGCTGATCGCGCTGCAGTTCGCCGACCTGCCCACCGCGATGGTGGTGTCGATGGGCGCGCTGTGCACCAGCCTGATGGACTTGCCGAGCCCGGTGAGCCACAAGTTCAACGAGATGCTGGCCAGCGTGCTGCTGACCAGCGCCGTCACGCTGGCGGTGGCGCTGGCCACGCCGTTCCCGCGCGTGATGCCATTCGTGCTGGTGCTGGTCACCTTCATGGCCGGCATGATGACGGTGTACGGCAACAAGACGCTGCCGCTGCAGTTCTCCACGCTGTTCGTGATGACGCTGACCATCAACGAGGACTTCGTGGTGCGCCGCGCGCTCGAGCACACGGGGCTGTTCCTCATCGGGGCGGTGGCCTACCTCGCGTACGCCATGCTCGTGAGCTGGGTCACCGAGCGCCGCACCAAGCAGCAGATCCTGGCCGAGTCGCTGTACGAGATGGCCCGCTATCTCGAGGTCAAGGCCGGCTTCTACGACGCCGGCAGCGACTACGACGCCCAGTTCAACCAGCTGGTGCGCCAGCAGATCATCGTCGCGGAGCGCCAGCAGGCCGCGCGCGACCTGGTGCTGCGCGGCAACCGTACGCCGCATGACGGGCTGCTGGTGCAGGTGCACCTGCGCATGCTCGACCTGTACGAGTACATCCTGTCCACCAACACCGACTATCCGCTGCTGCGCCAGACCTTCGGCGGCACGCCGGTGCTGGACCAGCTGCGCAAGCTTGTGCTGCTGATGTGCAAGGACGTCGAGGAGATTGCCTACGAAGTCACGCGCGGTCGCCCGTCCTATGCCGCCGTGGACTATCGGGAAGGCCTGCGTGCCGTGGAGGCCGGGATCGCGCAGCTGCGCCACCACCACATCTCGCCGGCGGCGATGACGGCGCTGGCCGAGACGCTGGACATGATCCGCGGCGCGATCACGCTGGTGGGGCAACTGCACGAGGCGTCGCGCACGCCCGTGGAGCCGGCCAAGGTGCTGCCGGGCGCCGACATGACGCCGTTCCTCACGCGCCAGAAGTACGAGCTCGGCGTGCTGCGCGACAACCTCAAGTGGCGCTCGCCCGCATTCCGCTTCGCGCTGCGGATCTCGATGGCGGTCGCGCTCGGGTTGTGGGTCGCGGACCACGTGCCATACGCCTCGCACGGCTACTGGATCCTGCTGACCATCATCGTCATCCTGAAGCCCAATTTCAGCATGACCAAGCAGCGCTACAACGACCGCGTGATCGGCACGCTGATCGGCTGCATCATCTCAGTGGGCATCCTGAGGGTATTCCACGAACCGCTGATCCTGCTCGGTTTCCTGTTCCTGGCGCTGGTGGCAAGCGCGGCGTTCGTGACCATCAAGTACCGCTATACGGCGATCGCGGCCTGCGTGCAGGTGCTTATCCAGATCAACCTGCTGATGCCGAACACCCAGAACGCGGCGGGCGAGCGGCTGGTGGATACGGTGATCGGTGGCATCATCGCCTCGCTCTTCAGCTTCGTGCTGCCGAGCTGGGAGTACCGCGCCATTCCGAAGCTGGTGGAAGGCGTGCTGCAGGCCAACTGCCGCTATATCGCGGCCACGCGCGACCTGCTGCTGCGCCGGGCCAAGGACGACTTCGCCTACCGCGTGCAGCGCAAGCAGTTCATGGATGCGCTGTCGGCACTGATCGGCTCGTTCCAGCGCATGCTCGACGAGCCCAGGAGCCGGCACCGCGCGGTGGACAACCTGAACCGGTTTATCGTGCAGAACTACCTGGTGGCGGCGCACGTGGCAGCCGCGCGCATCCAGGTGCGGCAGCACTACACCGATCTCGACATCCCCGCGGCGGAAACGGCGATCGAGCAGGCGACCGATGCCGCCAGCCGCAGCCTGCAACTGGCGATCGAACGGCTGGCCGCGGACGACCGCTCGGGCAGCCGGGGCGCGGGCTTCATCCGCGCCGGCGAGCAGGTGGCCAGCGCCGGCAGGCCGCCGCTCGAAGGCCCGCCGCCCGAACATGCCGATGACCGGCGCGCGCGGCTCGCGGACTCGGCCGACCGGCGCCGGGCCGACGAGCTTGCGCACGCGGCGGCGGCAGGGGAGTCCGCCCACGAAGCCGGCCCGACCGCCAGTTCCACGGGCCGTCCCGCCAATGCCGTGCTGGAACGCCGCCTGCGCGCGCTGCGCGAGGACGCGGCCAAGATCGCGCTGCGCACCGGTGCGATTGGTCGGGCGATGCGGATGCGGGACTGAGGTACGGGCAGGGAATAGGACCGACGACGACGTCGGTTCCTCCCCTCTCCCATGCATGGGAGAGGGGAGTCACGCTTCAGAAGGTTGTCAGGTTAGCGTTCTACGCCAGCTTCCCCTTGGTCCTGCTCCTCCTTCGGCAACGTCAGCATCCCGCTGTTATAGCTGTACTCATATACCTCGCCGTGACGCCCCCAGTCGATCGCCACGGACAGCACGCGCTCCGCTTCCTCGGGCTTGAGGAAGGCTTCCAGTTCGCGCAGCACCTGCTCCTCGCCGACTTCGCCGTCCTCCGACGCTTCCAGTTCGCGCCGGATATGCGTGGCCAGCGCGACATGCGCGAGCAACTGCCGGCCGAACATGGCCTTGCGCTCGTTCGGCTCGGCCGCATAGTACTCGCGGCCCGTCTCGGTGGTGGTGATGTCGCCGCGCTCGATATGCGCGAGCTGCAACAGCTGCAAGGCTTCGCAGGCGGGCAGCAGGTCGTCGTCGGTCAGGCCGGCCTCGTCGGCCAGGTGCGGCAGGTCGGCCCGGCCGTGGAACGGCGGCTCCGACAGCAGGTCGAGGATGGCGTCCATCTGGCTGATGTCCACGTCCGGCAGCCGGTAGCCGATCTGGCGCGATGGCGCCAGTGCCGGCACGCGCGGCTCGGGCGCTGCCGGCGAAGTCATCAGCATGTAGACCTCGTCGATCAGCGCGCGCACCTGGGCGGCGTCGCGGTTGCGCGGGCGCGGGAACGGCACGCGGACTTCGGCGCGGATGCGCCCCGGATCGCTCGACAGGATGACGATCCGGTCGGCCATCATCACCGCTTCCTCGATATTGTGCGAAACGATCAGGATGCTGCGGATATTGGCGCGGCCGCTTTCCCACAGGTCCAGCATTTCGTCGCGCAGCGTCTCGCCGGTGAGCACGTCGAGCGCGGAAAACGCTTCGTCCATCAGCAGCAGGTCGGGCTGCGTCACGAGCGCGCGCGCGATGCCCACGCGCTGGCGCATGCCGCCGGACAGCTCGCGCGGCAGCGCGCCGTTGAAGCCCGACAGCCCGATCATGTCGATCGCCGCTTCCGCGCGGCGCGCGCGCTCGGCCTTGGGCACGCCCTGGGCTTCCAGCCCCAGCTCCACGTTCTGCTGCACCGTGAGCCACGGGAACAGCGCGAACGACTGGAACACCATGGCGATGCCCTCGGCCGTGCCATTCAGGCGGCTGCCGCGGAACTGCACTTCGCCGCGGTCGGCGCCGACCAGCCCGGCCATGATGCGCAACAGGGTCGACTTGCCCGAGCCGGACTTGCCCAGCATGGCGACGATTTCGCCTTCGCGCAGCGTCAGGTCGACGCCTTCGAGCACGGAGCGGTCGCTCTGGCTGGCCGTGCGGAACATCTTGGAGACGCCGCGCAGTTCGATCACGGGCGCCGTGACGGCGGGGTTCAGGTTTTCTGCCATCGTTGCCTTACAAGCGGGTGCGCTCCTGCGCGAGTTGATACAGGCGGTTCCACAGCAGCCGGTTGAAGCCGACCACGAACAGCGCCATCACGCCGATGCCCAGCGCGATGCGCGGGAAGTCGCCGCGCGCGGTGGTTTCGGCGATATAGCTGCCCAGCCCCGTGGCGACCAGCGTGCGGTCGCCCCAGGTGACGTATTCCGCCACGATGCTGGCGTTCCACGAGCCCCCCGCGGCCGTCACCAGCCCGGTCAGCAGGCTCGGGAACACCGCGGGGATCAGGAAGCGCTTCCACAGCAGCCAGCCGCGCAGGCCGAAATTGCGCGCGGCCAGCCTGAGTTCGGTCGGGATGCCCGACGCGCCGGCCACCACATTGAACAGGATGTACCACTGCGTGCCGAAGATCAGCAGCGGGCTGAGCCAGATTTCCGGGTTCAGGCCGAAGCGCACGATCAGCATGACCACCAGCGGGAACATCAGGTTGGCGGGGAAGGCCGCCAGGAACTGCGCCACCGGCTGCGCAATGCGCGCCACCGACGGGTTCAGGCCGATGCGGATGCCGATCGGCACCCAGATCACCGCCGCCAGCGCGATCAGCACGATCACGCGCACCATGGTCAGCATGCCCAGCCACAGCACATGGCCGACTTCGGCCCAGCCGACTTCGCTGTGCACGAAGTACATCACGCGGCCCAGCGCGGCCAGCGCCACCAGCAGGATGACCGCGTTGGCGGCGCGCTCGCGCCATTGCACGCGGCGCGGATCGGGTTCGGCCGAGGCGCGGCCCTGGCGCCGCGCGCCCCACGCCAGCGTGCGCTCGGCCAGCGCCGCCGTGCGCGCCAGCAAGGCCCGCACCCACTCCGAGCGGCGCAGCAGGTTGAGCAGCCACGACTCGGGCTCCTTGTCCTGGGCCAGCGTCTCGAAGCGGAAGCGGTCGGCCCACGCCACCAGCGGGCGGAACAGCAGCTGGTCATACAGCAGGATGCCGACCAGCATGGAGACGATGGCCCATCCGATCGCCGCCAGGTCCTGCTGCTGGATGGCCAGCGCGATATAAGAGCCGATGCCCGGCAGCCGGATGTCTTGGCCAGACACCGAGATGGCTTCCGAGGCGACCACGAAGAACCAGCCGCCGGACATCGACATCATCATGTTCCACAGCAGCCCCGGCATGGCGAACGGCACTTCCAGCCGCCAGAAGCGCTGCCACGGCGACAGCCGGAACATGGCTGCCGCCTCGAGCAGGTCGCCCGGGATGGTGCGGAACGACTGGTACAGGCTGAAGGCCATGTTCCAGGCCTGCGAGGTAAAGATGGCGAAGATCGCCGCGCATTCCACGCCGATCAGGTTGCCCGGGAACAGCGCGATGAAGCCGGTCACGGTGATCGAGAGGAAGCCCAGCACCGGGATCGATTGCAGGATGTCCAGCGCCGGCACCAGCACCTTTTCGGCCGTGCGGTTCTTGGACGCCAGCGCCGCGAACGCCAGCGAGAACACCAGTGACGCCGCCAGCGCCGCCAGCATGCGGATGCTGGTGCGCATCAGGTAGTAGGGCAGGTAGGCGATGTCCAGATGCACCGTCATCGGCTCGCCGGGCACGAATGGCACGTTCATCTGCTGTGCCGCGAACGCCACCATGACGAGGATCGCGAGCAGGATCGGCAGCAGCGCGAAGTCGAAGCGGTTGGGCGGGGCGGTCAGCAGCTGGCTGTCATAGCCGGGCGCTGGCGTGGCCGGGTTGTCGTTGGTGGGTTGCTGCATCATGGCGCTTGGTGGGCTGGCGCAGCCGGCATGGCGATGACCGGCGGCGGAAGGGGCGGCCCGTCGGTGGGACCTGGCTGACGGCTTGGGTGCCGGCGACATCACGCCTCGTGGCGCGCATTCTCTGGTAACGCCTGGGGCAGCCGTCTAGTTTACGTCTTGTGGATGACGTGCCGATGTAGCGGGGCGGCCGGCACGGTCAAGGAGGAGCATGCCATGGAAACCTGGCACATGACGGCGCATGGGCGCGTGCAGGGCGTGGGCTACCGCGCTGGCTGCGCGCAGGCGGCCATTTCGCTCGGGCTAAAAGGCTGGGTGCGCAACCGGTCCGACGGCACCGTCGAAGTCATGGCCGCCGGCACGGTGCTGCAACTGGAGGCACTGCGCGACTGGATGCAGTCCGGCCCGCCGGCCTCGCGCGTCACGCACGTGGACGTGGAACCGGGTCAGGGCAGGTTCGAGGATTTCGACCTGCGGCCGACGGTTTAGGGGCGAAGCGGAGTCCGGCCGGAAAGTCCGGTAAAGCCGCTCAGGCCGCCAGCCAGTCGATCGGCGTGCGTCCGTGCGCCTCCAGCCACTGGTTGGCTTCGCGGAAATGCCCGCAGCCCAGGAAGCCGCGGTGCGCCGAGAGCGGCGACGGGTGCGGGGCTTCCAGCACGCAGTGGCTGTCCGTGAGCAGCGGCTTCTTGGCCTGTGCATGGCTGCCCCACAGCAGGAATACGAGGTTCGGGTGGCTCACGGCCAGCGCGTGGATCAGGCAGTCGGTCACCGCTTCCCAGCCGCGCCGCGCATGGCTGGCGGCCTGGCCCTGTTCCACCGTCAGCACGGTGTTCAGCAGCAGCACGCCCTGGCGCGCCCAGCCTTCCAGGTTGCCGGACGCGCGCGGCGCCGGGCTGTCGCCGTATTCGGCGGCGATTTCCTTGAAGATGTTGCGCAGGCTCGGCGGCACCTTGACGCCGTCCGGTACCGAGAAGGCGAGGCCATGCGCCTGCGGCAGCTCTACGCCGCCGACCAGGCCAGTGCCGTGGTACGGGTCCTGGCCGAGGATGACGACCTTGACCGCGTCGGGCGGCGTCAGGTGCAGCGCATGGAAGACCTCGTGCGGATAGACCGGCTTGCCGGCTGAACGCTCGCCGTCGACGAAGGCGGCCAGCTCCTGCCAGGCCGGTGCCGTCAGGCAGGGCTCCAGCAACGCGCGCCAGGCGGCGGGCAGGGCCTCGGCCTGGGCTTGCAGCCCCGCGGCTGCGGCGCGAGGTGTTGCGGTGTCGGTCTCGGTGTCGGTCTCGGAGGCGAAAAGGTCGGCTTGCATGCGGTCGGACGGAGGCAGGATCGCGGGGGGGGAAGGTATCAGGCGTCTGCGACACCGGCCAGCCGGTAGCCGCGCGCGGCCTTGCTGAGATCGGACGGCGTCAGCGCGGCGATGGCCTGCAGGCGCGCGCCAAGCGCGTGGAGCGCGTCGGCCGCCCGGCTTTCATCGCCCGACAGCCATTCCAGTTCCAGTTCCTGGATGCGCTCCTGCGCGTGGGTGGCCGGCGCGGTGATGGCACCGCTGTCGAGCGCGGCCTCGATGCGCGCGCCGTCCTGTTCCAGGATCCAGGTGCGACGGGCAAAGTCGGTGCGAAAGACCGGGGCAAGGCGGGCTGCCAGCGGCGCGAGCAAGGCGCGCGCCTCGTCCGGCAGTTTCTGCAGCTCGATGGCCTCGCCGGCGACTTCGGTTTCCCACTCGTGCCGGCTGGCCAGGCCGGCCTGGCTTTGCCCAGCGGTCTTCAGCGTCTGCAGCCACTGGGCGCCCTTGCGGCGCAGGCGCAGCGCGGCGCGCGCGCGGGCCAGGTCGCGTTCGGGCGTGTCGAGGTAGACGTTGAGCAGCGTGAGCTCGCCCTTGGCCTCGCCATTGGCGTCGAGCCAGGCAGCGACCTGCGCCAGCGCCGCATCGGGAACGGCGAGCTTCAGCTCGATTTCCTGTGCCATCGGCTTACGCGAACAGGCGGGCCAGTTCGACACCCGGGTCCGGCGCGCGCATGAACGCTTCGCCGACCAGGAAGGCATGGACATCGGCATCGCGCATGCGCTTCACGTCGTTCGGGCCCAGGATGCCGGATTCCGTGACCACGAGGCGATCGGCCGGCATGCGCGGCAGCAGCTCAAGCGTGTTGTCGAGCGAGACTTCGAAGGTGCGCAGGTTGCGGTTGTTCACGCCAAGCAGCGGCGTCTTCAGGCGCAGCGCGCGGTCGAGCTCGTCGCCGCCGTGGACTTCCACCAGCACGTCCATGCCGAGTTCGTGCGCGCAGGCTTCCAGGTCGGCCATCAGGCCCGGGTCGAGCGCCGAGACGATCAGCAGGATGCAGTCCGCGCCCCAGGTGCGCGCTTCATAGACCTGGTACAGGTCGAGCATGAAGTCCTTGCGCAGCGCGGGCAGCGGGCAGGCGCCGCGCGCGCGCCTGAGGTAGTCGGCATGGCCCTGGAAGAAGTTCACGTCGGTCAGCACCGACAGGCAGGCGGCGCCATGGCTTGCGTAGCTCTCGGCAATCGCCTCGGGCACGAAGTTCTCGCGCAGCACGCCCTTGGACGGCGAGGCCTTCTTGACCTCGGCGATCACGCCGGCGTGGCCGGCGGCGATCTTCTCGCGCAGCGCGCGTTCGAAGCCGCGCGGGGCGAAGCCGGCCTCGTGGCGCAGGCTTTCGGCCTCGGCGCGCAGGCTGGGCAGGTCGCGCTTCTTGCGGGCAGCGGCGACTTCGTCGGCCTTGACGGCCATGATCTTTTGCAGGATGTCGGACATACGGCGTTTCCGGCGGATAGTGGAATTCAGGCCTTGAACTGCTGCGTGGCGCGCACGAACTGGTCGAGCTTTTCGCGCGCGGCGCCGCTCGCGATGGCTTCGCGCGCGCGGCGGATGCCGTCCTCGATGGAATCGGCCACATTGGCGGCATACAGCGCGGTGCCCGCGTTGAGCGACACGATCTCGCGCGGCGTACCGGGCACGTTGCCGAGCGCTTCGAGCAGCATCTCCTTGGACTCGATCGCATCGGCCACCTTCAGGCCGCGGTTCGAGATCATCGACAGGCCGAAGTCTTCCGGGTGGATCTCGTATTCGCGGACTTCACCGTCCTTCAGTTCGCCGACCAGCGTGGCGGCGCCGAGCGACACCTCGTCCATGCCGTCCTTGCCGTAGACCACCAGCGCGTGCTTCGCGCCCAGGCGCTGCATCACGCGCACCTGGATGCCGACGAGATCCGGGTGGAACACGCCCATCAGGATGTTGGGCGCGTCGGCCGGGTTGGTCAGCGGGCCGAGGATATTGAAGATGGTGCGCACGCCCATCTCCTTGCGGATCGGCGCCACGTTCTTCATGGCCGGGTGGTGGGTCGGGGCGAACATGAAGCCGATGCCGGTCTGCGCGATGCACTGGCCGACCTGTTCGGGTGTCAGCATGATGTTCACGCCCAGCGCTTCCAGCACGTCGGCGCTGCCCGACTTGGAGCTCACGCCGCGGTTGCCGTGCTTGGCGATCTTCGCCCCGGCGGCGGCGGCCACGAACATCGAGGCGGTCGAGATATTGAAGGTATGCGAGCCGTCGCCGCCGGTGCCGACGATATCGACGAAGTTCTCGCGGTCTGCCACCTCGACCTTGTTGGCGAATTCGCGCATCACCTGCGCCGCGGCAGAGATCTCGCCAATGGTTTCCTTCTTCACGCGCAGGCCGGTCAGGATCGCGGCGGCCATTACCGGCGAGATCTGCGCCTGCATGATCTGGCGCATCAGGTGCAGCATCTCGTCGTGGAAGATCTCGCGGTGTTCGATGCAGCGGGTCAGCGCTTCCTGGGCGGTGATGGTCATGGCGGTCTCGGTCGTTGGTGTGGCGGGCGGCGCGATGGAAACGGACGGCGTAGGGATATCGAGCAGCCTCATCGCGTCGTCTTCAGGAAGTTGGCCAGCAGCGCATGGCCGTGTTCGGAAAGGATCGACTCGGGGTGGAACTGCACGCCCTCGATCGCCAGCGTCTTGTGGCGCACGCCCATAATCTCGCCGTCAGGCGTCCAGGCGGTCACTTCCAGGCAATCGGGCAGGGTTTCGCGCTCGATCGCCAGCGAATGATAGCGCGTCACGTCGAAGTGCTTCGGCAGGCCGGAGAACACGCCTTCCTGCGTGGTCTCGATGGTGCTGACCTTGCCGTGCATGACCTTCTTGGCGCGGATCACCTTGCCGCCGAAGGCCTCGCCGATGGCCTGGTGGCCCAGGCATACGCCGAGCAGTGGCACCTTGCCGGCGAAGTGCTGCAGCACGGCGACCGAGATGCCGGCTTCCTTCGGGCTGCACGGGCCGGGCGACACGCAGATGTGGTTGGGTTTGAGCGCCTCGATCTCTTCGAGCGTGATCTCGTCGTTGCGGTAGGTGCGCACGTCCTCGCCGAGTTCGCCGAAGTACTGGACAAGGTTGTAGGTAAAGGAATCGTAGTTGTCGATCATCAGCAGCATGGCCTTGTCTCCCTTGTTCAGATGTCGGAGTCCAGGCCATCCTGGACCTGCTCGGCGGCGCGGATCACGGCGCGCGCCTTGGCTTCGGTTTCCCTCCATTCGGCTTCGGGGTCCGAGTCGGCGACGATGCCGGCCGCGGCCTGCACGTAGAGGTTGCCGTCCTTGATGATGCCGGTGCGGATGGCGATCGCCAGGTCCATCTCGCCGCCGAACGACAGGTAGCCCACGGCACCGCCATAGATGCCGCGCTTGCGCGGCTCCAGCTCGTCGATGATCTCCATCGCGCGCACCTTGGGCGCGCCCGACAGCGTGCCGGCCGGGAAGGTGGCGCGCAGCACGTCCAGGTTGCTCATTCCCGGGCGCAGCGTGCCTTCGACCGAGCTGACGATGTGCTGCACGTGCGAGTACTTCTCGATCACCATCTTGTCGGTGACCTTGACCGTGCCGGTCTCGGCAATGCGGCCGATATCGTTGCGCGCCAGGTCGATCAGCATCACGTGCTCGGCGATCTCCTTCGGGTCGTTGAGCAGTTCGGTGGCGAGCTGGGCGTCCTTCTCGGGCGTGTTGCCGCGCGGGCGCGTGCCGGCCAGCGGGCGGATGGTGACGATATGCTCGTTGCGGGTATCGCCGTTGGTGCCGACCTTGCGCGACTCCTGGCGCACCAGGATTTCCGGCGAGGCGCCGACGATCTGGAAGTCGCCGAAGTTGTAGAAGTACATATACGGCGACGGGTTCAGCGAGCGCAGCGCGCGGTACAGCGACAGCGGTGCGTCGCGGTACGGCTTGGTCAGGCGCTGGCCGATCTGCACCTGCATCATGTCGCCGGCCATGATGTATTCCTTGGCCTTGTGCACCGCGGCGAGGTAGTCGGCCTTGTCGAATTCGCGGTAGACATCGGTCTGCACCGACGGGCTCGTGACCGGCACGTCCACCGGCTGGCGCAGCTTCATGCGCAGCTCGCGCAGGCGCTGGCGCGCGCGCGGGTAGGCTTCGGGCGTGGTCGGGTCGGCGTAGACGATCAGGTAGAGCTTGCCGGACAGGTTGTCGATCACGGCAAGCTCTTCGCACAGCAGCAGCTGGATGTCGGGCAGGCCCAGGTCGTCAGGCTTCTGCGTGTCGGCCAGCTTCTTCTCGATATAGCGCACCGCGTCGTAGCCGAAGTAGCCGGCCAGGCCGCCGCAGAAGCGCGGCAGGCCGGGGCGCAGCGCCACCTTGAAGCGGCTCTCGAACTCGGCGATGAAATCGAGCGGGTTGCCTTCGTGGGTCTCCACGACCTTGCCGTCGGTCACGACCTCGGCGCGGTTGCCGTAGGAGCGCAGCAGCGTGCGGGCATGCAGGCCGATGAACGAGTAGCGCCCGAAGCGCTCGCCGCCCACCACCGATTCCAGCAGGAAGGTGTTGACGCCGCGTGTCTGCGACTGGGCCAGCTTCAGGTACAGCGACAGCGGCGTTTCCAGGTCGGCAAAGGCCTCGGCGATCAGCGGGATGCGGTTGTAGCCCTGGTCGGCCAGCGATTTGAATTCCAGTTCGGTCATGTCGATCCTCGTTTGCGGCGCGCGGCGTTATCAGGGTGGCGCGGCGCCGGTGTCGGCAATTCGGCGGGAGATGGCGCAAAGCCAGCTCCGGGTGTGGAACCGTGGTGCGGGAAGACTGCGGACAAGACCGCACACGGCCTGGGCGGCGTGTGGCGCGTTCTTGAGCTAAACGTAGCACATGCGGCTACGCTTGCTGGCGGGAGTGAGGAGGGATCCAGTAAGGATGCCGGCACCCTGGCCGGTTGCGAAGGCCTTCGGTACGAAGGCCCTCAGCGGACTCGCGAACGCACTTTACGCCTGTTGGGAGGCGCGCCAGCGACGCCAGGGCCAGGCCTGCCGATCACTGCCAGAAGAGATGCGTTTGCGGTTGACGAACATTGAGGTGTTCAGGGCTGTAGAAATCTGATTGCCGTGGTTTTCAGCGTGGTTTTCAGTGAATCTCGTGTGCAGAAAGAAGCTCTGCCACGCGGGCAATGGAATCGACTATACCATCGGCGTCGACGCCTTGTACAGGGTTGCCATGGTTGTAGCCATAGGGCATCAGCAGCACGCCCATGCCGGCCGCGCGGGCCGCCTGCGCGTCGTTTTCCGAGTCGCCGATGGCCAGCATGGCCGACGGATCGAGGTGGAAAACCTCGGCCACCTTGAGCAGCGGGTATGGGTCCGGCTTGCGCAGCGGAAACGCGTCGCCGCCATAGACCAGCTCGAAATACTGCGCGAGACCGGTCTTGGCCAGCAGCGGGTCGGTGAAGTTGTAGGGCTTGTTGGTCACGCACGCCATGCGCAGCCCGGCCGCCTTCAGCGCCGCCAGGCCTTCGCGCACGCCCGGGTAGACCTGCGAGAACTGGCCGTTGATGCGGATGTACTCGCGGTCGTAGAGCGCATAGGCCTCGGCGAACAGGCCGTTGGCGTGCAGCGGGGCAAAGCGCGCATCGAGCACGCGCCGGATCAGGTTTTCCGAGCCCTTGCCGACGAAGCTGACAATGTCCTGTTCGGACATCGGCGCCACCGGCCCCAGGTTTGGGTACCGGTGCCCAAGCGCCAGCAGCATGGCGTTGATCGAGGCGTGGAAATCGCCCGCGGTGTCGACCATGGTGCCGTCCAGGTCGACGATCACGCCGTCGATGCCGCGCCAGTCGGTGCGGCGCAGCGTCATGCCGGCGCTCATTGGCCGGCCTTGGCCAGTTCCGCGCGCAGCGCCGAAATAATGCCCCGGTAGCCGCCGTCCGCATCGGGCTTGCCGAACACGGCCGAGCCGGCCACGAAGGTGTCGGCGCCGGCCGCGGCGATCTCGGCGATGTTGTCCACCTTCACGCCACCATCGACTTCCAGCAGGATCTTGCGGCCGGTGCGCTCGGTATAGGCGTCGATGCGCTGGCGCACCGCGCGCAGCTTGTTCAGCGTCTCGGGGATGAACGACTGGCCGCCGAAGCCCGGGTTGACCGACATCAGCAGGATCACGTCGAGGCGGTCCATCACGTGGTCCAGGTGGTGCAGCGGCGTGGCCGGGTTGAACACCAGCCCGGCCTGGCAGCCGTTGTCGCGGATCAGCGCGAGCGAGCGGTCCACGTGCTCGCTGGCTTCCGGGTGGAAGGTGATGATATTGGCACCGGCCTTGGCGAAGTCGGGGATGATGCGGTCCACCGGGCGCACCATCAGGTGCACGTCGATCGGCGCGGTCACGTGCGGGCGGATGGCCTCGCACACCAGCGGGCCCACCGTCAGGTTCGGGACGTAGTGGTTGTCCATCACGTCGAAGTGGATCCAGTCGGCGCCGGCCTCGGTCACGCGGCGGACTTCCTCGCCCAGGCGGGCAAAGTCGGCGGACAGGATGGACGGGGCGATGCGGTAGGCGGGCGTGCTCATGGCGGCGGGCGGAAAAAAGGGGACAGTAGGGTGGCGGCGCGGCGGAATCGTGCTTGTGTGGGGCGATCCGGGGTCTGCCGGCCGGCGAATGGCGCGTATTTTACGCCTGTCGGCGGCGCAGGGCCGACGCCGGCTCCGCACTTGCCGCTGCCGGTGCCTTGCCGCACAATGCGCCTACCCTTGAGCCGGATCCCGCAGACAAATGAGCGAGTACGCTTTTTCCGTGGCGGTACGTACCCAGTACCTGCCCGACCAGTCCGACCCCGAACGCGGGCGCCATGCCTTCGCGTACACCATCACGATCCACAATACCGGTGAAGTCGCGGCGCAGCTGATCTCGCGCCACTGGATCATCACCGACAGCGACAATACCTCGCAGGAAGTCTCGGGCCTGGGCGTGGTCGGCCACCAGCCGCTGCTCAAGCCGGGCGAGCACTTCGAATACACGAGCTGGGCCACGATCTCGACGCCGGTGGGCTCGATGAAGGGCGAATATTTCTGCGTGGCCGAGGACGGCCACCGCTTCGAGGTGCCGATTCCCGAGTTCGCGCTGGTGCTGCCACGCATGCTGCACTGAGCCGCTATGGCGCGCTGCGTGCTGCGCCGGGAACCTACTGGCGCGGCTGGCTGTCCTGATCCTGCGCCGGCTTTGGGTCCTGGGCCTGGCGCGACGGGTGGTCGGCGGGGGCACGGGTCGGACGGGGGTTCTTCTTCGCCGTGCCCATGGTCCAGACCACGATGAAGATCAGCAGGAACAGCGCCACGCCGGCTTCGAGCGCGAACAGCAGCATCGGGTGGGCTTCAAGGAACTCGGACATGATCGGTACGGCGGGCGGCCTTCACGGGCGCCGGCAACGGTGACGATTGACGCCGGGCATTGTAGGGCATTGGCCCCGAGGCATGCGCGGCGGCGCTGGACAATACGAACTGACAAGATGGCAATTCCGCATTTCCTCTCCACGTATCCGCGATCCAAGGCCAGCCGCCTTGCCGGTGCGCCATGGCGCGGCTGGCTGGCGCTGGCCGCCGGCGCCGCGCTGCTGGCCGGCTGCATGAGCGGGCCGCCGCCGCGCATCGAGACCGGCGGCACGCCCGGCACGACCGCCCCGACCCCGGGCGCGCAGAAGGGCCGCCTGCAGGCCGCGGACTGGAACGAGATCAACGGCTGGAGCCAGGATGACATGCGCGCCGCCTGGCCCGCGCTGCAGGCCAGCTGCCAGGCGCTGAAGAAGCGCGCCGAATGGAGCCGCGCCTGCGCCGCGGGCCTGATGGTCGACGCCGGCGACCTCGGCGCCATGCGCGCCTACTTCGAAACCAACTTCCAGCCCTACCGCGTCGTCAATGGCGACGGCTCCGACAGCGGCCTGATCACGGGCTACTACGAACCCATCCTGCACGGCTCGCGCACGCGCCAGGGGCCGTACCAGATTCCGCTGTACCGCAAACCGGCGCAACTGGCCAACCGGGCGCTGCCGGCGCGCGCCGAGCTGCTGCAGAACCCGGCCATGCGCGGCAACGAGCTGGTGTGGGTGGATGACCCGGTCGAAGCCGCATTCCTGCAGATCCAGGGGTCCGGCCGCATCCGGCTGACTAATGGCACCCTGGTGCGCGTGGGCTTTGGCGGCACCAATGACCAGCCGTTCCGCTCGTTCGGCAAGTGGCTGCTGGACCGCGGCGAGATCACGCCGGCGCAGGCGACCATGCAGGGCATCAAGGCATGGGCGCGGGCCAACCCGGCGCGCGTGGACGAAATGCTCAACGTGAACCCGCGTTTCGTGTTCTTCCGCGAGCTGCCGCCGACCAATGACGGCCCGGTCGGGGCGCTGGGCGTGCCGCTGACGGCGGAGCGCTCGATCGCGGTCGATCCGGCCACGATTCCGCTCGGCGTACCGGTGTTCCTGTCGACCACGCGTCCGCTGTCGAGCGAGCCGATCGAGCGGCTGATGTTCGCGCAGGATACCGGCAGCGCCATCAAGGGCGGCGTGCGCGCCGACTTCTTCTGGGGTGCCGGCGACGCCGCGGGCGAGACCGCCGGCCGCATGAAGCAGGGCGGCCGGATGTGGGTGCTGATGCCGCGCAGCTGACGCGCGGCAGTGCTTTAGCGCGGGCGCTGGTCGACGATGCGCCGCGCCTTGCCGACCGAGCGCTCGATGCCGCCGGCCGGCAGCACCTCGATGCCGGCGCTCACGCCGATATACGCCTTGATATCGTGGGCCAGCGCCTCGCGTGCGGCCTGCGCCGTCGCCGGTTCGCCGCCGTGGGCGCATTCCACGCGCACGGTCAGCATGTCCATCGGCCCTTCGCGCGTCAGCACGCACTGGTAGTGCGGCGCCAGTTCGGGGCGCTTCAGGATCAGTTCCTCGATCTGCGACGGGAACACGTTCACGCCGCGCACGATCATCATGTCGTCGGTACGGCCGGTGACCTTTTCCATGCGCCGGAACGCCGGGCGTGCCGTGCCCGGCAGCAGCCGGGTCAGGTCGCGGGTCCGGTAGCGCACCACCGGCATCGCCTCCTTGGTCAGCGAAGTGAAGACCAGTTCGCCGAACTCGCCGTCGGGCAGCACGGCGCCGGTGTCAGGGTCGATGATTTCCGGGTAGAAGTGGTCTTCCCAGATCGTCGGGCCGTCCTTGGTCTCGGCGCATTCATTGGCCACGCCCGGGCCCATCACCTCGGACAGGCCGTAAATGTCCACCGCCGAGATGTTCATGCGCTTCTCGATCGCCAGGCGCATTTCCGGCGTCCACGGCTCGGCGCCGAAGATGCCCACGCGCAGCGAGGTCGTGGCCGGGTCGACGCCCTGGCGCTCGAATTCGTCGGCGATTGCCAGCATGTAGCTTGGCGTGACCATGATGATCTCGGGTTTGAAATCCATGATCAGCTGCACCTGCCGCTCGGTCTGCCCGCCGCCGAACGGGATCGCGGTGAGGCCGGCCTTTTCCACCCCGTAGTGCGCGCCCAGGCCGCCGGTGAACAGGCCATAGCCGTAGCTGACGTGCACCTTGTCGCCGCGCCGCGCGCCGGATGCGCGGATCGAGCGCGCCATCACGGTGGCCCAGGTGTCGATGTCCTTGAGCGTGTAGCCGACCACCGTCGGCTTGCCCGTGGTGCCCGACGAGGCATGCACGCGCGCCACGCGGTCCTGCGGCACGGCGAACATGCCGAACGGGTAGTTGTCGCGCAGGTCCTGCTTGGTGGTGAACGGGAAGCGCGCCAGGTCCGCGAGCGTCTGGACCTGGTCCGGGTGCACGCCGGCTTCGTCGAACTTGCGGCGATAGACCGGAGAATGCTCGTAGGCATGACGCAGCGACCATTTCAGGCGTTCGAGCTGCAGGGCCTGCAACTCGGCGCGGCTGGCGGTCTCGATGGGTTCGAGCGGCAGATCGGTCAGGCGCGTGCTCATATCGTCTCCTGCACGGGGGGCGTTCTTGTCGATGACATCGTCTTGCGCGGGGTCAGGCCACGGGCCTGGCGATGCTTGAGGCGACGCTGTCCGGCGGTACCACGTGTCCCTTGATCTGCGCCGACTTGCCGCGGAACATCGCCACCACGTCGCCCGCGGCATTGGTCACGCGGATATCGTAGATGCCGTGCCGGCCGGACAGGGTCTGCTCCGCCGCCTCGGCCGTCAGCACGTCGCCGCCGTGCACGGGTTTCAGGAACTCGATGCTGCAGCCCGCCGCCACCGTATTGATATTGTGGCTATTGCACGCGAAAGCGAAGCTCGAGTCAGCCAGTGTAAACATCAGGCCGCCATGGCAGATGCCGTGGCCATTGAGGAATTCGGGGCGCACCGGCATGGTCAGGCGGGCGTAGCCCGGCCGCACTGCCTGCACCACGATGCCGAGCCAGCGGCTGCAGGTATCGGCTTCATACATGGCGGCGGCGGCCGCCTCGGCAAGTGCCTGCGGATCTTTGCTCAAGCGGGTCTCCTGTCTTGGTGGGGCGCCCGAGGGCGCTTGCCGGTCAGCGGCCGGTGAACTTCGGTGCGCGCTTTTCCAGAAAGGCATTGACGCCTTCCGCATAATCGGCGGATTGCCCCAGCTCGCGCTGCAGGTCCCGCTCCAGGTCGAGCTGCGCATCCAGCGTCGAGGTGGCGCTGGCATACATGGCGCGCTTGATCGCCGCGAGCGCGCGCGTGGGCTGGGCCGCGAGATGCGTGGCGAGCGCCAGCGCCTGCCCGTGCAGCAGCGCATCGTCCATGACTTCCCAGACCAGGCCCCATTTCTCGGCCTCTTCGGCCGTGAGCTTGTCGCCTGTCATGGCCAGGCCCATGGCGCGTGCCATGCCGATCCGCTTGGGCAGCAGCCAGGTGCCGCCGGAATCGGGCACCAGCCCGATCTTGACGAAGGCCTGGATGAAACTGGCCGAGCGCGCCGCCAGCACCATGTCGCAGGCCAGCGCCAGGTTGGCGCCAGCGCCCGCTGCGGTGCCGTTCACGGCGGCCACCACCGGCAGCGGCAGGGCCTGCAGGCGACGCACGAGCGGATTGAAATAACTGTCGATCAGCGCGCCCAGGTCGGTCATGCTGCCGGGCGTGAAATCCAGGTCGGCCAGGTCCTGCCCGGCGCAGAAGCCGCGGCCGGCGCCGGTCAGCAGCAGCGCGCGGGCGCCGCCTGCCTCCACGTGGCCGAGCGCCTGCTGGAGCGCGCCGTGCATCTCGCGGGTAAAGCTGTTGAGCTTGTCGGGGCGGTTCAGGGTGATGACGGCCATATTGCCTTGCCATGTCAGCAAAACGGGGCCGGAATCCAGGCTGACCGGCTGGCCAGCGGGCGCGGACGTCGGGGGCATTGTTGTCTCCTGCCTTGGTGTTCTCGTCGGGCGGCTTTAATTACCCGACCGGTCGGTCGGTGAATGGTAGCACTGAATCCCGCGCGAGGGTGGTCCACCCGCGACAAAGGCATCGTTGCCGCTGCAGCCGGCCCTTTCAGTTCCCGCTTGCGCCGGAATCGTCGGTCCTGCTCTCGGGAAAGCGGCGGGTCCCCAGTGCCTTACCGGTGGCCGGCCGAGATGGTTTGCGCGATTGTCAGCGCCCTTCGCAATGCCGGCGCCGGGCGACGCTCTATAATCGCGCTGCTCACAATAACCTGAAGCCCGTCGATCTCCCTATCCGGACACCGGCGTGCCTGTCTATTTGCAATGGATACCTCCATGAAGAAGTTCGCCGCACTCCTCCTGATTTCGACCGTCGCGCTGCTTGGGGCATGCGGCAAGAAGGAACCGGCCCCCGTCGCCGGCACGGAACCGGCGCCCGCGGCCGCCAGCAAGATCATCGTCGGCCTCGACGACAACTTCCCGCCGATGGGTTTTCGCGACAGCAGCAACGAGCTCGTCGGCTTTGATATCGACATGGCCAAGGAAGCGAGCCAGCGCCTCGGCATGACGGTGGAATTCAAGCCGATCGACTGGAGCGCCAAGGAAGCCGAGCTCAACGGCAAGCGCGTGGATGTCCTGTGGAACGGCCTGACCATCACGGAAGAGCGCAAGCAGAACATCAGCTTCACCGCCCCTTATATGACGAACCACCAGATCGTCATCGTCGGCGCCAAGTCCCCGGTGAAGACCAAGGCCGAGCTGGCCGGCCGCATCGTCGGCGCGCAGGATGGCAGCAGCGCGGTGGACGCCATCAAGAAGGAAGCGCAAGTCGCCGCCAGCCTGAAGGAACTCAAGACCTTTGGCGATAACGTGACGGCCTTGATGGACCTGTCGGCCGGCCGCCTCGATGCGATCGTGGTGGATGAAGTGGTGGGCCGCTACCTCATCAGCAAGCGCGCCGGCGAATACCGCGTGCTGGACGAGAACTTCGGCACCGAAGACTATGGCGTTGGCGTGCGCAAGGACGACGCCGAATTGCTCGGCAAGCTCGACAAGACCCTGGGTTCGATGAAGGAAGACGGCACGGCCGCGCGCATCGCCACGAAGTGGTTCGGCGCCGATATCACCAAGTAAGCCCGGCCTTTCGCGACGTCCGGCCCTGCATGGGCGCGGCGTCGCGCCTTCTCGGGGTCCGGGCGGTGGCCCCGACCCCGAATCCATTCCATCCGCGCAAGCATGGATTACGTCTTATCCCTTCTGCCGCCATTGGCGCAGGGTGCCAAAGTCACCCTCACACTGTTCGTCATTACGCTCGCTCTCTCGGTACCGCTGGGGCTGGGGCTGGCGCTGGCGCGCATCTCGAAATGGCCGCTGCTGAGCGGCCTTGCCAACGGCTACATCTGGCTGATGCGCGGTACGCCGCTGATGCTGCAGATGCTGTTCATCTATTTCGCGCTGCCGTTCGTTCCGGTCGTCGGCGTGCGCCTGCCGGACTTTCCCGCGGCGGTGGTCGCGTTCGCGCTGAACTACGCGGCCTATTTCGCGGAAATCTTCCGCGCCGGGATCAAGTCGGTCGATCGCGGCCAGTACGAAGCCAGCAAGGCGCTGGGCATGAACTACTTCCAGACCATGCGGCGCGTCGTGCTGCCGCAGATGGTCAGCCGCGTCCTGCCGCCGGTCAGCAACGAGACCATCACGCTGATCAAGGACACGTCCCTGATCTACGTCCTGGCGCTCAACGATATTCTTCGCACCGCGCGCGGCATCGTCCAGCGCGATTTCACCACCACGCCTTTCCTGGTCGCCGCGCTCTTCTATCTGGTGATGACGCTGATCCTGACCTGGTTCTTCCAGCACCTCGAGAAACGCTATGCCAAACATGATGACTGACCCGGTCGCAGCCAGATCCGATCGCGCGCCCGGCGTCATGGTCGCTGCGCGGGACATCGTCAAGGCATTCGGGCCGCTGCAGGTCCTGCACGGCGTCTCCCTGACCTTGCGCAAGGGCGATGTCACGGCGGTGATCGGGCCTTCGGGCTCGGGCAAGAGTACCTTGCTGCGCTGCCTCAATCACCTCGAGGTGATTGACCGCGGCACCATCGAAATCGAAGGCGAGGCATTGGCAAGCACGGGGCCCGACGGCGCCGCCAGGTACGTGCCGGACGCGGAAGTACGCCGAATCTGCCGCAAGATGGGCATGGTGTTCCAGTCGTTCAACCTGTTCCCGCACATGACGGTGCTGCAGAACATCATCGAAGCGCCGATGACCGTCAAGGGCTTGTCGCGCGATGCCGCGGTGCCCAGGGCGGAGGAGTTGCTGCGCAAGGTTGGGCTGCTGGCCAAGCGGGACAACTATCCCGCGCGGCTGTCCGGCGGGCAGAAGCAACGGGTGGCGATCGCGCGCGCCCTGGCGATGGAACCCGACATCATGCTGTTCGATGAGCCGACTTCCGCGCTAGATCCGGAACTGACCGGTGAAGTCTTGCGGACCATGCGGCAGTTGGCTGAGGAGCACATGACCATGCTGGTCGTCACGCATGAGATGGGCTTTGCTCGTGAGGTCGCCAATCATGTCGTGTTCATGGATGAGGGCAGGATTCTCGAGGAAGGGTCGCCCGAGCGGGTGTTTGGGGCACCGGCCCATGCGCGTACCCGGGAATTCCTGGCGCACATGCTCTGATCCTGTGGTCGGCCACCGCAGGAGATCGAACATCTTGCGATGGCGCGTATCAGGGGAAGGAGCCCCTCTGCGCTATGTATTCAATAAGGGCGCCACTGGCGCCCTTATTGTTGCGCGGCTGACTGGGCGGCTCCGGCCCCGGCTCCGCCGAAGCCGCCACCGGGGTGCGAACGTTTTCCCATCCCTTCTCGTCGCCTATGTTTGAAGGCGGGCTGCGCTGCCCGTGTAGTTGAATATGACTTATGGCTATCATTTGTCCCGCTGAGGATGACCCAAGTCATTTGAAGGCAACAAAAATAGCTTTTTATTTGTCTTTATATCCTGACAAGGATCGGGCAGGCTCGACGCCTCTTTTCGCGGCGATGGGCTAGCCAATACCTCGTCCTACAGGATCGCGGCAGCTGGAGAGTCAATGTTGCAAAAAACGAAATTGGCTGAAGGGAAATCAAGGCAGCGGGCACTGGTTGTTTGCATTGGCGGCCTGGGCGATGTCGTGTGGGCGAGCGCATCCATCGATGCCTTGCGCGAAACCTATCGGAACGATATTGAGATCGACCTGCTGCTGAAGCACCGGTCTGCCGACTTGTTCAGGGACGACCCGCGCATCTCTCGCGTCCTCATCTTGCGCGGCGGCCCCAGGCTTCCGTTGCTGGTGAACCCGTACAAGTGGCTGATACTCTCCCGGGCGCTGCTTCGCTATCCGTATTACCTGATACTGGACCTGACCATCAACCGGACGGACTTTTTTCCAAGCCTGAGCTGGTTCTTCCCGACTGCCCACAAGGTCAAGGTCTATAAGGTGCGCCAGGAAGTGGATCCGCCGGACACCCACAGAACGACAGTAATTCAACGGCTGCTGGCCTATTGCATCCCGGACCATATCGCCCGTCGCGCGATGCCCTCCCTGAGAAGACCGGATATCGATATCCGCATGCGCTTTGGCCTTGAAGCGCCTTTTATCTGCCTGCATACGGGAAACAGTTCGTTCTATCACAACCGGGCGAATGCGCGTCTCTGGCCGGTGGAGCGATGGGTCGGGTTACTGGAGGGTTGGTCGAGGTTCTTTCCCCATCATCAACCCCTGCTGATCGGAACGCCCGCGGAAGCCAAGCATGTCGCGCAGATTGCGGGGAGGTTTCCTGGCGTCGTCAATCTCTGCGGGAAAACCTCCTTGCCCGAAATGATGGCGCTTATCGCCGACTCGGATCTATTGATTGGTACGGATACCGGGCCTACACACGTCGCGGCGGCATTCCGCACCCCAGTCATTGCGATCTTCGGGCCGACGCTGTCGCATGTGACCGGCCCGGCGGGCGATAGCGGAGACATGCGTATCGTCAAGCCATTGGCAGGCACGCGGATAGAGGACGTGCAGGTGGGCCAGGTCGTCAGCGCTTCGTACGAACTGATTGCGAGCCGGGAGGCTCTCCGTCGGGCAGCGCAATCCGCCCCAACACAAGCGACTAACGTGGCAGACTTGCGACCAGACCAGCATTTGATTCGTTTGCAGATAAAGGAGAAGACATGTCATACGAAAACATCCTGGTGGAAACGCGTGGCCGCGTCGGCCTGGTCACGCTGAACCGCCCGAAGGCACTGAACGCGCTCAATGACGCGCTGATGGATGAACTGGGCGCCGCGCTGACGGCTTTCGACAAGGATGAAGGCATCGGTGCCATCGTTATCACCGGAAGCGAGAAGGCTTTCGCCGCCGGCGCGGACATCGGCATGATGGCCCAGTACTCGTTCATGGATGTGTACAAGGGCGACTACATCACCCGCAACTGGGAAACCATCCGCACCATCCGCAAGCCGATCATTGCGGCCGTGGCGGGCTACGCGCTCGGTGGCGGCTCCGAACTCGCCATGATGTGCGACATCATCATTGCGGCCGAAAATGCGCGATTTGGCCAGCCGGAAGTCAAGCTCGGCACCATGCCCGGTGCTGGTGGCACGCAGCGTATGCCGCGCGCGGTGTCCAAGGCAAAGGCCATGGACCTGTGCCTGACCGCGCGCATGATGGATGCCGCTGAAGCCGAACGTGCCGGTCTGGTGTCGCGCGTGGTGCCGGCGGACAAGCTCATGGACGAGGCGCTGTCGGCGGCGGAAGCGATTGCCGGCTTCTCCTTGCCGGTGGTCATGATGATCAAGGAGTCGATCAATGCGGCGTACGAAACTACGCTCGCGGAAGGTGTTCGCTTCGAACGCCGGTTATTCCATTCGACCTTTGCCAGCGAAGACCAGAAGGAAGGGATGGCCGCCTTCGTCGAGAAGCGCAGCCCGAATTTCAAGCATCGCTGATAACTTGATAGGGGAATACCCGAGGAATTCAGAAGGATATTCATTCCTCCGTTACTGGGGAAAACCCGGTATTCCCTTGTTGATCAATGGGTTGCACGCGTAGGGCGATAAAGGTTGCAATGCGAATATGACAAAGGTGTTGCAACCTCCGGAAAATCAGCCTACTATTCGCCCCCTCGCAACACGACGCGGCGCTGCAAAGCAGACGCAGCAAGGGTTGCGGGTCGATCGGGTGGTTCGGCAGCGCGC
>NZ_JBYOJR010000045.1:0-49368 GCF_057798915.1 Cupriavidus sp. 22TCCZM01-5
AAAACCGAAATCATTGGCTTGTGCAACATCAAGCGCAAACCTCATTGATCAGCAGTTCCCTAGCGTGGTGAAAAGCGTGCCGGGCATGGCTTGCGGCAGCCAGAGCAGGCGCACATGTAGCGGAGCAGGGCCGGAGGGCGCGGGTGTGGCGGGGGCTGACATGGCTTTGGGTGGGGCAGGCATCGGCTGATGGCGAAATCGTACCGGCGAATGGCGATATCGATCCGCTTCTCGGATCGCGCAAAGGCTACCATCTTCGCGATCACCCGTCTGCAAGACGTGGCCCACAACCATCACGAAGATCATCGAGGAGACATCATGCCGTTCCACCTTCGCCCGCTCGCCACGGCTGCTGCCGTTGCGCTGACGCTTGCCACATCCAGCGCGATGGCCGCCGGCACGGCGGATGCGACCCTTTTGGCAGCCGCCCGCGCCGCACAGCCGGCGGTAGTGCAGTCGCTCAAGGAGATGGTCTCGATCGAGTCCGGCAGCACCAACGCGGCAGGCCTGGCACAGATGGCCGACTACACCGGGGCGCGCCTGCAAGCGCTGGGCGCCCAGGTGGAGCGGCTGCCCGCCACGAAGGGCCCCGGTACCATCATCAAGGGCACGTTTACCGGAACGGGGAAGCGCCGCATCATGCTGATCGCTCACATGGACACGGTTTATCCGGCAAACACGCTGGCTACCCAGCCGATCCGTGAAGAAGGCAACCGGCTATATGGCCCGGGCATCGCCGATGACAAGGGTGGTATCGCGGTCATCCTGCATTCGCTGGAGATCCTGAAGCGTACGGGCTGGCGCGACTACGCGCAGGTCACCGTCCTGTTCAATCCCGACGAGGAGGTGGGCTCGGTGGGCTCCGGCGAGATCATTTCCGCGCTGGCCGACCAGCACGACGTCGTGCTGTCATGCGAGCCCACCGGCGCCAAGGCCGTGATGAAAACGGAGGCGGTGCTGCTGGGCGCGTCCGGCACGGCCACCGCCACCATGGAGGTCAAGGGCCGCTCTGCTCATGCCGGCGCGGCACCGGAACTCGGACGCAACGCTCTGCTTGAACTCGCCCACCAGTTGCAGCAGACGCGCGACGTGGCGAAACTCGTTCCGGGTTCCCAACTGAACTGGACCCAGGCCACCGCGGGGAAGGTACTTAACCAGATTCCCGAGAGCGCCGTTGCCTATGGCGACGTGCGTTTCACGGCCAACGGCACTGCCGAGAAGCTCAAGGTCGCGCTGCAGGACAAGGTCAATGCCGATCGCCTTATCCCCGACACACAGGTCACTGTCAGCCTGGGAGAGTCCCGCCCGGCATTCGTGGCGGATGCGCGCGGTCGCGCATTGGCCAGGCGCGCGCAGGAAATCTATGCAGAGCTCGAGGCACGCCAGCTGACGCTGATGGAAGGCACGGGCGGTGGCACCGACGCTGGCTTCGCTGGACGCTCGGGCAAGGCTGCGGTCCTGGAAAGCCTGGGGCTGGCCGGTTTCGGCTTTCACGCCCGTGATGAGTACATTGAACTCGATTCCATCGTGCCGCGGCTTTACCTGATGACGCGGATGCTGGGGGAAATTGCCCGCGACTGATGGGAGAGGTGCGAGACGCTCTGCGGAACCGGCTTTCAAGGAGGGCAACGCGGGCTTCGGATAAGTCATGTCGGGGCCTTCAAGGCCCCGGGGCCTCGCGTACCGCAGGTCCAAACGCTCGACTCACTCCGCAGGACAGCCGCGCGGCAAGCGTGGCGAGCCTATTGCGTACACTTTTCCTGATACACCCGCTGCAATTGCCTGCGCGTCCGGTCACGCACGACGGTGGAGATTTCATTGCCCTGGCTATTCTCGACTGGCGCGCCCGAGGGGCGGTAGCTGCGGCGCGGAGTCTCGCCGATCTGTTCGGCCAGCTGATTGCACTGCTCATCAAGGGAAGGCGGTTGCGTGGGGGTGGGCTGGAACCGGTATGACCCCTCACGCACGGCGTCAGAGATTGCGTCGTTGATCGTGGCGTCCGCCGGAGATGGCCGCTGTGTCTGCGCATGGCCATGGAACAGGGGCGTCAGACTGGCGAGTAAGGCGAGCAGGCATACATGGCGGCGCAGCAGCATGAATATCTCCCGGGAGTACTTGCACACCTCCTAGTGCAGCAGGTAAAGAACCTGCGGCCCCTCGGCATAGAGGTCCATGGCCATCTTCAGGATCTCGTTGCGATGCCGGTCGAAGGAGGCCAGCACCCCGGCTTCGTCGGAACCGAGAGCCGAGTCGAATTTCATCAGTACGCGGTCGTCCACAATGAAGGCAATCTCGCGTGCGTTGTCATAGCCCCAGAACCATACGCCATGCCTGGCCCCGTCATAGCTGCGGCTGGGATTGGGAAAACTAAGTGCCATGTTTTCGTCCTACGTTCTATGCCTTTGACAGGCCGGATCGCTACGCACGCTGCCAGCGCAAAGTGCGCCCCGCTATTGCGTATCTCCTTTCATGCTCTCGGCTTCCATCGCGGCATGTAATTCCTCGTACGCCTCGATTGGCTCCATGTCCTGGTCGACGAACGCCGCGGCCCGCTCTGCGGCGGCTAACGCGTCGCGCGGGATGTCGCTCTCGCCGTCGTCCTCGGTACTCGGCGGCATCAGCATGTCCTCAAGCATCCCGCGCAGCTCTGGGGTATTCCATGGCCTGCCCAGCCTGGCCTTCCTGCGCAGGTAGTGACGAATTTCCGAGTCTTGCTCGGCGGAGAGCGGAAGTCCGCGAAAAGTTGGATCCGTATTGTGATGGATCATGATGCGCCTCCCGAAGCGGTCTGCGCTTTCAATGTAGAGATATCAGTTCCCTGAGGTGAGCGTTACAAGTTGCGTGTGATCACTGTGGCGCGTATCCGCGGCCAACCGGTTACGTCTTTTTCTTGGCGACACCTTCGTTTCCAACCCTCGAATGAACCGTGCTGAAGGGGGTTGCCGGCACTGACGGCTTCTTGGGCTGCTTGGGCTTCTTCGCTTCGCGAGTGCTGCGTAGTTGACTCTTGGCCACGGCTTGCTCCTGGTGCGTTGTTTGCCAAATGGCAACTTCAGCATACGCGCTTGGAAGCTCCAACCAAATGACTTTTCATGAGTCCGTGCGAAAAAGCCGCTTGGCGCCCGCATGGTCAGTTCCCGACGCTTATGCGCTCGCGCAGCAAGGGAGAATCCGGACTGCATACGCGCTACGGCTACTTCAGCAATCCGCGCTGGCGGATGCTGCATGCGCTGCCGACCAGCGACGGGCCGGCGCCGCAATTCGATCCGTGAGACAAGCGATGAGGCCCCGCATTGGCGGGGCCTCATCATCATTGCCGCGGCGTCGCGTGCGACGCCGCGAGGCGGTCAGCTCAGACCTTCACGTCGATGTTCTGGCCAAGATGGGGTGGATTGCTGGCCACCGGTGCGGCCGCCGTGGCGGCCTGCACCAGGCTGGCCACGCCCTGGGCCTGCAGGTCCAGCGTTTTTCGCAGCATCAGCAGCGACACCGGGTCTGCGCCCGTGTCCGCAGCGCTCACCGCGCTGACGAGGGAGGTACTCATATTGTTGGTCCCTGAAAGGATTGAACGGATACGGGGTCCCCGTCACGCATGGCTTCGGGGAATCCCGCATGCTGGTTGTCGTCAGAAATGGGGCAGGGCTTGAGCGGGCGGGCCATGCGCCACAGCCGGACTCAGCCCACCGCCACAATCACGCTCGAGGCCTTGAATACCGCCGCCGCGGGCTTGCCCACGGCCAGCCCGAGCCGGTCGGCGCTGCTGTTGGTGATGATGGCGGAAATTGCCAGGCCGGTGTCGTCGGTAATGGTCACGTCCGTGTTGACGGCGCCTTTCCTGATGTCCGACACCTTGCCGCTCACCGCGTTGCGGGCCGAGACCTTGCTGACATCCACGTCGACCATGACGATCACCGACGTGGCCTTGACCATCGCGGTGGCCTTCTTTCCGGCTGCCAGCCCGAGGCGCGACGCGCTCTCGCTGGTGACGGTGGCGACGATTTCCTGGCCGCCGTCCAGGCGCAGGATGACCTCGTCATTGACCGCGCCGTGGCGGGCCTGGGCGACTTCGCCGGAAAACTGGTTGCGTGCACTGGTGATCATGTTGTTTTTCTCCGATGAGCGAGCCCCGCTGTCCCGGCTCAGACGACCGCGCCGATGCGCGGCAAGCACCCTTCAAAGTATGTGCCGGCCTAGGCGGATTGCGAGTGGAATGTGGACCTGGAATGCAGCGCAAATGCCTATTGCATGGCTCGCGCTGCGCTATCATGCGGGGCTGCCCGCCAGGGCGCTTTCCAAGCATGACCCATGCATCACGCTGTACCGCGCCTTGTCCTGGCGCTGACCTGCCTTGTCCTTGCCCATCCCGCCTTCGCCGCCGACGTCCAGGCCGGCAAGGAAGTGTTCTCCACCCGCTGCGCGTCCTGCCACAGCGTAGGACCGTCCGCGCGTGGCGGTTTCGGCCCGCAACTCAATGCCGTCGTCGGCCGGCGCGCGGGCAGCACTGCCGACTATCGCTATTCCCCGGAAATGACCGCTTCCGGCGTGGTGTGGACGGCCGATACCCTGCGCGCCTTCGTCAAATCGCCCGGCAAGGTCGTGCCGGGGACGCGCATGCGCTTCTGGGGCCTGGGCAATGACCAGCAGATCGACGACCTGCTGGCATACCTGCAGACCTACCGTTAGCCATAGCCGCTCGCCTTGCGCTAGGGCGCCGGCAGCAGCGTCTCCGCCGTCATCCCCGCCAGGTTTTCCACGCGCAGCGTCTGCGGCATGGTCAGCGGGATGCCGGCGGCGCGCAGCCGCTTGAGGATCTCGAACAGCAGGTCGCTCTTCGTGGATGCGGCAATGCGCGGGTTGGACACGTAGCCGGTCACGCTCAGCGTAATGCCGTTGGGCGCAAGCTGGCTGAACGTGACCGATGGCACGGGGTGGTCCAGGATCGTTTCGTTGTCGAGGTAGGCGTCGAGCAGCAGCTCGCGCACCTGCTCGGGATCGATGTTCAGCGGGAAGGTGAGCTGCAGCGTGGCCACGCCCTGCGTGCTGTGGCTCATGGTCACGTTGCGCACGTTCTGCGAGATCAGCTGCGAATTGGGCACGATCACGGTAGAGCGGTCGCCCAGCTGGATCTCGGTGGCACGCACGTTGATGCGGCGGATGTCGCCCTCCACGCCGGCGATGCTGACCATGTCGCCGACCTTCACCGGGCGTTCGGTCAGCAGGATCAGGCCCGACACGAAGTTCTTGACGATCTCCTGCAGGCCGAAGCCGATCCCCACCGACAGCGCGCTGACGATCCACGCCAGGTTCTCCCACCTCACGCCGAGCAGCGACAGCGTCAGCAGCACGATCAGCACATAGCCGACATTGCTGAATAGCGTGATGAGCGACGCGCGCAGGCCTGGCTCCATGCACATGCGCGGCAGCAGCTCGGCGTCCAGCCAGCGCCGCACCGAGCGCAGCAGCCAGATGCCGACCGACAGCGCGACCACGGCATTGACGATGCGCTCGGGCATGATGTTGTAGCTGCGCAGCTTGTCGCCGCCGAGCACGGTCAGCAGGCTGTCGAGCAGTTCGGCCGGCGTGGTGCCGAAGCCGCCGGTCAGCAGCGCGATCACGGCGATGATCGTGAGCAAGCTCGTGCCGAGGCCCGACAGCAGCGTCGAAGACTGTTCCAGCCGGATGTCGTCGATGCCGAAGAGCTGCCGGATCACGCGGCCACTGGCGTGCTGCGGCGAGAGCAGGTTTTCAAACGTGTCGCGCGTGAGCTGCGTCAGCAGGTACAGCGTGCACAGCACGATGTCGAACCACACCAGCTCGTAGGTCACGAAGCGGGCAAAGCTGACATAGCCCGCGAGCAGCGCGATGAGCGCAATGATGACCGCGAGCGTGACGCCTGCGTGGATCATGCCCGCCAGCGTGGCGCGCGCCTCGGCGCGCTCGCCGGCCGCGGCCAGGCCGCTGCGCACGCGGTTGGCGCGCAGCAGCGCGGCGCCGATCGTGAACACCACCACCAGCGACACCAGGCCGCGGCCCAGCAGCGTGAAGGGCACGCTGGTGTCGGCGATGTGGTTCAGCAGTTCAAGCGTGCCCGCCAGCAGCAACAGCCCGGCCAGCGCGCGCGGGAACGGCTTGAGCGCGAGCGCGACCGGGTCGGCCAGCGCCGGCAGCCGCCACGACGGATGGTGCGTGCACAACAGCGCGCGGCCAAGCCCCGCGATCAGCGCACTGGTCAGCATCAGCCTGGCCATCTGGCTCAGCAGGTCCTGCAGGTCCGCCGGTGGTTCGTAACTGCGCGTGAAGGCGTAGTAGACCAATTGCACGGCGAGCGCGGTCGTGACCACCGTGGTGAGTGCCGTGGCCAGCGCCAGCGCGCTGCGCCGCAAGCGGTTCTCGGGCAGGCAGGTCAGGCAGAACCACGCGGCGGCGCGCTCGGCCAGGCGCCGGCCCAGCGTCCAGATGGCGAGCGCCAGCACCAGCAGCAGGGCCGTGGCCGCGCGTTGCCCGGGCTCCCAGGCCGTCTCGATGAGCGGCACGACTTCATCCGCAAACGCCGCCATGCGCGCGCTGTCGTCGTCGGACGGCTTGAACAGCGGTGCCCAGAACTGCGGGTTCAGGATGCTCTCCGAGCGCAGCGCGAACTGGTCCTTCAGCCGGCTGCGCTGCAGCTTGGCGAGCTGGGCGTTCAGGTTCTCGATGTTCTCCTTGCCCTCGGCCGTCTGCTTCAGCGCGTTGTCGAGCTGGATCTTGCGCGCGTTCAGCTCGGCGCGCTGCCGTGCCACCGCAGCCGTTTCAGGCGTGGTGCCGGGCGCGGGCGGCGGCCCCAGCACGTCGAGCTGCGCCTGGAGTTGCGCGCGCTGCGGTGTCAGCGCGGCCTTCAGCTTGTCGACGTCGGTCGCGAGCTGGTGCAGGGCCTCGTCCATCTCGCCGAGCCGCGTGTTGCCGTTGACGCTCGAGGCGGACTGCTTGATGCGGTCCTGCTCGGTCTGCAGGCGCTTGAGCTCGGCCATGGCCTCGGCGTGCGTCAGGGCCGGCGGCTGGTCCGCTGCTGGCGCGGACGCCGGGTCGGCGGCCATGGCGGCCGGCATCAGGTGGAACAGTGCTGTCAGCACAAGGCTCAGGGCGAGCCAGGATAGTCTGCGCATTGGCGGATTCACGTTGAGACGTGGCCGCCCGGAAATCGCTGTGAAGGCTCCGGCAAGTCCGGTACGCCGGACGGCGGGGAACAAGGGCCTGAGGGTGCGGATGGTTCCGGGGGCGCGGAAGACGAACACAGGAAGCGCTGCCGCATGGCGGGCAAGCCGCTTCCACGAAATTGACCAGCGCAGCGCGGCAAGCGCACACGGGCCGCCGTCGGGCCTGTCTGGCGCGCGGCAAGCCGGCTGGAGCAGGGCGGCCAGTTGGCTGGGGATCTGGACGCCGAGCCGAGATTATACGAAAGCGTTCAGATCACACGGGCCCCTATGCGCAGTGCGGCGGCGAGAACAATGTAATTGTCCGTTACGAGGGGAAGCGCGCGTTACAACGCTAACAACTGCGGGCCTGCGCGGAAACACCTGAGTGCGGGTTTCCTGTGCATGATGGCATCACGACATCAGTACCTGAACAGGAGTCAGACATGCGCCCCTCAATCCGTATCGCTTCCGCTGCCGCCGTGTCTCTGGCCTTGCTGGCTGCCGGGCCGGCGTCGGCGCATGAACGCTATCACCATGGCGGCGGCTCTCAGGCCGGCGTGGCGCTGGCCCTTGGCGCGCTGGTCGGCCTGGCATTCGGCGCGGCGGTTGCCTCCGGGCCAGTCGTGGCCGCGCCGGTCGCTTATGCGCCGGCACCGGTTGCCTATGCGCCGCCGGCCCGCGTGAGCTATGCCGCGCCGGCCGTCCCGCCGGGCTACTGCTATCGCGACGATGTCGGCGGCTACGTGCCTTGCGCCCCGCAGCCGCACGGCTACTACTATGAAGCCCCGGTCAGCTACGGCTATTGACCACTGACCATCAGGCGATGGCGAAGCCCGTGTCGAAGGTTGCGCGTGCGTCGAGCCGCTGCTTGAGCAGGCCGGCCTTCAGGTAGAAGTCGGCAGTGCGCTGCTGCTCGGCGATGACGGCATCGTCGATCTTTTGCCACTGCGTCCGCCGGCGTTCGAACTGCAGGCGCGCAGCCTCCGGCGAAATGCCGATGATGCGCGCCAGCGTCGCCGAGAATTCGGGCACGTGCTGGTAGGACCAGGCCTGCGCGCGCACCACGCGCTGCAGGAAATCGGCCAGCACGGCGCGTTTTGCCGCCAGCGCAGCGTCGGTGGCGGCGAGATAGCTCAGGCCAGACCATAAGCCGCGCCCGCTGACCAGCACGCGCGCATGCCCACTGGTTTCCGCCATGGCGGTATAGGGCTCCCACGTGGCCCACGCGTCGACGGAGCCGCTCGCCAGCGCCAGCTTGGTATCGGCGGGCGGCAGGAAGCGGATGTTGGCATCCTCCGGCCGCAGCCCGGCCGATTCCAGCGCCTTGAGCGCGACGAAATGCCCGATCGAGCCGCGGTTGGTGCCAATGCTCTTGCCCTTCAGGTCCGCCGCGGTCTTCAGAGCGGAGTCGGGCCGCACCAGGATCGCTGTGCCATAGGGGTCGGAGCGGTTGGCGCCGACCAGGCGGATGCGCGTGCCCGCGGCCAGCGCGAAAATGGCCGGCGCATCGCCGATCGGGCCGCAGTCGACCGCGCCCGCATTGAGCGCTTCAGCGAGCGGCGCGGCGGCGGGGAACTCGGTCCACTGGATGTCGTAGGACAGTCCGCGCAGGCCATCGGCGGATTCGAGCAGCGCGCGCAGGCCGCCTTTCTGGTCGCCTGCCTTCAGCAGCGGACGGCCCTGCGCGCGTGCGGACCCGGCGCCAGGGAAGGCGGCAAGCCGCAGGGTGTCGGTGGCGATGGCGGCGGTGGCCGCCGTGCCATAGCGGAGGAATTGTCGTCGGGATGCAGTCATCGGTGTGCGTGCCTGGGGATCATGGGGCTGGAGCCAGCCCGCTCAGCACGCAACCGTAACCCGGGCGCTGCCCTGCACTAACGAATATCTCCGCGCTTCCTTATGCGGCGGGCGGAGGACCCTTATCCCCGCGAAGGCAGTGGCGTGCCGTCAGGCGCTGAAGCCGCCGTCGATGTTCAGGCTGGCGCCGGTGACAAAGCCTGCTTCCGGGCTGGCGAGGTAGGCCACCATGCCGGCGATCTCGTCCGGATCCGCGTGGCGCTGCAAGGCCATCAGGCCGTGCAGCGAGCTGGCAAAGTCGGTGTGCTCGGGATTCATGTCGGTATTGGTCGGGCCGGGCTGCACGTTGTTCACGGTAATGCCCCTGGGCCCGAGATCACGCGACATGCCCTGCACCAGGCCCTTCAGTGCGGCCTTGCTCATGGCATACGCGCTGCCGCCGGCGAACGGAATCCGGTCCGCATTGCAGCTGCCGATGTTGATGATGCGGCCGCCTTCGCCCATGTGGGGCAGGGCTGCCCTGGCCGCCACGAACACCGCGCGCACGTTCACGGCCAGGGTCTTGTCGAAGTCCTCGAGCGGGAAGCTGTCGACCGGCCCCAGCAGCAGCACGCCGGCGTTGTTGACCAGGATGTCGATCTTGCCGAAATGGCTTGCCGCATCGTCGACAGCGCGCGCCAGCGAGGCCGCGTCCGCCGCGTCGGCATGGAAGGCTTTGACGCGTCCGCCGGCAGCCTGGATCGATTCCGCCAGCGCCTGCGCGCCGGCGCCCGAACTCTGATAGGTGAAGGCCACGTCTGCGCCTTCGCGTGCCAGGCGGCGAACTACCGCGGCGCCAATGCCACGTGCGCCGCCGGTAACGAATGCAACCTTGCCTGAAAGAGGTGTGCTCATGATGTTTGTGCTCCTGAAAGGATCAAGGGGGTGGTGCACGGAAGTATGGCTAGTGCATTCCCCTACCAGTAGGCATGAATGCGGATCATGTTTTTCAACCGCTGGTATAAGCTGGTGGGCATGGAAGCCCTCAACCTGCTTGAATCCTTCGTCCAGAGTGCCGAGACCGGCAGTTTTTCGGCGGCGGCGCGCCGGCTCGGGCTCACGCCGGCGGCCGTCAGCAAGAACGTGGCGCGCCTGGAGCGGCACCTGGGCCTGCGCCTGTTCCACCGCAGTACGCGGCGGCTGACGCTGACCACGGGCGGGGAGCAGTTCTTCACGCAGGTGTCCGACCCCTACTCGGCACTGCGCAATGCGTTTGCCGGAGCGGCCCAGGACGCCGGCAAGCCGGCTGGCGTGCTCAAGGTCAGCATGGCGCTGGCGTTCGGGCGCGAATACCTGGTGCCGCTGCTGGGCGAATTCCTTGCGCGGTATCCGGCCATCGTGCCCGACTGGCACTTTGAGAACCGGCCGACCGACCTGATTCGAGACGGCTTCGATGCGGCCATTGGCGGCGGCATCGAGCTGACCGAGGGCGTGGTCGCGCGCGAACTGGCGCACACCCACGTGGTAGCGGTGGCATCGCCGGCATACATGAAGGGACGGCCGTTGCCCCGGCACCCGTCCGACCTGGCCGCATTCGATGGCATTGTGCGGCGCTCGGGTGCCACCGGACGCCTGCGTGCGTGGACCTTGCGCAACCAGGTCGGCGAGCAGGCACCGGCCGAACACCGCGCGCGGCTGATCTTCGACGATCCGGAAGCCATGGCCCACGCCGCCATGCACGGGCTGGGCATTGCGCTGCTGCCCATGCCGCACGCGGCGCCGCGCCTGGAGAGCGGTGCGCTGATGCGGTTGCTGCCCGGCTGGTATGCCGACAATGGCCCGATCTCGCTCTACTATCCGAGCCGCACATTGCTGCCGGCCCGCACGCGCGTGTTCATCGAGTTCGTGGTCGACGCGTTTCGTACGAAGGGGCTGGCGGGGCGCTTCGACGGGCGCTGGTGATTCACGCAAGCTGCGCGCCCATGCAATGAAGCGACACCGGGTGCCCGTGCGGCGCCCGGTGTCGTTTTTTCGCCTTGCCATTTGGGTATAGACCTTCTATATCCAATACCAGTCGAACCCGGTCAGCAAAGGCCCATGAGTCCGCGAGCCTACGACAACACTCTGCGCAAAGAGATGGAAGCCGACACTATCCGCAGGATTGTCACGGCCACGGTGGCGCTGCATGCCGAGAAGGGCGCGCTCGCGACCACGCATGCCGAGATCGCGCACGCGGCCGGCGTTTCGGTCGCTACCGTCTACAAGCACTTTCCCTCGCGCGAGGCCTTGCTGCCGCATTGCACGGGAATGGTGGCGGAGCAGGCGCCGCGCGTCGATGTGCAGGCATTGCTCGGCCTGCGCGACAGCAGCGCGCTGATGCAGGGGCTGGTCGACATGCTGCACGGCCAGTACGCGTACATGGACCCGTGGATGCGATGGATGCCGCGCGATGCGCAAATGCTGCCCGCGCTCGCGCAGATCGCGGAAGCCGGCCGCAGCCAGACCGGGGAGCTCGTGCGCCAGGTACTGGAGCGCGTTGCCGGCGCGCGCGTCGATGACAGGACGTTCGCGTTGGCCATGGTCATCCTCGACTACCCCGCGTGGCAGCGGCTGACCGGATTGCTGCATGACCCCGAGCGGGTCAGCGAAGCTGCAGGGCATGCCCTGCAATGCGTGATGGCCGGGTTGCCCCGGCGGAAAGAGCGGACGTGAACATGGAACACACCGGACCCGCCACCACCGTCGACGAGATTGCCGGCGGCATCTACCGCATCTCCACGCCCGTCCCGCCGCAGGACATGCCGGGCGGCTTTTCCTTCAACCAGTACCTGGTGGTGGATGACAGGCCATTGCTCTACCACATGCATCCTGCCACGCTGGCGTGCATGCATGGCAGCGCGTGGCGCGGCGATGGCGCGGCGCTGCTGGCACGCCTGTCCGAGCGGCTGGCGCAGCGGTAGGCGGCGCGCACGCGCGTGCTACAGTCGCCCCAACACGGCAAGCACGAGCGTGCACGAATGAAGACCCTGCTGATCGTCTACCACACCATGACTGGCGGCACCGGACAGATGGCCCGGGCCGCCGCCGACGCCGCGGCTCAGCAGGAGGGCGTCACGGTCAGCCTGCGGCGTGCGGTGGAGGCGGGGCCGGACGATGTGCTGGCCGCCGACGGCTACCTGTTCGCGACGCCGGAGAACCTGGCCGCCATGTCCGGCCTGATGAAGGATTTCTTCGACCGCTGCTACTACGCCGCGCTCGACCGCGTAAACGGCCGTCCTTACGCGGTCATGATCTGCGCGGGCAGCGACGGGCAGAACGCGCTGCGGCAGATCGAGCGCATCGCGACCGGCTGGCGCCTGAAAAGCGTGGTGCCGGGTTTGATCGTCTGCACGCACGCGCAGACGCCCGAACGCATCCTCGCGCCCAAGCAGATCGGCGCCGACGAGCTGGAGCGCTGCGCCGAGATGGGCGCCGGTCTCGCCGCCGGCCTTGCGCTAGGCGTGTTCTGATCGATCCATCACCCCGGAGACAACCATGCAGCTGTATGCGCACCCGTTTTCCTCGTACTGCCAGAAAGTCCTGATCGCGCTGTACGAGAACGGCATACCGTTCGAATGGCGCATGCTGTCGCCGGACCACGCCGACGTACTTGCCGAGCACGCCGAGCTCTGGCCGCTGCAGCGCATGCCCTTGCTGGTCGATGCCGGGCGCAGCGTCATGGAGTCGAGCATCATCATCGAGTATCTCGACACGCACCATCGCGGCCCCGTGCACTGGATTCCGCAGGACCCGGATGCCGCGCTCGAAGTCCGCATGATGGACCGCTTCTTCGACAACTACGTCATGACGCCGATGCAGCGCATCGTGCTCGACTACCTCCGCGCGCCCGCGCAGCGCGATGCGTCGGGCGTCGCCGATGCCAGGAAGCTGCTCGACACCGCCTACCAGTGGCTGGACGGTGCGCTCGCGGGGCGCGAGTGGGCTGCCGGGGGCGCGTTCACGCTGGCCGATTGCGCCGCGGCGCCGTCGCTGTTTTATGCCGACTGGGTCCACCCGATCGGTCCCGCGCTCGCCAATGTGCGGGGCTATCGCAGCCGGCTGCTGGCCCGTCCGGCGTTCGCCCGCGTGGTGGACGAGGCGCGGCCCTACCGGAAGCTGTTTCCGCCGGGTGCGCCAGACCGCGACTGAGGCCGGGGGGATATCAGCACTGCGCGAAGCGGTCCGTTGCGCGGATAAGCTGGTCGAGGATGCCGGGCTCGGTCCACGCGTGCCCGGCGCCTTCGATCAGGTGAAAGTCGGCATCGGGCCATGCCTGGTGCAGCGCAAACGCGTAGCGCGCGGGGCAGGGCATGTCGTAGCGGCCATGCACGATCGTGCCGGGGATGCCCGCCAATCGATGGGCGTCGCGCAACAGCTGTCCGTCTTCCAGCCAGGCGCGGTGCGTGAAGTAATGGTTCTCCAGCCGCGCGAACGCCAGCGCGAAATGCGCGTCGTCGTGCTTGGCGCTGTTGCCGGCGTCGGGTAGCAGGGTGATGGTCTCTCCTTCCCAGACGCTCCAGGCGCGTGCCGCCTCCAACTGCTTTTCATGGTCGTCGCCCGTCAGCAGCTTGCTATAGGCGGCCATCATGTTGCCGCGTTCCGCTTGCGGGACAGGCGCCTGGAAGCGCGCCCATTTCTCCGGGAACATCTCCGACACGCCAAACTGGTAGTACCAGTCCAGCTCGGCCTGTGACACGGTATAGACGCCGCGCAGCACCAGCTCGCTGGTGCGCTGCGGGTGCTTCTGCGCATAGGCCAGCGCCAGCGTGGAACCCCAGGACCCGCCGAACACCAGCCAGCGCCCGACGCCCGCGAGTTCGCGCAGGCGTTCGATATCGTCCACGAGATGCCATGTGGTATTCGCCTCCAGGCCAGCGTGCGGCGTGGAGCGGCCGCAGCCGCGCTGGTCGAACAGCAGTACGTCGTAGCGGGCGGGATCGAACAGCCGCCGGTGGTCGGCGCTGATGCCGCCGCCGGGGCCGCCGTGCAGGAACACCGCCGGCTTGGCGCCGGGCGTGCCGACGCGCTCGTAGTAGATGACATGGCCGTCGCCGACATCGAGCGTGCCGGTGGCGTAGGGTTCGATGGCGGGGTAGAGAGTGCGCAGGGTTGGCATGGGGTGGGCTCCGGGTGCGTAGTGGGAGAGTGTAGCGCCGGATCGGGTGTGGTCATGAGGCTGCGCGGGCGCTCGTCCAAGGCCTGCGGCCTGTGTGCCCGGACTACTGAGCCGCGCGCAGCGCAGCCGAAGGCGATGATGCGATACCTGCAGCAGCAGGGGCCACGGACAGTTTCGGGGCTCGTTCAATCATTGTTCGAAAGCCTACCGACGCACGCGCACCACGCGGCAGGCAGCCAGGCACACTCTGAAGCCCATACCCATACAGCACCGTCAGCACGCTACGATCAATATTCGCCCGTTAGGGCAAGTAAACGCGCTTCTTGCCTACTTCTTGTCGCTCGGACAAGAAGTAGGTCGCCGGCTACGCCGGCGAAACAGCAGCGCATGCCAAGCACGACAACCCCATCATTACCCATCCCCCGCAATCCGGCGAAGAACCAAAAAAATTGCGGCGCATCCCTTGACACCCTGCCGGTCCATCGTTGTACAATCCGGCCTCCTCTCAACGAGGAAGCGTTGTTCCCCGATAGCTCAGTCGGTAGAGCGCCGGACTGTTAATCCGTAGGTCCCTGGTTCGAGCCCAGGTCGGGGAGCCAAACAACGCGGGAGTAGCTCAGTTGGTAGAGCGCAACCTTGCCAAGGTTGAGGTCGCGAGTTCGAGACTCGTCTCCCGCTCCAGTGCCCTGCACCGGACGTCGCCCATGTGGCTCAGTGGTAGAGCACTCCCTTGGTAAGGGAGAGGTCGGCAGTTCGATCCTGCCCATGGGCACCACCTCCGCTATTCCGTTCGCCCGCTTTTCGTCTATTCGTCTTTCCGGTCTTCTGCCGGGTTTTCCGTTTTTCTTCTTCTGGTTTTCCTCTGACGCCTGGCGTTGACCGTTGACGCTTTCCGGCCAGCACGCCATGCCGTACGAGTCGCTGAAGTTCGTCGCGCGATGCAGCCTGACGCTGTCGTGTCGCAGAGCAAGCTCGGCAGCGCCAAGTGCAATACGATCGCGGTGCCGCCTGCACAGGCGGCAGGCGCGGTTTATTATCGGGATTTTAGGCGCGGCCGCGCACGCGGCGGCGTCATTCGCCAGGAGTCTACGTGTCCGACCTGTCCGCCTTCCCCATTACCCGCAAATGGCCCGCGCAGCATCCTGACCGCATCCAGCTCTATTCGCTGCCCACGCCCAACGGCGTGAAGGTGTCGACCATGCTGGAGGAAACCGGGCTGCCCTACGAGCCGCACCTGGTGCGCTTCGACCATAACGACCAGTTGTCGCCGGAGTTCCTTTCGCTCAATCCCAACAACAAGATCCCGGCCATCATCGATCCCGATGGCCCGGGCGGCAAGCCGCTGCCGTTGTGGGAATCGGGCGCCATCCTGCTGTACCTGGCCGACAAGTCCGGCAAGCTCATTCCCACCGATGCCGCGGGCCGGTACGAGACCATCCAGTGGGTGATGTTCCAGATGGGCGGCATCGGGCCCATGTTCGGCCAGGTGGGCTTCTTCAATCGATTTGCCGGCAAGGATTACGAGGACAAGCGCCCGCGCGACCGCTATGTGGCCGAAAGCCGCCGACTGCTCAACGTGCTGAACCAGCGGCTGGCCGACCGGCCGTGGATCATGGGCCAGGACTACACCATTGCCGATATCGCCACCTTCCCGTGGGTGCGCAACCTGCTCGGTTTCTACGAGGCCGGTGAGCTGGTGGGCATTGCCGATTTCCCGCACGTGACGCGCGCGCTGGAAGCATTCGTGGCCAGGCCGGCCGTGATCAAGGGCCTCGATACGCCGCATCGCGGCTGATGCTCGCGGTGCGCAGGCGCGCTTGTCGGGCAATGTCCTACAGCGCGATCCGCCTGCACTGACAGAGACGTTCCGGGGGCGCACCTATAGTCAAGGCAGACCGCTTTGACCGGAGGTGCCGCCATGCCGCAGCCACGCTATCCCGTGTTGCACTCACGTGCGCGCGCCATTGCCGCGTTCGCTGTTGCCGTGGTCCTTGCCGGGTGCGGTGAATCGGCGAAGCTTCCTTCGGAAGCGGGCTTCGGCCCCACGCCGCAATTGCCGCCACCGAACAAGACTGCCATTCCGACCATCCATATCGCACCGGCGAAAGGCTGGGCCGACGGCGCAAAGCCGACGGCCGCCGAGGGCCTGTCCGTGGTGGCCTTTGCCGGCAAGCTCGACCACCCGCGCTGGGTCTACGTGCTGCCCAACGGCGACGTGCTCGTCGCCGAGACCAACGCACCGCCCAAGCCCGGCGACAGCAAGGGCATTCGCGGCTGGATCATGAAGAAGGTGCTGGCGCGCGCAGGGGCCGGCACGCCCAGCGCCAACCGCATCACGCTGCTGCGTGACACCAACGGCGACGGCGTGGCCGACGTGCGCTCGGTATTCCTGAAGGACCTGCACTCGCCGTTTGGCATGGTGCTGGTCGGCAATGACTTCTACGTGGCCGATACCGATGCCGTGCTGCGCTTTCCGTACCAGCCGGGGCAGACCAGCATCACGGCGCCGGCGCAGAAGGTGGTGGACTTGCCCGACGGTCCCATCAACCACCACTGGACCAAGAACATCATCGCCAGCCCTGATGGCAGCAAGCTGTATGTGACCGTGGGTTCGAACAGCAATGTTGGCGAGAACGGCATCGACAAGGAAGCGGGGCGCGCGGCCATCTGGGAAGTCGACCGCGCGACCGGGCAGCATCGCGTGTTCGCGAGCGGCCTGCGCAATCCCAGTGGCATGGCGTGGGAGCCCACGACCGGCGCGCTGTGGACCTCGGTCAACGAGCGCGACGAGATCGGCAGCGACCTCGTGCCGGACTACATCACCTCGGTCAGGGACGGCGGCTTCTATGGCTGGCCCTACAGCTACTACGGCCAGCATGTGGATGAGCGCGTCAAGCCCGCGGCGCCGGACATGGTCGCCAGGGCCATCGTGCCGGACTATGCGGTCGGCGCGCACACGGCCTCGCTGGGCATGACAGCGGCGTCTGGCAACAGCCTGCCTGCCCGGTTCCAGCACGGCATGTTCGTTAGCCAGCACGGTTCGTGGAACCGCAAGCCGCTGGCCGGCTACAAGGTGATCTTCGTGCCGTTTGACAACGGCCGTCCCAGTGGCGCGCCGTTCGACGTGCTGAGCGGCTTCATCGACCAGAGTGGCGATGCGCAGGGCCGCCCGGTCGGTGTCGCCATCGACAAGCGCGGCGGACTGCTGGTCGTGGACGATGTCGGCAATACCGTATGGCGAGTGAGCGGAGCGCGCTGACGCTCCGTCTTGGCGTGCCATAACCAGCCCGGTGGTGTCCGCACCGGATGCCTTGCACACCCTGCTGACCGACGGGCCCGTGGTGACTATACTTCGCTTATCTGGCGATGACGCGCCCGGGAGGGCTCGCGTCGCCAGAATGGGCGGCAGTCCAGCGCCCCGCAGCGACTTTTCGCCAAGGGAGGGTGCAATGGATCACACGGGGGAGAGTTTCCGTGATTTCGAGCTGGCCGGCTGGGAAGATCCCGGGGTTGTCAGCCGCTACCACGAGCAGCTCACAGTCGTCACCACGCAATCAGTCGATGCCTTGCTGGACAGTGCCCAGGTTGCCAGCGGCCAGCACGTGCTGGACGTAGCCAGCGGCGCCGGCTACGTTGCGGCGGCAGCGGCGCGGCGCGGCGCGGACACCGTCGGCATTGATTTCTCCGCGGCCCAGGTGGAGCTGGCGCGCAAGACCCATCCCGGCTTGCGCTTCGAGCAAGCCGATGCACAGGACCTGCCCTTCGAGGCAGGCAGCTTCGATGCCGTAGTCAATGGCTTCGGCATGTGCCACCTCACCGATCCCGACCAGGCCCTGCGCGAAGCCTTTCGCGTGCTGCGTCCCGGCGGGCGCATTGGCTTCACGGTGTGGGACGCGCCGGAACGCGCCATTGGCTTCGGCGCGGTGTACGCCGCGATCCGGGCCTATGGTTCGATGGATGTGGGGCTGCCGGCCGGTCCCAATTTCTTCCAGTTCAGCGACCCGTCGCAATGCATCACCGCTTTGCAGGGCGCGGGCTTTACCGCGGCGGCTTGCCGCCAGGTGCCGCAGCAGTGGCGTTTCTCCACGCCGGACCAGCTCTTTGACGCGCTGGCGCAAGGCACGGTGCGCGCCGCGGCCACGCTGCGCGCGCAAAGTTCGAAGGCGCGCGACGAGATTCGCGCCGTGCTGCGCGGCACGGTAGCGGCCTATATGAAAGGCAATGACTTTGTCGTGCCCATGCCGGCTGTGCTGGCATGGGCGGTCAAGCCTGCGTAGGGCTGGGCGGCCGCACATGCGTGATGGCGGACAGCGGCCGCGCGGTATTGTGTGTTAAGGCGCATATCCGGCGCAATCGGGCATTGCGCGGTGCCGTGAGCTGGCGCAATCTGTCGGGTTCCGAGCCATCGACCGGAGACGCGTATGCGACCTCACGCAGTCCTGTTGACCATCACGGTTGCCGCGCTGCTGTCAGCATGCGCTTGCAAGCAAGAGGCAGCACCGGTGCCCGATACCGCTGCCGCTGCCGCTGCCGCTGCCGCTGCCGCTGCCGCTGCCGCTGCCGCTGCCGCTGCCGACCAGGACGTGGCCGACGCCTATGTCTATCTGCTCGGACGGCTGCTGGTGCTGCGCCAGGAGCAGCTCGATTTCCAGAAGGAGGGTTTCCGCTGGAACGAGATGCTTCACCGCGACGTCGGCGGTGTGAGCTGGGCCAACCCGAACCTGGACGTGGTCTACAGCGAGGCATGGATCGGCGTGGACGAGCGTACCTGCATCGTCCTCAGCGTGCCGCTGATCAAGGGGCGCTACTACACCGTGCAGATCCTCAATGGCTGGGGCGAGACGGTTGCCAATATCAACGAGCGCAACTATCCGCAGCGGGCGGCAAGCCGTTATGGACTGTGCCTGAAGGGGGCCGGCGTGCCATTGCAGCCCGACATTCGCCGCATCGACCTGCCGGGCAGGACGGCCAGGGTCCTGGCGCGTGTGGAGATCGGCAAGAACCGCAAGCAGGCAGTGCAGTTGCAGCGCCAGATCCAGATCCGCATGACGGGCACGCCGCGTATCGATCCGGTGCCGGCCACGCCGGTTTTTGCCAACACGCGGCTGCCTGGGGTGGAGGCGTTTGATGCGGCCGCCGCGGCGCTCGATTCTGAACCTGACATCAATCCCGGCATGGAACCGTTGCAGGCGCGCGTGCGGCAAATCGCGGCGGAGGTGGCAGCCGACCCGGCCGGGCGCGAACGCGTCGACCGCGTGATCCGGGACAAGGCAATCCCGCAGTTCATGCAGTCGATGACCACGGAACTCGGTGTCCGGCGCGATGGCTGGACGCGCCCGGCGGTCATCGGCCAGTATGGTGACGACTACAAGGCGAGGTCGCGCATCAACTTCGGCGGTATCTGGGCGAATACCGCGGAAGAGGTGGTGTATTTCCAGGGTGCCACGGATGGCGAGGGAAACCGCCTCAATGGCGCCAATGCCTACGCCATGACTTTCCCGAAGGCCGACCTCCCAGCTGGCCACGTGCGGTACTTCTGGTCCGTGATCGCGGTCGACGCCGTCAACTTCCGCGTGATGGAGAACCCGAAGAAGCGGTACCTGCTCAACAAGGAATCGAACCTGCAATATGGCAAGGACGGTTCGCTGACCCTGTACTTCGCGCCGACCAGGCCGACCGGTGCGCCGGATGCCAACTGGCTGCCCACGCCGGGCGGGCAGGACTACCACCTGACCTTCCGTACCTATGGGCCGGATGCCGCCGTGGCCGGGGGCAACTGGTATCCGCCGCCCATGGTGCGCGCCCGCTAGCGGCCTCGCGTTCCGGTTGTTGGTTCACGGCCAACACCGCAAACGGCGCCTGTTGGCGCCGTTCGTTCTTCTAGGTCCCGGCAAGTGGCGCAATGCACGCCACACGGGTGATCCGGCGCGTGGCACGGTCATTGCGGATCGAGCGTCGAGCGCAACGCCGTGCTCGATGTCCCAACCGGAGCAATGGCTCCCCTGGAGAACCGTGATGACGACCCCTTCCGAATCCCGAGGCGAGCCGCCGGGCGCCCGTACTGTACTGCGCCAGGTACGGCGCGCCGTCATCCTGCTGCGTGTGCTGGGGCTGTGCGCGAACAGCGTGGCGCTGGCACAAGGCACGTTGCCCGTGCCATCCGCCGTCACGCCGGAACAGAAGTTTCCGCCGGGCTACCTGGAGTCCGTGGCCACCGGCTACGACAACGGCCAGGCCCTGCATCCCGCCGAAGGCATGGCACCGATGCGGCCGTCACGCACGGGGATGACGCGAGTGGAGCTGCCAGGCACGTCGTTGCCGATGGGGCCTGTGCGTGCCGTGCCGGCAGCCATGCCCGCCGCCGCGGCGCCGAGGGGTAAGTGACGCACGCGATGCGCTGGGGCCATGGTATGGTTGGCAGCCACGCCGCCGCATGGCGCATGGCATCCCGCCGGTCCATCCCGCTTCGCTTGACCCGCGTCCGGAAGTAGCCGCTGCCGCCGTATTGCAGGATGTACTGGAGCGCCAGCGGACCGAGGAATCGGACTGGTCGCAGCGCTGGGATTTTCCGCAGTCTTGAAAGTGGCCGAAGGCGCTCAGGCGCGGACCGGCATCAGGCGGGGAACGGGATGTGCGGCCGGCAGGATGCGCGTCCGGCGAATCCGCCTGCCGCCACCGCGGCGCCTGTCTGCCGCGGCTTCGAGCCCGGCATAGCGGCCATGCTGCTGGGCGCGTTCGAACACCGGCTCCGGCACGGCCACGCCGATCAGGTAAGTCATGGTCGCGCCAAGCGCCACCAGCCCGAGCGCACCGGCTGTCCACAGGGCGACTTCCATTTCCCGCTCCCTCTTCATGTTTTGTATGCCTTCAGTATCGGTCTGGGCGAGTGGGTTGAACAATGAAAGTTATCTTCGTTTCATATCAATAAAGTTGCATTGAACGAGCTGTTGTCTCATGGCGGCAGCATCCGTAGCGAAATACGATCGGGCAGAGATTCAATAACCCAACCTGTTTAGGTTTGCTAGAATCGAATGCCGACTGTCCTTTCGCTACTCGGATTGCGCGTGGTCATCTACCCGAACGATCATCGGCCCGCGCATGTCCATGTGATCGGGAAAGGATGCGAGGCCGTGTTCCACTTGCATTGCCCGTTCGGGCCTCCGGAGTTGCGAGAGAACTACGACTTTGGCGCGCGAGACCTGATGCGGATCATCAATGGACTGAGCGCTCACCTGACTGGCTTGTGTACGGAATGGAGAACCATCCATGGTCCTGACTGATGCTGAGATCGCTGCAGCCAACGCACGTGGCGCTGCACGAAAGGCCGCGAATCCGGCAGTGGTGTCCGTGCGCTATGACCGGCGCGTGGAACGCGTGGTGATTGCCCTGTCTTCAGGCCTCGAGCTGGCATTCCCGCTGGCGGCGGTACAGGGCCTCGAACACGCCCGGCCTGCCGATCTGGTCGACGCGCAGGTCAGCCCTTCCGGCCTGGGTATCCACTTCCCCCGGCTCGATGCCGATCTGTACCTGCCGGCATTGCTTGAGGGATTTCTTGGCTCGCGGCGGTGGATGGCCGCCGATATGGGTCGCCGCGGCGGCGCCAGTGCCAGCCCGGAGAAGGCAGCCGCCGCCAGGCGCAATGGCCGGCTGGGCGGGCGTCCGCGCAAGGTTGCCGCGCAAGCCTAGCGGTTGCAGCCTTTGCGGTTGCCGGCGCCACAACCTGCGCCCAAAAATCATCCTTTCCGACGAACCTGACACCGGCCGCAAGGCCGACACTGGACCGATTCCGTCAGCAAAACCAAGAAAGGAGACAACCGCATGCAACGCCTTATCTTCGACGCCGAACACGAGAGCTTCCGCGAGTCCGCGCGCCGCTTCTACCAGCGCGAGGTCGCTCCGCACGGCGAGCGCTGGCGCGAGCAGGGCTGCGTGGATCGCGATGTGTTCCGCAAGGCCGGCGAGCAGGGCTACCTGCTGATGTGGGCGGACGAGCAGTACGGCGGCGCCGGCGTCGAGGACTTCCGCTATGAGCAGATCCTCATCGAAGAGAATGCGCGCCATGGCGACACGGGCTTCTTCGGCACGCTGCATTCGCGGCTGGTGGCGCCGTATGTCGGCCGCATCGGCAACGAAGAGCAGCGCCAGCGCCTCCTGCCCGGCGCGGCGCGCGGCGAGAAGATCTTCGCCATTGCCATGACCGAGCCCCAGACCGGTTCGGACCTGGCGGGCATCCGCACCCGCGCCGAAGACAAGGGCGACCACTGGCTGCTAAACGGCGCCAAGACCTATATCTCGAACGGGCAGCTTGCCGATTACGTGGTGGTGGTGGCGCGTACCGATCCCGAGCGCAGCCACGGGCTGGGCCTGTTCATCGTCGAGCGCGACATGCCCGGCTTCGAGCGCGGGCGCAAGCTGCGCAAGATGGGGCTGCACTCGCAGGACACCTCTGAACTCTTCTTTGACAACGTCAAGGTGCCCAAGGCCAACGTGCTGGGCGAGCCCGGCCAGGCCTTCCGCTACCTGACGCGGCACCTGGCCGAGGAACGACTGATCGGCGCCTGCGGCTACATGGCGTCGGCGCAGGTGGCGTTCGACATCACGCTGGACTACGTGAAGGAGCGCAAGGCGTTCGGTCGGGCCATCGGCACGTTCCAGGATTCGCGCTTCCGGCTGGCGGCGCTGCGTGCCCAGCTCGACGCCCTGCAGACGTTCGTCGACCAGTGCGTGCTGCAGCACAATGCCGGCACGCTGACCGTCGAGACCGCGGCTTCCGCCAAGCTGCTGACTTCCGAGTTGCAGGGTCGGGTGGTCGACGAGGGCGTGCAGTTCCACGGCGGCGCCGGCTACATGGAGGAGTACCGTATCTGCCGCATGTACACCGATGCCCGTATCTCGCGTATTTATGCCGGCAGCAGCGAGATCATGAAGGAAATTATCGGCAGAAGCCTGGGCCTGGATGATCGGGCCTAGACCTGACGATATTCCTAAGGCAAAATGCACCTATTTGGTGCATTTTGGGCACTGGGGTTTTCCCTCGATTCGGTGTTATCGCTGCAGTTAGCGCGTTTTTTTGCCAGGATGAAAGCGCTTTGTAATCCGATTCGGGTTGAATGCGGGCGGGAGATCGTGCGCAAGTACCGGACAAGGCAAAAAACGCCGCCAATGACGCGCCAGGCGACGAAATATCGTCAGTTCGGTGCACCAATCGGCGGGCACGGTCGTTTACCTCTGACTGTTGTCAAACCGAGCCAGACCGAATCGTGCATTTTCCTGCTTCAAGCGCTGCCGCCGCCGTCATCCTGGCGGCCGTAGCTGGCCTGACGGCCCCGCTGGCCCAAGCCGCCAGCCAGCCGCTTCCGCCCGACGGGCCTTGCATGCCGCCGCCTCCCAAGGCCAGCCTGACACTGGCCCAGGCGCGCCAGGACGCGTTGCGCTGCAACCGCGACATCATTGCAGCGCGCCGCGGCGAAGAAGCCAGCCAGGCGGACATCCAGATCGCATCGCAACGCCCGAACCCTGTGCTGAGCGTGGGCGTGCAGAACATCAACCCGCACGCCGGTGTCGGCTCGGGCAACTTGCGCAGCAAGACCGTCGATTCGACCTTCCGCATCGACCAGCTGGTCGAGACCGCCAACAAGGGCAATCTGCGCAAGGATGCCGCGCAGAAGGCCAGCGTGGCGGCCGGCGAGGCACTGCAGGCCGTGGTCGCGCAGCAGACCGGCGCGGTCGAGCAGGCGTTCTACGATGCCGTGGTCAGCCAGGAACGTGTCCAGGTGCTGACCGAGACGGTGGCGCTCTATACCCGCACGCAACAGGCCAACGAGACCCGGCTGAAGGCCGGTGATGTCTCGCGCGCCGACGTGACCAAGCTCCAGCTCGACAACCTGCGTGCGCAGAACGACATGCGGCAGGCCATGGCCGACCATATGCGCGACAAGGCGCAGCTGGCCCAGGCCATGGGGGTGCCGGGCACGCTGGCCGATAACCGCCTGGTGCCGGACTGGCCATCGCTCGACGAGCCGACGCCGCCGGTCGATCCGGATATCGCGCAGCGCCGTCCCGACGTGACCGCGGCCGAGGCCAGGCTGGCCGCCGCCGCCTCGGCGCGCGACCTGGCCCGCGCTGGCCGCGTGCCCGACGTGACCGTGGGCGCGCAATACGAGCACTACCCGGTTTCCGAGACCAACACGAACGGCAGCGGCAACAGCTACGGCGTCTTTGTCTCCATCCCGCTGTTCGTGCGCCACAGCAACGGCGGCGAAGCGCGCCGCGCCGAGGTCGACTACTACGCCGCGCTCGACGACCGCAACCGGGTGCTGCTCGAGGCCCAGAACGAAGTCGAGCGCCTGCGCAACCAGCTCGAAGCCGCGCGCCTGTCGCTCAGGCAGATGCGCGAATCGGTCGTGCCCGCCGCCGAATCCGTAGCCGGAAGCGCCGAGTTTGCCTATACCAAGGGCGCCACCGGCGTGCTCGACCTGCTCGATGCACGCCGCGCGCTGCGCCAGACCCGGCTCGACGCCACCAATGCACAGGGCGACTACGCCAAAGCCTTGTCGGCATACCGCACGGCGTTGCAGTCCACCACCACTCCCGTCAGCTCCATCCCGAATTCCCAGGTCCGTACCGATGCGCCGCGTCCCTAATCTGCTGTCCGAAGTGTTCCAGTTTTCCCGCGCCGGCATGCCCGCGCGCGTGGCCGCCTTGTCCCTGTGCGCGCTCGCGCTTGCCGCGTGCGGCAAGGACGAAGCGCCCAAAGCCGATGACGAGCCCAAGGTGAGCGGCGAGACCGTCCAGTTCCCGGCCAGCGTGAAGGCGCTGCCAGGCATCGCGGGCGAGCCGGCCCATACCGGTGGCGAGCGCATGTTGAGCCTGCCGGGCCGCCTGGTCTGGAATGAGGACAAGACCGTGCGCGTGTCCACGCCGTTCGCGGGCCGCGTGACGGAAATCCTGGTGCAGCCCGGCACCACGGTGAAGGCTGGCCAGCCGCTGGCCAACCTCACTTCGTCGGACTTCGGCGTGGCCCAGGCCGACGCGCGCAAGGCCGCCGCCGACAACGCTGTGGCCTCCAAGGCGCTGGCTCGCCAACGTGAGCTGTACGCGGCCGGTGTGATCGCGCAGAAAGACCTGGAACAAGCCCAGGCTGAAGCAGCCCGCGCGACCGCCGACCTGCAGCGCACGCAGGCCGCGTTGCGTCAGTACGGTGCGATCGTGGGCGAGGGCGTCAACCGCTTTGCCCTGCGCAGCCCGATTGACGGCCTGGTGGTGGAACGCAACATCAACCCGGGCATGGAACTGCGCCCGGACCAGCCCACCGCCGCACCACTGTTCCTGGTGACCGACCCCACCACGCTGTGGGCGCAGGTGGATGCCGCCGAGGCGGACATGGGCCTGTTCAAGGCCGGTGTGAACGTGCAGTTGTCCACCGCCGCGTACCCGGGCGAAACCTTCACCGGTACGGTGGTGAAGATGGCCGACTATGTCGATCCCACCGCGCGCAGCATCAAGGTCCGCCTCACTGTTCCCAATCCCGACCGGCGCCTGAAGGCCGAGATGTTCGTCACGGCAAAACTGAAGGCCGCCTCGTTCACCGGCATCGCGGTGCCCTCCAAGGCCGTGTTCCTGGCCGATAACCGCAATTATGTGTTCGTGCGCACCGCGCCCAATACCTTCGTGCGCCGTCCGGTGAAGCTGGGTGTGACGTTGCCCGGCGTGAGCGAAGTGCTCGACGGCATCAAGGACGGCGAAATCGTGGTGACCGAAGGCAACCTGTACCTGCAGGACATCCTGCGCGACGCCACCGCCGTCAACAAGGCGCGCGCTGCGGCCAAGCAATAAGGACGGCCGCCAGATGATTTCGCGTATCGTCAATTTTGCCCTGCACCAGAAGCTGTTCGTCTGGCTGGGCCTGCTGATCTTCGTGGGCGGCGGCCTGGCCGCGTTCAAGAACCTGCCGATCGAGGCCTTCCCGGATGTGTCCGACATCCAGGTCAACATCATTACGCTCTACCCCGGCCGCGCCGCCGAGGAAGTGGAGCGCCAGGTGACCATCCCGATCGAAACCGCGATGGCGGGCACGCCCAATTCGGTGCGCGTGTTCTCGCATACGCAGTTCGGCCTGTCGTTCATGATGGTGACCTTCAACGACAAGGCCACCGACGTGACCGCACGCCAGCAGATCCTGGAGCGCCTGCGCGGCGTGGACCTGCCCGACGGCGTGCACCCGGACCTGGCGCCGCTGTCCACGGCAATCGGCGAGATCTACCGCTTCCGGCTGACCGGCAAGGGCTACACGCCGCAGGAACTGCGCACGCTGCAGGACTGGGTGGTCGAGAAGAACATGCGGCAGGTGCCCGGCGTGGCGGACGTGGTCACCATCGGCGGCACCACCAAGCAGTACGAGGTCAACCCGAACGTGGCGCGCATGCGTGACGCCAAGATATCGCTGGCGCAGCTGTTCACCGCACTGCAGCGGGCCAACTCGAACGCCGGCGGCGGCGCCGTGGCGCACGGGCGCCAGCAGTTCCTGCTGCGCTCGCTGGGCAGCTTCCGGACGTCGGCCGACATCGCCAATGTGGTGGTGGCCGAAAACAACGGCACGCCGATCCTGGTCAAGGACATCGCCGACGTGAAGATCGGTTCGGCTCCGCCGCAGGGCCTGATGGGCCAGGACGACGAAGACGACATCGTCTCGGGCATCGTGGTGATGCGCAAGGGCGAGAACCCGTCGCTGGTGCTGGACGCGCTCAAGAAGAAGATTGATCTGCTCGACGACCAGATCCTGCCCAAGGGCGTGAAGATCGTGCCGTACTACGACCGGTCCACGCTGATCGACAAGACGCTGCACACGGTGTTTGGCAACCTGGTGGAAGGCGCGCTGCTGGTGATGGCGGTGCTCTACCTGTTCCTGGCCAACGTGCGCGCGGCGGCCATCGTGGCGCTGGTGATCCCGCTGGCGCTGCTGTCGACCTTCATCGGGCTGACCTGGGTCGGCATCCCGGCCAACCTGCTGTCTTTGGGCGCGATGGACTTCGGTATCATCGTCGACGGCGCGGTGATCGTGGTCGAGAACATCTTCAAGCGCCTGGGCGAGCTGAAGGAGCAGCAGATCCAGGACAGCAAGGCGCGGCTCTACGCGATCCTGCAGGCCACCACGGAAGTCGGCCGGCCGACCGTGTTCTCGATGGTGATCATCATCGCCGCGCACATCCCGATCTTCACCTTGCAACGGCATGAAGGGAAGATCTTCGCGCCGATGGCCTATACCGTGACGGGCGCGCTGATCGGTTCGCTGATCATCTCGCTGACGCTGGTGCCGCTGCTGTGCCACCTGCTGCTGAAGAAGAACATTGCGCACGACGACAACTTCGTGGTGCGCTACTGCAAGCGGTTGTACGAGCCCATGCTGGCCTGGGCCCTCGACAACAAGAAGACGGTGGTCGGCGTGGCGCTGGGCCTGCTGGTGGCGACCGTCGGCGTGGGCAAGTTCCTGGGCAGCGAATTCCTGCCCGAACTCGACGAAGGCTCGATGTGGGTCAGCTTCGACCTGCCGGCCTCGGTCTCGATCGACGAGGCCCGCGACCAGGCGCGCAAGCTGCGCGGCGTGATCCGCAAGACGCCGGAAGTCAACACGACCATCTCCAAGGTGGGCCGCCCCGACGACGGCACCGACCCGAAGCTGATCAACACCGTTGAAATCCTTGTCGACCTGAAGAACGACAAACAATGGCGCGCCGGCTACGACAAGCGCAAGATCATCGAGGAGATCAACCACAACCTGCGCCAGCTGCCGGGCATCGAGCCCAACTTCTCGCAGCCGGTGCGTGACAACATCCTGGAATCGATCTCGCAGATCAAGGGCCAGATCGTCATCAAGGTGCAGAGCGACAGCCTGGAGCACAACAAACAGGTGGCGGACCAGATCCTGGCCAATGTGCAGTCGGTCAAGGGCGTCATGCGCGCCTTTATCGACCGTGACGGCGAACTGCCGCAGTACGTGCTCGATTTCGACCGCGCCCAGGCCGCGCGCTACGGCATCAACGTGGCCGATGTGCAGGACCTGATGGAAACCGCGCTGGCCGGCAAGGCCGCCACGGAGCTGTGGGAAGGGGAAAAGCACTTCAGCGTGGCCGTGCGCCTGAAGCCGTCGGAGCGCGAGCTGCCGAACCTGCCGAACATCTTCATGCAGACCGCCGATGGCGCGCAGGTGCCGCTGTCGCAACTGGTGACGTTCCGTGCTGCCTCGGGCGCCATGAACATCAGCCGCGAGAACGGCCAGCGCACCACCTCGATCGGCATCTTTATCCACGACCGCGACATGGGCAGCGTGGTGAAGGACATGCAGGCGCTGGTGGCGAAGAACGTGAAGGCGGACGACGTCAAGATCAGCTGGTCGGGCGAGTTCGAGAACCAGGAACGCGCCATGGCGCGGCTGTCGATCGTGGTCCCGCTGTCGGTGCTGGTGATCTTCCTGCTGCTGTTCAATGCGTTCAAGTCGTTCAAGAGCGCCACGCTGATCATCTCGAACATCCCGTTCGCACTGATCGGCGGCGTGTTCGCGCTGTTTCTCACGGGCATTCCGCTGTCGGTGTCGGCGGCCATCGGCTTCATCGCACTGTTCGGGCAGGCCGTGCTGAACGGTGTGGTGATGGTGACGTACTTCAACCAGTTGCGCGATGAAGGCATGCCGGTGCGCCAGGCCGTGCTGACCGGCTCCATGGACCGCCTGCGCACGGTGCTGATGACGGCGCTGCTGGCCATGCTGGGCCTGTTCCCGATGGCGATCTCGCGCGCCATCGGCTCCGAGACCCAGCGCCCGCTCGCCATCGTCATCATCGGCGGCCTGATCACCGCCACGATGCTGACACTGATCGTGCTGCCCACGCTGTACGAGTGGATGGTCGGGCGCAACTGGCCGGACGAGGAAGTCGACGAGCCGAACAACCGGTTGTCGGACTCACTGTCCTCCTGATGTAAGCGGTAACAAGGCCCGTCTCCCGAGACGGGCCTTTTGTTTGCGGGGCACGGAATGGCCATGCCCAGCATCGCCCCTTCGCCTCGCAGGCGTCCCTTTTCCCTCGCCTGGCCATTGCTCTGTCGGAATCCTCTGACGCCGCTTTCGGAACGCTACTCCTGCAGGAGCGGCGGCTCAAAACCTACGCTGAACACATGCAGCAGGGCCGCCGGGGGAACCCGGCTGTCAGCTGCGACGGCAATCCCGCCAATCATTCACGTGGAAGGAGTCCGACATGATGAAGAAATGGCTGTCAGCAGCAGTGTGTTCGATGATGGTTGCCGTCCCGGCAAGCTATGTCATGGCCCAGACCCACCCAGCCGGGTCCAAGGCCGACTATGACACCGCAGTCAAGCAGGCCGACGACAATTACAAGGCAGCCAAGGGCAAGTGCGATGGCATGAGCGGGAACGCCAAGGACGTGTGCAAGGCCGAGGCCAAGCGCGACCGCGACGTCGCCAAGGCCGACGCCGAAGCCAAGCGCGACGGTACCGAAAAGGCGCGTGCCAAGGCCATGAAGACCAAGGCCGACCGCGACTACGACGTGGCCAAGGAAATGTGCGACGACAAGTCCGGCAACGACAAGGACGTGTGCAAGAAGGACGCCAAGACAGCCCATGAGAAGGCCCTGGGTGAGGCCAAGATCGAAAAGGCCGCCGCGACCGGTACGCGCACCGATGTCGCCGAAGCCCGTCGCGATGCACGCAAGGACACCATGGACGCCGCCTACAAGGCTGACAAGGAGCGTTGCGACGCGATGACAGGCGACAGCAAGGACAAGTGCGTGGCAGATGTGAAGGCCAAGTACGGCCGCTAAGCCGGCCGGTACCGAAGCCGGCATGCGCCGACCATCACGGAACATCGACGACAAGGAGCACCACATGAACTGGGAACAGATCGAAGGAAAGTGGGACCAGGCCAAGGGCAAGATCAAGGAAAAGTGGGGCAAGCTCACCGATGACGACATCACGCAGATCAAGGGCAAGCGCGACCAGCTTGCCGGTCGCATCCGCGAGCGCTACGGCTACACGAAGGAGCGTGTCGAGGAAGAAATGAAGCAGTGGGAGAACGACGCGCGCTGGTAAGCGTCGGCAGTCCGGAAGCGGGGCGGCGGCAGGGTGCGCAAGCACTCCGCCGCCGCCCTGGTGTTTCTGGAACCCCCAGCTAGTAGGGGATGCGTTAAGCGCAAGTTAGCTCAGAATGCAATCAAATGATGCACGCCGCAGGCTGCCCCGACTTAACATGTCGTGTTGCTTCGGGGACACCCACTCACCGCGCCACGCATGTACGCCGCCCTGCCAGCCTTCGTCTCGTCCACCTTTCTCGGTTACGGCCTCTATGTGCTGGTGACCAAGGGCGTGACGCGCGTGTCGGCGTCGTTCTTTCTGCTGTGCGTGACCACCTTCGCCTGGCAGGGGACGTGGGTCTTCCTGTTCCAGGCCCAGCATCCCGACGTGGCCACGCTGCTCGCGCGGCTCGGCTACCTGTTCATCCTGTTCCTGCCGACGACGTACTATCACTTCATCGCCGAGGTGACCGAGCGGCGCGATGAGCGGCCGATCCTGCTTGCCTCGTATGGCATGAGCGTGGTCCTGGCCATGCTGCTGCTGTCGAGCAACCAGGTGGTGGCGGGCTACTATACGTACTTCTTCGGTGACTACCCGAAGGCCGGCCCGCTGCATCCGCTGCATCTGTTGCAGACCGTGCTGGTGGCGATGCGCAGTGCCTGGATCCTGCTCGAAGCCCGCCGCAACGCGACCGCGGAACGCCGCAAGCGCTACAACCTGTGCCTCATGGCGGTGGTGCTGTACTCGCTGGCGGCCGTGGACTACGCGGCCAACTACGGTTATGCCTTCTACCCGCCCGGCGTGGTGTTCGTGGCCTTGAGCCTTGGCATGCTCGCGGTCAGCGTGGTGCGCTACGACTTGATGCATCCGTATTCGCTGGCCGCCACGGTGGCGCATGAAGTGCGCACGCCGCTCGCTTCCATCCGCATGCAGGCGCAGGAGATGGCGCGGACCTGGCCCGAGGTGCTGCAGGGCTACCGGCTGGCCGTGGAGCACGGGCTGTGCGAAGACCGCATGCGTCCCGGCCAGCTCGAGCGGGTGTCCAGCCTGGTGGGCGCGATTACCAGGGAGGTGGATGGCACCAGCACCGTCATCGACATGGCGCTGGCCTCGGTCACGCTGGAGCGACTGGACCGCAGCACCTTCGCGCCCCACGGCATCGGCGACTGCGTGCGCGCCGCACTCGAACGCTATCCGTTCCAGGGCGACGACCGTGCCCGCGTGCAGGTGCGCGGCATCGACGACGCCTGGCGCTTCGTGGGCTCGGACACGCTGCTGGTGTACGTGCTGTTCAACCTGCTGAAGAATGCGCTCCATGCGATCCGCGCGCGCGGCGACGGCGGTATCGACATTGTCGGCTCGGCCGAGGGCCCGTTTCACATCGTGCGCTTCCGCGACACCGGCTCGGGCATTCCGGCGAACGTCTTGCCGCGCATCTTCGATCCCTTCTTCTCCACCAAGGCGCATGGTACCGGCGCCGGGCTGGGGCTGGCGTTCTGCCGCCGGGCCATCGAGTCGTTCGGCGGGCGCATCGAGTGCGAGTCCGTGGCCGGCTCGCATACCACCTTCACGCTGCGGCTGCCGCGCTTCACGCCCATGGCGGACGGGCGCCTGCGCGCCAGCGTCGCCGGCTGACCCGATCCGGCGGCGCCGGGCCTGCATCTCGGCCCGCGGTCTTGCCGGCCGCGGGCCGACGATTGCTAGTGCTACCTGGCCTTAGCTGGCCAGTGCCGGCAGGACCAGTTCATATTCCTTGACGCGCTCGATGATGCCGCGCGGGAAGCGGCTGATCCGCTTTTCCTTGTCGGCAAAAACGATCTGCTGGTACCCCAGCGACACCGGCTTGCCGCCGACGCAGAAGCGGAACAACAGATACGCCGAGCACTGCTTGACCTGGAACGTGTTCAGGTAGCAGTCCACGCGCTGGAATGGGAACGTCTCCTCGACATACTCCTGGTGCGCGCGCTTGGTCACGAAGACGCCGCCGGCTGCCAGCAGGTTGTCATGGATGCATTCGTGGAACCAGCGTTCCCGGCAGATGCCCTGCCATTCGAAATAGCGGGCGAAATAGGTATTCATGAAGGCATTGGAATCCTTGAGATAGATATCGATCGCGTGGTGGAACGTCTTCTGCGGGGGTGTCTCCAGCAGGTCCTGGGTCAGCATGGCAGTACCGCGGTTCAGCACTTGGGGGATCACGTCTCGCATCAACATGGATTGACTCCTGAGAATGACTGCGAAGCGGCAGTCGCGCAGGCCCCGGGGAAGTTGGGGCATAACGCATTCTGGCCGCTTGCTGCATGGCGTTGGCGCGAGGATGTGGTGCCGTTGGCACTGTGGCAACGCAGGCCGGGCGCGTGAAAGGCCTGGCCGTCGGGTGCCCGCCGACGCTGAAGCGGGCGCGAGCAGAGCGCCGCTCCCATAAGACGCGGGCGCATGATGGCGAGCAGCCGCGCTATTCGCCTTGGTCAGACGCTCGCCAACAACATCGCTGAAGGCTGGCAGCGCGCAACGGCATCCGTGCATTGCGCCTGCACCGGGAAGCCGTTGAATGACGGTGGGACTCGTTCACTCACCACGTTGGTTGGGGAAGAGTATTGCCATGCCCAGCTTATGGTCCGAAGCCGGGCCATGGAGAGTCACTGCTGGCTGTATGGTTGCCCCAGGATAGTGTTCCGCAAAAAATGGCGGAATGCCTGCTCCCTCGTGTTCGGCATCCCAGACCAGCATTGCACCGGACTTGTCCAGGTCCTCAGGTGTCACCCAGGGGTTGAAGCGATAGCCGCCGTAGCCAAAAAAGGCCGTGGGGCGATCGTCAGAATAGAACGCGGCATTCCCCGCATACCATGTATCGCCAATCACGTACTTCAGCGGCTTGCCTGTCTCGGCTTGCCATCGGGTTGTCACTTCCGCGGCAAGTTCCCGACCCGGAAAATGCGTCCGGCTTTCCTTGCCGAGGAGGATTGGCCGGCCCAGTTGATCGAGCGCGAACAACAATGCGGGAAGCAGCAGGGCCACCATCCACGCGCGGCTGAAGGTACGGAGCCGCTCCGTCGTCAGCACCGGCCTGATCTCGGTAGCGATCAGCAACCCTACGAAGCACAGCAGCGGCGCCGCCCACATGACCCGCGGCGGTCTATGCGTGATGGCCGACAGGCCCAGCGAAAAGAGCAGGGGCCCCAGGGCCAGGGCGGCAAGATAGGCCCGGTCGAATTGACGCGGCTCCGAGGGCGTTGGCGCTGCGTTCTTGTCCTTCCAGCGCCACAGCATCATTGCGAGGAGCAGCATCGGAATGACCGCGGCCAGCTGCGCGCCGATAAACGAAACCAGCTTGATCAGGTAGGCGCCCCTGGCGGCCTCGGGCGCGCGCCGGGCAACATATTCGATAGACATGAAACCGGTATCGACGATCCAGAGCATATGCGGAAGGAACGTGAGCAGCGCGGTCGATACCAATACCCACGGACCCGGTTCGGCGAGACGACGGCGGGCCTGCGGGTGCGCCAGCACAAAGATGGCCATGGGGATGAGATAGGCCCCCATCGAATAGCGCGCCCATAGCCCAAGGCCGGCAACGAGTCCGCTCAGGCACCAGTCGCCGAGGCGATTGTCGGTCAGTGCGCGATGCAACAGCCAGCCAAACAGCGCGCCAAACGGCATCTGCAGGATGATGTCGTTGAACTCCGGGGTGGGGAAGTTGAAGTAATAGACGCCTTCCAGCAGAAGCACTCCGATGAGTGCTTCGCGCTTGGTTGTGATGCGGCGGCCCAACTGCCAGACCGCGACAAAGACCGTTCCGATACAGACTTGGGCGGCAAGATAGCAGGCCCAAAGATTCTTGCCTGGCCACATGGTCAGAACTTCTGTTACCCATGGCCAGAGCGGCGGATCCTTCTCATACCCAAGTTGCCATTCATGGCCCCAGCCCAGCGCCTCGATAATGTCGAGTGATGCATTCTGCAATAGCAGGCTTGGCAAAAGTGTCCAGAGAATCACATGAGCGAGGACTGCCAGGGCAAGGATCCGGCTTGCGCCCAGCCGTTGCAGGGTACCGGACCATGTCTCTAGCGCGCCGGGAAGAATTGCGGGCGCCTGCGCTACTTCGCCACGCGAATAAGTTGATGATTTTTCCACTTTGATCTTGGAAATCCGTGCGCCGGGCCGGGTGTCGGAAAAGATTTGAAAATCTTGCTTGTTGAACTGCTGCGCTGGGAACCGCTAGGGCGCGAACGAACGCCATTGTCGCTGTCGCACGATTCGATTATCTCAAAGTGTTACGAAAAATTTCAAAATGTGAATGTGCGAGTTGACACATTAATGGCCGGGTGATAGCGATCAAAAGAATGATGATTAATAACCACAAAGAGAGAACCTTGATCGCGGTAAACCCTAGTAGTCTAGGTTTGTAGACCTTTATAAAGTCCGGCATACCGTCTGGTGCAGGGTGCCCCACGCACGGTGATTGAACCGGGCAGAGCATCAGCCTGGCCAGCCATGCCGGACAAGCCATCGACAGAACTCCTTTCCCGTAGCCGCCAGCCCGTCTACCTGCAGCTCGCCACCATCTTCCGCCGCCAGATCGAAAGCGGGGCGTGGGGGCCCGGCGCGCAGATTCCGTCGCTGGAGGCGTTGTGCCGCCAGTACGGCGTGGCCCGCATGACCATGCACCAGGCCCTGTCGCTGCTGGACGAGGAAGGGTTGCTCGAGCGTTCGCGCGGACGCGGTACTTTCGTCAAGGCCGGCCGGCGGCCACAGCGGCGTGTGTCACTGTCCACGAGCTGGGACGAGGCCGTTGCCGTGGGCGATGCCATCGACACCGAGGCGCTGGTGGAGTCCGGGGGCAACGTGGCCTTGCCCGCCGACCTGGGTCTGCCGTGCAGCGGCCGGCGGGCCCCTGAATATCATTTCCTGCGCCGCCTGCACCGGGCGGAGGGGCGGCCTTTCGCCATCTGCGAGGTGTACATCGAGGCCGGCGTCTTTGCGCGCGAGCCGGAGGCCTTCCGGCATGGCGCCTCGGTGCAGGTGCTGGACCGCTTTCCCGGCCTGCAGGTCAGCGCCGCGCGCCAGCGGCTGACCATCGTCGCGGCCGGGGCGGAATCCGCTGTGGCGCTGGACCTTGCAGTCGGGGCCCCCGTGGCCGATCTGCGCCGCTACGCCTGCGTCGACGATGTGATCGTGTACTACGCCCGCATTGAATTCCCCACGGAATTCGTCTGTCTCGATTTCGACTTGCTGGCCGGGTTCCGGCCGCCGTCCGAAGCCAACCCGTCCTGAATCATGGAACCCGAACCATGGAAACCTCCCAAGCGTTGAATGGCGCTGAAAGCCTGGTCAAGACCCTGCTGGCCAGCGGTGTCGACACCTGTTTTGCCAACCCCGGCACGAGCGAGATGCACTTTGTGGCGGCGCTCGACCGCATTCCCGGCATGCGCTGCGTGCTGGGACTGTTCGAAGGTGTCGTCACCGGCGCCGCCGACGGCTACGCGCGCATGGCCGACAAGCCTGCCGCCACGCTGCTGCATTGCGGCCCCGGGTTGGCCAACGGCCTGGCCAACCTGCACAACGCGCGCCGCGCGCAGACGCCGGTGGTCAATATCATCGGCGACCAGGCCACCTACCATCGCCCGCTCGATGCGCCGCTCACCGCCGACACCGAGGGCTGGGCCCGCCCGGTGTCGGTGTGGACGCGCACGGCCACGCATGCCGCGTCGGTCGGCGCGGATGCCGCGGCGGCGGTGCAGGCCGCACGCGCCGCGCCGGGCGGCGTCGCCAGCCTGATCCTCCCTTCGGACGTTTGCTGGGATGCCGGCGGTGAAGTGGCCGCGCCACTGCCGCCGCTGTCCGTGCCCAAGGTCGCGCCGGACGCCGTGCAGAACGCCGCGCGCGTGCTGCGCTCCGGCCAGCCAACCCTGATCGTGCTGGCGGGCGGCGCGCTGCGCGAAGCGCCGCTCGCCGACGCACACCGCGTTGCCGCTACCACGCAGGCACGGCTGATCACGCCCATGTCGAACGCGCGCGTGTCGCGCGGACGCGGGCGGCTGGCGGTGGATCGCATTCCCTATTCCGGCGATGTCGCGCGTGACCGGCTGGCAGGCATCCGCAACGTGATCCTGGTCGGTGCGCAGGCGCCCGTGACGTTCTTCGCCTATCCGGGCAAGTCGCCGCGTCCGTATCCGGAAGATGCCGTGGTGCACGTGCTGGCGCGGCCCGAAGAGGATCTCGCCGATGCGCTGGCCCGGCTCGCCGACGAGGTTGGGGCAAGGAACGCGGCGCTGCCGCAATCAGCATCTGCGGCATCTGCCAACATCCCGCGCGGCGCGGTCACATCGGAAGCCGTGGCGAAGACGCTGACGGCGCTGTTGCCGGAACAGGCCATCGTCGTGGAGGAGAGCGTCAGCTTCGGGCGGGCCTTCTATCCGGGCACCGTGAACGCCGCGCCGCACGACTGGCTGCAGCTCACGGGCGGCGCCATCGGTGCCGGCCTGCCGCTGGCCACCGGCGCCGCCGTGGCCGCGCCGGGCCGCCGTGTGGTGGCCTTGCAGGCCGATGGCTCCGGCATGTACACGCTGCAGTCGCTGTGGACCATGGCACGCGAGCAACTCGACGTCACCGTGGTGCTGCTGGCCAACCGCAAATACGCCATCCTGCTGGGCGAGCTGGCCGGCGTGGGCGCCAACCCGGGCAAGACCGCGCTCGACATGCTCGACATCGGCAGCCCCGACCTGAACTGGGTGCAGATGGCCAATGGCATGGGCGTGGAGGGCGCATGCGCGCACGACATGAAGACATTTGCCGACCTCTTCCGCATGGCCAACCAGCGCAAGGGTCCGTTCCTGATCGAGCTGGTCATCTGAGCATCGGCGTGCCCGAAGGGGGATTTCCGCATTCGGGAATCCTGCCTTTGGCAGATGCGAATTGCTGCACCGCGCATAGTGCGGCAATCTGGCAGCTGTGCCATGGAAGCCCCATGGCGGCATCATTTGTGAAGGAGACACCATGCCCCAACAAGGAGCGGCGGCGGGTCCGGACAAGGTCTACGCGGACATGCTGGCCGCCGGCCAGTTCCGCATCCAGCACTGCCAGGACTGCAAGCAGCACGTATTTTTCCCGCGCAACATCTGCCCGCACTGCGGCGGTGACGCGCTTGACTGGACCGAGCCGAAAGGCACCGGCACGGTCTACTCCACCAGCGTGATCCGCCGCAAGCCCGAAGCCGGCGGCGACTACAACATTGTGCTGGTCGACCTGGACGAAGGCGTGCGCATGATGAGCCGGGTCGAGGGCATCGCCCCGGCGTCCGTGCGCATCGGCATGCGCGTCAAGGCGCGCGTGGCGCCTGGCAAGGCAGAAGGCGAGCCCGCTCTCGTCGTGTTCGATCCGGTGGAGGGCCAAGCAAAATGAGTCTGTCTTCTCTGCGCGGCAGCGTCGCCATCGTCGGCGTCGGCCAGGCCGGCCTGGGCGAAGCCCACGGCAAGACTGAAATGGAAATCCTGGTGGAAGCCGCCAAGGCAGCCGTGAAGGATGCCGGCATGTCGATGCGCGACATCGACGGCATCGCCACCGCCAGCGTCGGCGCCACCATGTGGGTGATGCCGGTGGCCGAGTACCTCGGCATCAAGCCGAAGTTCGTCGACAGCACCATGATCGGCGGCTCGAGCTTCGTTTCGCACATGCTGCCGGCCATGATGGCGCTTGAAGCTGGTCTGTGCGACGCGGTGCTGGTCTGCTACGGCAGCAACCAGCGCACCTCGACCGTGGGCCGCGCCGGCATCGGCAAGGTTCGCGCCGTGCTCGATCCACAGCCGTACGAAAACCCGTACCAGCCGCTGAGCCCGATCACGTCGTACGCACTGGCCGCCGCGCGCCACATGCACCAGTACGGCACCACGCGCGAACACCTGGCCGAAGTGGCCGTGGCCGCGCGCAAGTGGGCGCAGCTCAATCCGGAAGCGCAGATGCGCGATCCGCTCAGCATCGACGACGTGCTCAATGCGCGCATGGTGTCTGACCCGCTGTCGGTGCGTGACTGCTGCCTGGTGACGGACGGTGCCGGCGCCTACGTGATGGTTCGTGCCGACCGTGCCAAGGACATGGCCAAGCCGCCGGTCTATGTGCTCGGCAACGCCACCGCGACATGGCACCGCCAGATCTCGTGCATGCCCGATCTCACCGTCACGGCAGCGAAGGAATCCGGCGAGCGCGCGTTCGCCATGGCCGGCCTCAAGCCGTCGGATGTCGACGTCGCTGAACTGTACGACGCGTTCACCATCAACACGCTGCTGTTCCTGGAAGACCTTGGCTTCTGTCCGAAGGGCGAGGGCGGTCACTTCGTCAGTGGCGGCGGGATTGCTCCGGGCGGTCGACTGCCGGTGAACACCAACGGTGGGGGGCTGTCATGCGTGCATCCGGGCATGTATGGGATGTTCATCACGATCGAAGCCGTGCGCCAGCTGCGTGGCGAATGCGGTGACCGTCAGGTCAAGGACGCGGAAGTCGCCGTGGTCCATGGCAATGGCGGTACGCTGTCCAGTCAGGCGACGGCGATCCTGGGGACGGCTGCCACGTTGTAAGGCGCTCCGGGTTTGAATGGAAGAAGGGAGGCGGTGGAATCGGGATTCGGTTCCACCGCCGCTTTTTTCTTGGGCTTTGCCGGATTGCTGCTGCCGAGCGCGCTGGCACGAGCCAGGCAACGACGACGCGCCTGGTCTGTCATTGCGACGCGCGCGCGTGCGGCAACGTACGACATGACGGGTTCTGGTTTCCAGGGCGGGCGGTACGGCCTTCAGAAGGATTTGCTGATTTCCAGGCCGCCGTAAAAGGCGCGCGACACGCCGGATGTCTTCTTCACGCCGGTGAAGAAACCCAGGTTCAGGGTTTGCGTGAGCGGGATTCCCGTCAATACCAGGCCGCCTTGTGTGGAGTGGTAGAACGGGTCGCCATGCTTGATCAGTTCCACACCGGCCCAGGCCTTGCCGAACACTTTGTACATCACGCGCCCGCGTGCCCAGTAGGCCTGCGGGCCAAAGGTATATGAGGCGATGCCGTTGACAAGCCAGTGCTGTGCAAACTCCTGCTGTCCCAGCAGGGTCAGCGCCAGACCCCATTGGCCGCCGTCGTTTCTGTTGTCGGCGCCTTGCGGCGAGACGCGGTTGTAGCGGTAGCGCGCGCCGGCGGTGGCTTCCAGCCAGCCGGTGTCCCAGCCCTTCTGGAGCCCCAGTGCCGCCTCGGCGGCCTGGCCGTTCACCGACACGGATGTGCCGTTGGAGCCGTAGCTGTAGTGGTAATCGCTCACCACGAGCTTCTGCGTCAGGTAGGGTACGGGCAACCAGCCTGATGTCACGCCCACATATTCGCTACGCTCGCCGCCGCCGGCCAGGCTGGCGCCGCCGAACAGGGTTCCCGCCCGCGCCGGCAGCGGAGATAGCGCTGCCGCGCCGGCCAGCAGGGCCATGGCCAATGGAAGTGCCAGGGGCGCAAGAGGCGCCACTGCAGGGCGGACCTGATACGGTTTGGGCATGCACCGCGTCATGAAGCTTCCCTTTTTCAGACCGTGCTTGCGCACGGTGTAATGTTGTACAGGTGAAAATCGCCGGTGGGTGTGCTGAGCCGGCCGCTGGGCGTAAGGCTGACGGTCTGCTCGGTCAGCTTACCTGCAGTGGACTGACGCAGCGTGGTGCCGGCCCCCAGGTCCAGCTCAATGCTGCTGAACAGCAACGGTGCGGCACCTTCGATGGTGGCGATGGCAACCGGCAGCTTGCCCGGGCGCAGCGGCTGCATCAGTAGCCCGGCCGCCCAGCTCTGCGCGAACAAGGGACCGCTGCCTTGCCGGCGCAGCAGTTCGGCCAGCCGTGTCAGCGGCGGTGTCTCGGTCTCCGTCAGGTTCCCCATGTCGAGCTGCAGCCGACTGCCATACAGGAAGGTCTCCAGCGCGCCCGTATTGCCGCGGGCATCCCATTGGAAGCGCAGCCCGACCGTAGCGGCGCCGGCCGGGTCGCTGCGACGATGGCTGACAAAGGTGGCCACGGCCACGTCTTGCACGATCAGGCTGGGGAGGTGAATGAGCACGTCCACGGTACCGCCGCGCGCCAGGCCGCCGACATGTTGTCCGACATAAAGCGCGCCATTCGGAGACAGGTCCGAGGTGAGCCCGAGGTAAGTCGCGCCATTCACTTCGAGCGTGATCGGCAAGCGCAGCGGAAACCTGTACTCGACGCGACGGTTGGCGGCATGGCGGCGGGCGAATGTAGCCACCGAAACGGCGGTGGCCAGCGTGACCAGCGTCCAGACCATGGTGACAACGCCCGCACCTACCGGAATACTGCCCGTGTACATGCGGTACACCCCCACGGGCACGCTGATGGCCGCGATGCCGGCAAGCACCAGCAGTGGCGACAGCCACAACCATACCTTGCCGGAATCGGACAACTGCTTATCGGTGACTGCGAAGGGGATATCGCGGCGAAACAGCCCCATGCTGGTAGACATGAAGGCGAAGAAGCGGGCCATTGCATACTGTTCGCTGAGGAACAGCGAGTTGTAGCCGCGCCCCAGTTCCAGGTGTACCAGCATGGACAGCAGGTAGTAGAGGCAGAACAGGAACAGGAATGTGTCCAGCGGAGCGACGATGGGCAATTGGCCGAACAGGAACACGGCCGGCGGCGTCAGGAAGAAGATGAGCTTCTGCCAGCCCTCGAAGAAGAACAGCGCCGAGGCGAAATAGTTCAGCCGCTGCCCCAGCGTGAGGCCGCGCCCGAACAGGATGTTCTCGCGCCGGAACACCTGCATGGAACCCATGCCCCAGCGCATGCGCTGCTTCAGGTAGGTGTCTATGCTGTGTGGCGCGAGGCCGAACGCCAGCGATTCGCCGTAATAGACCGACCGGTACCCGAGCTTGTGCAGCTTGATGGCGGTGTGCACGTCTTCGGTCACGGTTTCCGTGGCGAACCCGCCGATCTCGTTCAGCGCCGCGCGCCGGACCACTGCGCAGCTGCCGCAGAAGAAGGCGGCGTTGAGGACGTCCTTGCCGCGCTGGATGATTTTGAAAAACAGCGCCTGCTCGTCCCAGACGCGCTTCTTGCCAAGGCGGTGCCCGAATGAATCGATGTTGAAGAAATCCTGGGGTGTCTGGACGAATGCCACCTTTGGGTCGCGGAAGAACCCCAGCGTCTTCATCAGGAAATCCTTGCGCGGCGCGTGGTCGGCATCGAATATCGCGATGAATTCGCCGTCCGTGCGCGTCAGTGCCTGGTTCAGGTTGCCGGCCTTGGCGTGCAGGTTGTCTTCGCGCGACAGGTAGCGGCAGCCCAGCTCCGCGGCAAGCTTGCGCATGCTCTCGCGACGCCCGTCGTCGAGCAGCCAGGTCTCATGCGGGTAGTCCATCCATTTGGCCGCCAGCAGCGTGCGGCGCAGCAGGTCGACCGACTCGTTGTAGGTAGGAACGAAGACGTCGACCTTGAGCCCTTCCGGCGCGGGCGCCGGCTCACGCACGCTCAACCGGTACGTCATCAGAACGAACAGCAGCCCGCTCAGGTAGCCATAGATTTCGGCCGCGTAGAGCGGAAGGGAGAGCCACGCAGCTGCATGATTGATGGTACTGATGCGCCAGCCCATGTATATCAGACCGCAAAGCACATAAATCACGACAAGCCAGGTGATATAGGGCTTGGGCGGCTCGGTCTTCATGTCGTCGGCATCGGGGCGCATGGATCAAAGTCAGTTGGCAACCGCGGCAACTGCTGTCCCAAACGGCCATTGCCTGCCATCCGGAAGATGCGCGCTGCGCTCGATTCCGGTGGCACGCCAGGGCGGACAATGCCTTTGGGCTTCCTCCACCCAACTGCCGGCATCCTTCCGTTGCTTCGATCAGCCATGCCGCCCGGACCCATGCGCGTGCTGTCGCTGTCTGCAATCTGATTTTCACGCGGCCCGACATCGTTCGCGATTGAGGGCGGATCAGGTCCGCCGCCTTTATGGCCACGATGTGGGCAGAGAGAAAAGGCGCTTTGCAGTTGAGAATAGGCGACAATTTTGCCGGCCGGAAGCGATACTTTTTTTTCAGCTGATCGTCTACACAATGCAGGATATTCCGCTTATCGCCTCCTTCAGTGGCTGATGCGGCATGTCAGGTCTTGTCCGAGCCCTCGGTGGTGCGCCTGATAAGCTTGTCAACACTGGGGAAAACACGGACACGAATTCCGGCCACGATGAAACAAGCCCTGACGCCCCTGGAAGGACAGGAAGGATTCGCAGTACCGCGCTACTCGCGCGGCAAGAGGACGACGGAGCGGTTGCTGGAAGCCGGCCGCCGCCTGTTGCGCGACCGCACGCTGGACCAGGTCCCGATCCAGGACATCTGCGCCCATGCCGGCGTGACTACCGGGGCCTTCTACAGCCGCTTCGATGGCAAGGAGAGCTACTTCCGTGCCCTGCAGACCTTGCTGGTGGCGCAATTGCGCGAAGGGATGGCGCAGCGCGTCGCGCTGTTCGATGCCGGGCAGATGACCCTGCGCGAGGTGGTGGAATCGCTCGCGCGCAACAACCGCATGTGGGCGTACCGCAACGAGGGGGTATTGCGCGCGTCGCTGATCGAGCGCGCCGTCACCGGCGAAGACCCGCTCAAGCGGATGAACCAGGACTACGTGGAGCTGGTGGTGCCGCGCCTGGCGCGGCTGCATCCGGCGGGCGCTTCGCCCGAACTGGAAACGCGTATCCGCTTTGCCTACCAGGCCATGGTGGGGACGCTGATCTATACGCTGGTCAACCGGTCCGGTACGTACCGCTTGTCAGACCGCACGCTGGAGACGGAGATGGCGCGGGCGTTTTTTCTCTACATTACGCAGGAACTTGGACAGGAGAATTCCCATGAGTGATGTCACAGCGGACCGGAGCGTGTCCCGCTCCACCGATTGCCCGCCGTGCCCTGGCAGCCCCGTGATGGAGCGCATTTCGACGCGCAAGGCCGAAGTCGGCGAACTGGTCATCCACCGCGCTCTGCCCAGTCGCCAGCGCCGCATGGTCGGCGCCTGGTGTTTCCTGGACCATGCGGGTCCCATCGTGTTCGGGCCCGGCGACGGCCTGCGCGTCGGGCCGCATCCGCATATCGGCTTGCAGACGTTCACGTGGATGATCGAAGGCGAGGTCATGCACCGGGACAGCCTGGGCTCCGAGCAGGTGATCCGGCCCGGGCAGGTCAACCTGATGACGGCGGCCCACGGCATCTCTCATGCGGAGGATTCCGTCACCCCGGAAGGCGGCGGCTTGCATGCGGCACAGCTGTGGATTGCACTGCCTGAAGCCGAACGCCATGGCAAGCCGGCGTTCAGGAACTATCCGGACCTGCCGGTCACCGCGCACGGAGGATTCCGTGTCACGGTGCTGGTGGGGACGGCTTTCGGCGAAACCTCACCGGTCGAGGTGTATTCCCCGCTGACCGGGCTTGACCTCACGGCCGATCGAGCGGCGCAGGCGTCGTTGCCGCTCGATGCGGGTTTTGAGCACGCCGTGCTCGTATTGAGTGGCGAGGCGCAGATCGAAGGCGAAATGCTGGAGCCCGATACGCTGCTCTATCTGGGCACCGGGCGTTCGCAGCTCCACGTGCAATGCTCCGGGCCAGCGCGCTTGCTGGTGATCGGTGGCGCGCCGTTCGGCGAGGAGATCCTGGTGTGGTGGAACTTCGTCGCGCGCAACCAGGCGGAGATCGAGGCGGCTGCACGCGATTGGAACAGCGGCGATCAACGCTTCGGGAAGGTCTCGGGAAGTCCATCGCCGCAATTGCCGGCCCCGGACCTGACCGGTGTGCAAATCAGGCAGCCGGGTCGCTAGCGCGCGGGAGGGCGCTCCTGACGCTTTGCAGGAACGCCGCCGGCGCTGGCGACGCTGGCCTCAGGCAGCGGTTTCCATCACTTCGCCGAAGCGCTGCAGGTGGTGGTCGCTGTCGCCGAGCAGCTGGTCGAGCATGGTCAGGCGCTTGAAGTAGTCGCCCACGGCAAGTTCGTCGGTCATGCCCATGCCGCCATGCAACTGAACGGCCTGCTGACCGACATAGCGGCCGGCGCGCGCCAGCGTGACCTTGGCGGCCGACAGCATGCGGCGGCGGCGTGCCGGATCGGTTTCGTCCAGCGCCTGGACTGCCACATAGGCCATCGACAGGGCCAGCTCCTTCTGCACCAGCATGTCTGCCATGCGGTGCTGCAGCGCCTGGAAGGCACCCAGCGGCTTGCCGAACTGCTGGCGCGTGCCCAGGTACTCGCCGGTGATCTCGATCAGCTTCTCCATCGCGCCCGCGCCTTCGGCGCACAGCGCGGCCACGCCGTGCTCCATGCCCAGGCCCAGCGCTGCCAGGCCGTCGGCCGGCTGGCCCACCAGGGCGTCGGCGCTCACGGTGACGTTCTGCAGCGACACGTCGGCGGCGCGCATGCCATCGATGGTCGGGTAGCCGGTCACGTTCAGGCCGGCGCTGTCACGCGGCACCAGGAACAGGGCGACGTCGTTGCTGCCGGCAATGCGTGCGCTCAGCAGGTAGGCATCGGCCGAGGCGCCGTGCCAGACCAGGCTCTTGGTGCCGTTCAGCACATAGCCGTTGCCGCTGCGTTCGGCGCTGGCGCGCGCGGTCTCGGGACGGTAGCGCGTGGTCGGCTCCAGGTACGCCAGCGTCACGATGCGCTCGCCGCTGGCAATCGCCGGCAGCCATTCTTCCTTCTGCTGCTGGCTGCCGTAGGCCGAGAGGATAGCCGCCGACATCACGCCGCTCGGCGTGACCGGTTCCAGCACCAGGCCGCGGCCCAGTTCGCGCTGCACCACGAGCTGGCTCGCGGCGCCTTCGCCGAAGCCGCCGAAGTCGGCCGGTACGGTCAGGCCCAGCACGCCCATTTCGGCCAGCTTGTTCCACACGCCGCGGTCCAGGGCCTCGCCGGCGCGCGAGCTCTTGCGGCGCGCGTCGAACGTGTATTCGGTATCGATGAAGCGGCGCAGGCTGTCCGCCAGCATCTGCTGTTCTTCGCTGTAGGTGAAGTCCATGTCTGCTATCCCTTCAGAAACCCAGGATCATCTTGGAGATGATGTTCTTCTGCACTTCGGTGGCACCACCGTAGATCGAGGTCTTGCGCATATCGTAGTAGGTCGACGACGCCGAGGCGGCCCAGTCCGGACCCGACACCGGCTGCACTGCGCCCGGTTCGAGCCAGTCCGGCGAGTACGGCCAGGCGTTGGGGCCGGCGACTTCCATCATCAGCATGGCCAGGTCCTGCTGGATCTCCGAGCCGCGGATCTTGACGATCGAGGCCTCGGGGCCGGGCTGGCCGCCCGATTGCGTGGCCACGCGCAGCAGCAGCATTTCGAGCGCCATGATGTCCATCTCGATGCGGGCGATCTTGTCACGCATGCGCACGTCTTCGATCAGCGGGCGGCCGGCGCCGTCGGTGGCCTGGCTGGCGTAGTGCTTGAGCTGGCGCAGTTCGCGGTGGCAGTGACCGATGCCGGCAATGCCGGTGCGCTCATGGCCAAGCAGGTACTTGGCGTAGGTCCAGGCCTTGTTCTCTTCGCCGAGCAGGTTTTCGACGGGCACTTCCACGTCTTCGAACCAGGTCTCGTTGACGTCGTGGCCGCCGTCCAGCGTCTTGATCGGACGCACGGTGACGCCAGGCGACTTCATGTCGATCAACAGCATCGAGATGCCTTCCTGGGCCTTGGCCTCGGGGTCGGTGCGCACCAGGCAGAAGATCCAGTCGGCGAAGTGAGCCATGGTGGTCCACGTCTTCTGGCCGTTGACGATGTACTTGTCGCCCTTGCGCACGGCGCGCGTCTTGAGCGAGGCCAGGTCCGAACCGGAGCCCGGCTCGGAATAGCCCTGGCACCAGAAGTCGTCGACGTTGGGAATGCGCGGCAGGAAGCGTTCCTTGTGCGCCTGGCTGGCGTACTTCATCAGCACCGGGCCGATCATGGTCAGGCCGAACGGCAGCATGCGCGGCGCGCCGGCGCGCAGGGTCTCGATCTCGAAGATCAGGCGCTGCAGCGCATTCCAGCCGGTGCCGCCCCATTCCTTGGGCCAGGTCGGCGCGCCCCAGCCGTGCGCGTTGAGGATACGGTGCCAGCGGACATAGTCGTCCTTCTCGACTCGCTGGTGGTTCAGCACCTTGTTGCGGATGTCCTCCGGCAGATTGGCCTGGACGAAAGTCCGGACTTCTTCGCGGAAGGCCTGTTCCTCAGCGGTAAAACGCAAATCCATCTGAATGTCCCCTGTGGTACGCGGGCCGCATGGCGTCTGCGCGGCGGCCCTTCACTGTGCCGGCCGATTGTATGAGGGGCTTGCCGTTCGGTTCTTCACCAATGGCAAAGGTGATCTTCGTACCGGCGGAACCGTTGCGCGGAGGACGTGGCGGCGCCGAACACGGCCTTAGCGAATTCGAAATGGCTTAGCCGGAATACATGGCGCAAACTCCCTGACCTGCAGCAAGTGCGTTGCCGTGCATCCTTCGACGCATCCGCCGTATTTGCCATATTCGCCGTATCCAATCCCGACCGAGCAGCGAGCATCATGTCTTCCTTCCGCCCCGAGTTTATCCACGACCTTCCACGCCACTGGGCCACGCAGACACCGCAAGCGCCGTGCCTCTATGAGAACGGCACCGTGATCCGTTACGGCGACCTGTGGCGCCGCATCGAGAGCACGCGGGACTGGCTGGCCGCGCAGGGCGTGGGCGAGGGCGACCGCGTGATCGTGGTCGGCGAGAACTGCAACGAGATGATCGTCACGATGTTTGCCTGCAGCACGCTGCACGCGTGGCCGATCCAGGTCAACGCACGCCTGTCGGCGCGCGAGATCGACAACATCCGCGACCACGCGCAGCCGCTCCTGGTCCTGTTCACGGGCCATGTTTCCGACGTCGCCGCCGCGCACGGCCGGCGGCTGGATGCCACGGCGACAGGTTGCCCGGTCTATGCGGATGGCATGACCGTGGCGCGCGCTGCAACCACGCCGGAGCGCGTGCCGGCCGGGCAGGCGCGCAAGGTGGCCACGCTGATTTATACGTCGGGCACCACCGGTGCGCCCAAGGGCGTGATGGTGCCGCATGAAGGCCTCACGCACTTCGCCCGCATTTCCGCGACCTCGCGCAATATGGGGCCGGACGATGTCGCCTACGGTGCGCTGCCGATGTCGCACATCTTCGGCATCGCCACGGTGCTGCTGGCCACCTTGTATGGCGGCGCCAGCCTGTTCGTGCGTCCCCGCTTCGATGCGGACGAGGTCTTCGAGGCGCTGGACACTCCCGGGATCAGCATCCTGCAGGGCGTGCCGACCATGTTCACGCGCATCATGGCGGTGGCGCAGCAACGCGGGCGCAAGGCCTATCCGCGCCTGCGCTATCTCTATACCGGCGGCGCGCCGCTCGATCCGACCCTGAAGGGCGATGTGGAAGCGTATTTCGGCCAGCCGCTGCACCATGGCTACGGCATCACCGAATACGCCGGCTCGCTGTTCATCACGCGCATGGAAGCCCCGCGCGCCGATTGCTCGGCCGGCTACATCGTCGAAGGCGTGGAGATCAGCATCACCGACGGCGACGGCAATGCGCTGCCGGCCGGCGAGCGCGGGCAGATCCGCGTGCGCGGCCCGGGCGTGATGCTCGGCTACTACCGCAATCCGGAGCAGACCGCCGAGGCGCTGCTGCCCGGCGGCTGGCTCAATACCGGCGACCTTGGCTACCTGGACGCTGACGGCGCGCTGTTCATCTCGGGTCGTTCCAAAGACCTGATTATCCGCTCCGGCTTCAACGTGTACCCGATCGAAGTGGAGTCCGTGATCAACGCGTTCCCGGGCGTGCGCCAGTCGGCAGTGGTCGGGCGCAGCACCAGCGACGGCAACGAGGAGGTGGTGGCCTTCATCGAGATGCAGGACGGGGTCGAGCCCGATCGCGCCAAGCTCGATGCCTACCTGCGCGACAGCCTGGCACCGTACAAGCGCCCGGCAGAAGTGCGCGTGATCGACGTGATTCCCACGACGGCGAGCGGCAAGCTGCTCAAGCAGCCGCTGCGGGCGCTGCTGGGCTGACGGCCCGGCGCAGATTTTTCTTCCCGCCGGCCCGGCAGCCGGTGTCCGGTGGGGAACACAAAGCAATCCTGGAGGAGACAAGATGAAACGTTGGATGACCGTCGCCGCAATGATGGCGACACTGCTGCATGGGGCCGCATGGGCTGCGGACGCGTATCCGTCGCGCCCGGTAAAGCTGATCGTAGGCTATGCACCGGGTGGCCCGGTCGATACGGCCGCACGCCTCTACGCCGAGCAGCTTGGCCGTGCGCTGCATCAGCCCGTGGTGGTGGACAACCGCGCTGGCGCGAGCGGTGCCATTGCCGCCGATCTGACGGCCAAGTCCGAGCCGGATGGCTACACCCTGTACTTCGTCGCCAGCCCGACCATGACCATGACGCCGCTGATCCAGCGCTCGGTCAAATTCAACCCGCTCAAGGACTTCACGTACATTGGCCTGATCACCGACTACACCAACGTGCTGCTGGTGAACAAGGACTTCCCGGCGAAGAACGTAGGGGAACTGGTCGATTACGCACGCAAGCATCCGGACGATGTGTCGTTCGGCTCGGCGGGCGTTGGTGCGTCCAACCACCTGTCGGCCGAACTGCTCGCCCAGATGAGCCACGTCAAGATGCTGCACGTACCGTACAAGGGCAACTCGCCTGCCATGGCCGACGTGGTAAGCGGCAAGGTGACGTTCATGTTCGACATCACGGGTACGGCGATCGGCCATATCAATGGCGGCAAGGTGCGGGCGCTGGCCGTCACGTCGAAGACGCGCAATCCAGCGCTGCCGAATGTGCCGACCATGATCGAATCCGGTCTCAAGGACTATGACCTGACGGGCTGGTACGCACTGATTGGCCCGCCGAAGCTGCCTGCCGATGTGGTCGACAAGCTGATCAAGGCACAGAAGACCATTGGCGATGATCCGGCGTTCAGGCAGCGCATGGTTGCCGGTGGCTATGACCTCAACATTTCCGGCCCCAAGCCGCTGGCTGATCGCATTCAGCGGGAGCTGACACTGTGGGGTGGGGTGGTCAGGACGGCGAAGATCCAGGCGGATTGAGGGGCCCAGGGGGCTTTGTTGGCTCGTCGTTCTTGGCGGGCGCCGCTGTTTCGCCGGCGTAGCCGGCGACTTACTCTTTTGTCCGAGCGACAAA
>NZ_JBYOJR010000046.1:0-48271 GCF_057798915.1 Cupriavidus sp. 22TCCZM01-5
GCTGATCGTGTGGGGCAAGGACCGCGACGAGGCGCTCGCGCGCATGCGCCAGGCGCTGGCGGCATACCACGTGGTGGGCTTGTCGACCAACGTGGCATTCCTGCAGCGGCTGGTGAAATCCGAAGCGTTCCGCACGGCCGATCTCGACACGGGGCTGATCGAACGCAACGAGGCTACGCTGTTCCCGCCGCCCGCGCCGGTCGGCATGGAATTCATTGCACTGGCGACCGCCGCCCTGCTCGACCGCGAAACGCGCGAGCGCCGCATCGATGCAGCAGACCAGCACTCGCCGTGGACGCATGGCGGCGCGTGGCGGCTCAATGGCCCAGGCAGCACGGCTTACCGCCTGCAGAGCCCTGACGGCAACATCGATGTCACCGTGCACAGCGAAGCCGGCCGCCAGCGCCTCACCGCCCGCGGCAAGTCCCTGCCGTTCCGCGCGTCGCTGCGCGACGAAGTGCACACCATCGACCTCGGCGAGCTTACCGTCAAGGGGCAGTGCCATATCGACGGCGACACGCTGCACGTCTTCAGCGGCGAAGGCCAGTGCTCGCTGGTACTGGCGGACCCGCTGCTGCATGCCGGCGAAGCCGAAGGCGAAGGCGGCAAGCTGGCCGCGCCGATGCCGGGCCGCATCATTGCGGTGATGGTCGAGGCCGGCGCCACCATCAACAAGGGCGATGCGCTGATCGTCATGGAAGCCATGAAGATGGAGCACACGCTGACCGCACCGGCAGGCGGCACCGTGCAGGAAGTGCTGTACGCCGTCGGCGACCAGGTCCAGGAAGGGGCGCAACTCGTGACGCTGGAACAGGAGGCCGCCTGACATGGAACGGAACGCCCCTGCTCTTCCCCAGCGGCTTGCGCTGCCCGAGTCCGTCAAGATCGTCGAGGTGGGCCCGCGCGACGGCTTGCAGAACGAGGCGCGCCATGTGCCGGCCGCAGCCAAGATCGAACTCGTCGATCGCCTGAGCGCGGCGGGCTTTGCCAATATCGAGACCGCGTCCTTTGTCTCGCCCAAGTGGGTGCCGCAGATGGCCGATGGCGCGGAAGTCATGGGCACCATCGCGCGCCGGGCCGGCACCGTCTATTCGGCACTGACGCCCAATATGAAGGGCTTCGAAGCCGCGCTCGCCGCCGGCGCCGGCGAGGTCGTCATTTTCGGCGCTGCCAGCGAAGCATTTTCCCAGCGCAACATCAACTGCTCGGTGGCCGAATCGATCGCGCGCTTCGAGCCGGTGGCCGCGGCGGCCAAGGCTGCAGGCCTGCGCCTGCGCGCCAGCATCTCCTGCGCGCTCGGCTGCCCCTATGAGGGGGAAATTGCGCTTGAGAAGGTGGCCGACGTGGTCGGCCGCATGCGCGACCTGGGCTGCGACGAGATCGACATTGCCGACACCATCGGCGTAGGAACACCGCTGCGCACGCAGGCCGTGATGGAAGCCGCCGCGAATGTGTTCCCGCGCGAACGGCTGGCGGGGCACTTTCATGACACGTATGGCCAGGCGCTGCCGAACATCCTGGCCAGCCTGCAGGCAGGCATCCGCATCTTCCACGCCTCGGTAGCGGGCCTTGGCGGCTGCCCTTACGCCAAGGGCGCGTCGGGCAACGTGGCGACGGAAGACCTGCTGTACATGCTGCACGGCATGGGCATCCATACCGGCATCGACCCGGACCAGGTGATTCAGGCTGGCGTCTTCATCTCCGAGGCAATCGGGCGACCCTACGGTTCGCGCGTCGGCAAGGCGGTGCTCGAGCGCGGCCGCCCGCGGGAATGCGTCTGAGCCCTGTGCTCGAGACCGGGCCCTGCATATGCCAGGAAACACCCGCCAAACCCGGTGTGCGGCGGCTGACGCGGAAAGTGTGTCTGAGAACGAGGCAGGTTGCGACAGACATCGGGCAACGCCGGCGCCACATGCCGCGCTGACAGGCACTGGAACTTGGCGCCCGAGGCGCCTAGGCTAGGAGTCTGGCGCATCGGCAAGACACATTGCCGGTGCAACCCGACGCATCGCATCCCGCGACCCCGTTCGCAAGGAGGCATTCATGAAGACCATTGCCGCACTGGCCATCGCCGCACTTGTCCCGATAGCCGCCCATGCCGCCGGACCGGCGAACCCGGCGGACCGCTACGACTACAACATGCGCAGCCAGGGCACCCCTGCCGATCCGCAACGCTCCACCAACAAGGACGGATACGTTCCCGACACCCAGCGTGCCGGGGACAAGTTCGATCCGTACACGCAGGGCGCGAAACAGGATACGTCTTCGTCACTGGCCGATGACAAGGACACACAGTCCAAGCCGCCGGGCAAACCACACAGCAAGAAAGCGCCAGCCAAATAAGGCCCGCCCTTGCAGCCACAATCGCTGATTTCCCAGTGGCATGGGATCGGATTTGATCGCGCGCAAATCGTCGCCGGCTTCGCGCCGCCAAACTGGCGCGCATGAAATCGATCACCACCCCTACCACCCCCACCACTCATGCCGCTCCCGGCAGCACCGGCGCTGCCGGCCAGGCCATCCGGAGCGGCGACAAACCTCTCCACCTCCACCAGCGCAAGTCCAGCCCGCCGCTGCATAGCTGGCCCCTGGGCGTCGTCAGCCTGCTTGTGCTCACGCTGAATACGCTGCTCTGGTGCCTGCTGCTTTGCCCGTTCGCGCTGCTCAAGCTGGCCTTGCCGATGCCCGGCGCGAGGCGGCGCATCGATCCCATGCTCAATGGCATCGCGCGCGCATGGATTACGTGCAATGGCGCGTGGTTCGGCGCGATCCAGCGCTACGGCTGGGATGTCGACGGCATGGCCGGCCTGAAGCGGTCCGACTGGTACCTGGTCAACTGCAACCACCAGTCGTGGGTGGACATCTTCGTGCTGCAGCGGGCGCTCAACGGCCAGGTGCCGTTGCTGAAGTTCTTCCTCAAGCAGCAACTGCTCTATGTACCGTTCATCGGCCTGGCCTGGTGGGCGCTGGACTTTCCCTTCATGAAGCGCCGCACGCGGGCGCAGTTGCGCCGCAAGCCCGAACTCCGGCGCGAGGACCAGGACACGGCGCGCCGCGCGTGCGAAAAATTCTCGCTGTCGCCAACCAGCGTGATGGTGTTCACGGAGGGCACACGTTTCACCGAGGCCAAGCGCGCGGCGCAGGCTTCGCCGTATCGCCATCTGCTCAAGCCCAAGGCTGGCGGTCTGGCGGTGACCATCAACACCATGGGCCAGCGCTTTCGCGCGCTGCTGGATGCGACCATCGTCTATCCGCACGGCGCGCCGAGCTTCTGGCAGTTTGCCTGCGGCCGCACCGGCCCCGTCATCGTCCGGGTGCGGCAGATCCCCATCCCGCCGGAATTCTGCAGCGCCGACTACGGCACCGACCCGGCCTTCCGCAGCGACTTCCATCGCTGGCTGGCCGAGCGCTGGGAGGAAAAGGACGCGGAGATCGAAGGCTTGCTTGCACAAGCGGCGGACCACTGAGCCGCGCCACCCCTTGCTGCAGCCACGCAAGGCCCGCATACGCCAACTTGTTCAACGCAGTCGAACGAGTCGGTCTGGAAAATCGTAGGGAAAGCGGGCCAAAAGCGCTCACCATGGCGGCATAGGCGCGTCATGCGGCAGGCACGGCGCGCGCAGCCGTCAAGGAGCAGCGAATGGGACTTCTGGTGAATGGCCAGTGGCAGGACAAGTGGTATGACACCGACTCCACCGGCGGGCGTTTCGTGCGCAAGGACGCCGCGTTCCGGAACTGGGTCACGGCCGATGGCCGTGCCGGGCCGTCGGGGTCGGGCGGCTTCGCCGCGCAGGCCGGGCGCTACCACCTCTATGTGAGCCTGGCATGCCCGTGGGCGCACCGCACGCTGATCATGCGCCGCCTGAAGGGGCTGGAGGACATGATCGGCGTCTCGGTGGTGCACTGGCTGATGCGCGCGGAAGGCTGGACCTTTGCCGACGGGCCTGGCGTGGTGCCGGACACGGTCAACCATGCGCGCGTGCTGCACCAGGTCTATACGGCCGCCGATCCGCAATACAGCGGCCGCGTCACGGTGCCGGTGCTGTGGGACCGGCAGCGCGCGACCATCGTCAGCAACGAGTCGTCCGAGATCCTGCGCATGATGAACAGCGCCTTCGACGGCATTGGCGCGGCGCCCGGCGATTACTATCCGGCGGCACTGCGCGCGGAGATCGACACGGTCAACTCGCGCGTCTATGACACGGTCAACAACGGCGTCTACAAGGCCGGCTTCGCCACCTCGCAAGAGGCCTACGAAGAGGCCGTATGGCCGCTGTTCGAAACGCTCGACTGGCTGGAAGCCCGCCTGGCCACGCAGCGCTACCTGGTCGGCAATCGCCTGACGGAAGCTGACATCCGCCTCTTCACCACGCTGGTCCGCTTCGACCCGGTGTATGTCGGGCACTTCAAGTGCAATCTGCGCCGTATCGCCGACTATCCGGCGCTGTCGGGCTTCGTGCGCGACCTCTACCAGCACCCCGGCATCGCCGGCACCGTGAACTTCGAGCACATCAAGCGCCACTACTACGAAAGCCACCGCACGCTGAATCCGGCCGGCGTCGTGCCCGCCGGGCCGGTGCTGGACCTTGCCGCGCCGCACGGGCGCGAGCGCCTGGGCTGAGTTCAGCCCGCCAGGCGATCCACGGCACGCCGGCCCTGTGCCACAGCCGCCGTCAGCGACGGGCTGCCCGCGCTGTCGCTGCCCGCGAAGCTCACATTGCCCACGCCCGCAGGCGATGCCCACGCTGCCGGATCCTCCCCGGCAAGGGTATCCGGCCGATAGCTGTAACCGTGCGCCCAGCGGTTGACGGTGATGGCGCGGATCACGTCCTTCGCGGCGAATCCCGCCGGCCCCAGCATGCGGTCGAGCTGCGTGCGGATGCCGCGCTCGAGTTCGCTGAACGGCGTGCCCAGCAGGAACGCACGCCCCGCGCGGAAGCGCTCGCGCGCGCTCATGCCGCTGTCGGGCACCGTCGGCACATACAGCATGTGCAGCACCGCGGGATCGGCGGGGCTGGAGCCGGCCGGCGGCTCCAGCCACAGGTCGGTATGGGCCATGGCCGGGGCGTGGATGCGCCGCGTCTTGAGCGCGGCAAAAGCGCGCCAGTGGTCCAGCGCCACCTTGGTATAGACCAGCGGCGCCTTCACTTCGCCGCGCAGCGTGTCGCCTTGCGCGGCCGGCAGTGACGGCATCAGGTACGGCACCATCATGTTCCAGCCCGCCAGCACCACGTGGCGCGCTTCGATACGGTGCAGGTTGCCGCGCCAGCCGTACGTGACGCGCGTGATCGGGCCATCCGGATCCACCGCGATGGCGGTGGCCTCCAGGCGCAGCCGTACCGGCGCGCCGTCCTGGTCCAGGCGCCCGTAGTCAAACGCCGCGTTGACGATATCCGTGGGACGCGCGAGCTTCGCTACGCCGGGAATCAGCTTCTGCACCAGCAGCCGCGCCAGCGAGGCGTTGCCGTCCGGGAACCACAGCCGCGAGGCCGGCGACTTGCCCAGGCGCGGATCCAGCGCCGGTGCCGGCATGCCCGCGCCAGCCGGCAGGCCGATGCCGATGGCGTCGGCCACGCTGATGCCGTCGGCATCGAGCGCGAAGGCATCGTTGCTGCGGCTGCGCAGGAAACGCTGCCCGGCCAGCCCGATGCCGGCCTTGTCGCGCAGGAACGCCGCATAGCGCGTGCCGAGAAGATAGCTAGCGCGCTCTGGGGCAGCCATGCCCGGCAGGTAGTCGGTGCTGCCATCGGCAAGCCGGGCCAGTGCCGCGCGGTCCTGCGGCGGCAATGGCGCGGCATCCAGGAAGCGCTGCAGCACCGCGGCGCCCGGTGCGGCAACGCCTTGCCGCCCGCCGCGCGCGTCGACCAGTTCGCCGAACGGATCGCCGCCGAGCCACTGGTCCCGGCCGAAATGGTCCGAGTCGAAGAACACCGCGCGGCCCATGCCGAGCGCGGCATAGGGGTCCGCCGGCTCCGCCAGCGGCGCGCGTGCCGGATCCAGGCCAAGGCCGCCCAGCAGCTCGCGCATGGCGGCATCGGCGGCTGCCGTGGGCGGCATCTCCGCACTGCCGCCATAAGTCACCAGCCGCTTGCCGCGCACCGTGAATTCATTGCGCTTGGCGTGGCCGCCGAAGTCGTCGTGGTTGTCCAGGATCAGGATGCGCTTGCCCGGGCCAAAGCGGCGCTGATAGAACCACGCCGCCGCCAGCCCGCTCAGGCCGCCGCCCACCACCACAAGGTCGAAGGCCTCGTGGGCCATCACGGTGGGGTACTTCGCGCCTTCGCGCGCGAGGCTGTGGGCCAGTGTGAAGGTCCCTGCGTGGTTGCCGCGCAGGCCCGTCAGCGCTGGCGGATAAGCCGCGCCGGGCTGCACCTGCGCGGCGGCCAGCAGTTGCGCGGGCGCCATGCCGGCGGCAATGGCCAGCGCGGTGCCGTTGAGGAAATCTCTGCGCGAAATCGTCATGGGTCGTCGTGGCGGGGTCAGCGGGCGGCTTCCAGCTCGCGCCGGCGCGCGGCAACGGCCGCCTCGCCGACCGGCGCTGCGCGGTTGCCCCAGTTGCCGCGGATGAAGGTGAGCAGGTTGGCCAGTTCCTGGTTGTCCAGGGTCCAGCCATAGCCGGGCATGTGATAGTCGGTCGGCGCGGTGTCGACGCGCGCGGTCACGGCGCCGTTAAGCAACAGGTTGACCAGCGAGGCCGGGTCCGGGTCGGCGACCGTCGGATTGCCGGCGAGCGGCGGGAACACGCGCGCGAACCCCTTGCCGTCGGCGCCATGGCAAGGCATGCAGAACTGCGAGTACTGGCGTGAGCCCGGGCTGTCGAAGCGGCCCTGCAGCAGACGTGGCGCCGTGGCCGGATCATGCCGGAACGGCCCGGTCTCGCCGCGAGCGCCTGGCAGCGACTTCAGGTAGACCGCCACGGCGTCGAGATCGGCCGGCGCCATGTACTGGGTGGCCGTGGCGATCACCGTGGACATCGGCCCGAACGAGGTCGCGTGCGCATTGCGCCCGGTGCGCAGGAACTCGGCGATTTCCGCGCGCGACCATGCGCCCAGTCCGGTGACCTGATCCCCCGTGAGATTGGTCGCCGACCAGCCTTCCACGCTCGCGCCCGACAGGAAACGCTTGCTGCGCTCGTCCAGGCCCTTTTCGGCATACAGCCAGCCGCGCGGCGTATGGCATGCGCCGCAATGCGCGACCGCCTGCACGAGATAGGCACCGCGGTTCCATTCCGCGCCCTTCGCGGCATCGGTGCGGACCGGCGAGCCGCTCAGGTACAACGCGTTCCACACTACCAGCAGCGGGCGCATGCTGTACGGCCAGCGCATCTCGGCATCGCGGTTGCGCTGGCTGACCGGCGCAACGCCGGCCCGCATATAGGCATAGAGGGCGGCAACGTCCTCGGGGCGCATGCGCGCGTAGGACGGGTATGGCATGGCCGGATAGAGCCGCCTGCCGTCGCGCGCCACGCCCTGGCGCACCGCGCGGTCGAATTCCGCCAGCGTGTAGCCGCCAATGCCGGTCGCGTCCGGCGTGATATTGGTCGAATAGAGGGTGCCCGCCGCGGTGCGGATCGGCAGGCCGCCGGCAAACGGCTTGCCGGATTGGTTCGTATGGCAGGCCGCGCAGTTCGCGATGCGCGCAAGGTAGCGGCCGCGCTCCACATCGGCCGTGGCGGCCTGCGCAGCGGCGCAAGCACTGCCGAGCAGGCCGGCGAGCAGCGTGGCGGCGGTCAGCAACCGCCTTGCGGGGAAAAGCATGGGTGCGTCCAGGTCTTGTTGTTCTCGGTGATCACGATCTGTCTGCCGCGCTGGCAGCCAGCCTCAGGCGCTGGCTACCGCGAACTTTGCCACCAGCACGAGGCCCAGCACCAGCCCCGCGGCCAGCGTCACGCCGGTCAGGATCAGCGGCAGCGGCCGCATGTTCTCCAGGTCGCGCTGGTGTTCCTGGCCTTTGCGCAGGCCAAGGAAGCCCCATAGTACGGTGCGGACCAGCCTCAACGGGTTCATGACTACCTCCTTGTCTCCCCTGGCAGCCACTGCGGGGCGCTGCCTGCCCTGGCGCCGATTATCGGCGCCGGCGGCGGAACATGACAGCATCAGATATCGGAAATTCTTGCATATCAGATCGGCGGGCCGCCGCGACCGCGCCGGCGCAGCGCCCATTCCAGCGCCTCGAACCCGGCCTGCACCACCAGGGCCAGCACCGCGGCGGGGATCGCCCCGGCCAGCAGCAGCACGGTGTCGTTGAGCGCCAGCCCGGTGGCAATGCGCTCGCCGTAGCCGCCCGCGCCGACGAATGCGGCAATGGTCGCGGTGCCCACGCTGATGATGGCCGCAGTCTTCACGCCGGCCAGCACCACCGGCAGCGCCAGCGGCAGCTCCACGTAGCGCAGCACCTGCAGGTCGCGCAGCCCCAGCGCCCGTGCCGCGTCGCGCATGCCGGCGGACACCTGCTGCAGCCCGGTGCAGGTGTTGCGCACGATCGGCAGCAGCGCATAGAGGAACAGCGCCACCATCGCCGGCCAGACGCCGATGCGGCCCAGCAGCGGGATCAGCATCGCCAGCAGCGCCAGCGACGGCACCGTCTGGAGCACGCTGACCATGCCGAGCACGCCCTGCCCCAGGCGCCGGCGCCGCGCCGATATGATGCCCAGCGGTATGCCCGCCAGCGTGGCAGCCCCCACGGCACCCGCCACCAGGCCCACGTGGCGGCGCGTCAGGCGCAGCGTGTCGGGACCGAGCAGTGCCTGCATCAGGCCGCCACGGCCGGACCGCTGCGCCGCCTTTCCGGACAGGAAGCCGCGTGCAATCGCCGCAAAAGACTGCCCGTCGATCTCCGCGGCCGCGTTCATTGCCGCCATGTCGGCCGCGCTGATGCGCCCCGCGAGCGACTGCAAGGATTGCCATGCCGCCGGAAAGCGGCGCGGCACGTCCAGCCGGTAGACCACCACGGCGTCATAGCGCGGAAAGAAGTGCAGATCGTCTTCCAGCACGCGCAGCCCGTATTTGCGGATCTTGGCGTCGGTGGAATAGATATCGATCGCGTCGACCTGCCCGGCCGCCAGCGCCTCGTAGGCAACGCCATGATCCAGCCCGACCGGAAGCTGCGGCAGCCCATAGCGTCGGGCCAGCCCCGGCCAGCCATCGGCCCGGCCCAGGAATTCGTGCGACAGGCCCAGCCGCAGCCGCGGCTGCCGTACCAGGTCGCTCAGCCGCCGCAAGCCGCCGGCATGCGCGTCCGACACGGCCAGCGCATAGGTGTTCTCGAAACCCAGCGCGATGCCCGCGCCCAGTCCCATCGGCGCCAGCGCCTGGTTGATCTGCTCCAGCGTCGCGCCCGGCGGCAGTTTCAGGATCTCGCTCGCGAGCGTGCCCGTGTAGTCCGGATAGAGGTCGATGCTGCCGGCGCGCAGTGCCTCGAAGACGATCGCCGTGTTGCCGAGCCCGGCCTGGTGGCGGGCTTCTCCGGCCGCCTGCGTCAGCACTTCGCCGAGGATGTAGGACTCCGTAAAGCGCTTGGACCCGACCCGCAAGGTACCGGCGCCCTGTGCGCTGCACGTACCCGTCAGTGCGAGCGCCAGCAACAGGCCGGCAAGCCAGGCTGCCGCGCCCGCAAGAACGCCGGTACGAGGGAAGGCGAACAAGACGTCACTCCTGTGGGCGGCCGATGTGCATCCGGCATCTCTACATCATAGGCGTGCGCATGACGTCATAGCCAAATAGTATTTGCCATTCGCATGCTTGACGGCACAGAATTCGTAAATCGCATACAAAGCCACCCGCCCCCAAATGGAGATCCGGCAACTGGAAGCCTTTGCAGCGGTCGTCACGACCGGCAGTATCACCGCTGCCGGCCGCTTGCTCGGCCGTTCGCAGCCGGCGATTACCCGTCTCATCCAGGAACTCGAAGGCGAGTTGGGCTTTGCGCTGTTCACGCGCAGCGGTCCGCGCGTCAGCCCGACCGAGCAGGGATTCCTGCTCTATGACGAGGTCGAGCAGACGCTGGCCGGCTTGCAGCAGATCCGCAACCGCGCCGCGGCGCTGGCGCGAGGCGACGGCCGCCCGCTGCGCATTGCCGCCACGCCCGCGCTGTCGGCCGGCTTGCTGCCCGCGGCGCTCGCACTGGCCTTTGCGCGCGGACTGTGCGCGCCCGAGCGCGTGGAGGTCCGGAGCGTATCGCCCGAACAGGTCGTGCATGCGGTGCTGACCGGCGCCGCCGAGATCGGCCTGAACAGCCTGCCGCTGGAGCACCGTGGCGTGAACGTCCACTGGATCGGGCAGGCCGCGTGCGTGGCGGCCATGCGCGCGGACGACCCGCTCGCGGCTGGCGAGACCGTTCGCCTGGCCGACTGCCGCGAACGCCGCATCGTCACCATGCAGAACCCGTACCGGCTGCGGCGCCGCACCGATGCCGCGTTTGCCGGCGCAGGCATTGGTGCGGCTGCCGTGATCGACACCAATACCTCGATCAACGCGCTGACGCTGGTACGCGCCGGGCTCGGCATCGCCGTGCTCGAACCCGTGACCGCGCGCGGCCTGCCGCTGACCGATATTGCCGTGCGCCCTGTCGACGCGGACATCCCGTTCTATTTCGGCGTGATCACGCCCCAGGCGCGTCCGGCCAGCGCGGTCGTGCTGGGGCTGGTCGATGTCCTGGCCGAGGCGTCCGCCACGCTGCTGCCCGACTTTGTCCGCCGCGATCCGGCCGATCATGGCGCCCTGCTCCAGTCCCTGTACGGCGACGGCGCCGCCCCAACCGAAGACACTGAACCCCCGAGCCATGACTGATACCGACAACGCACGCGGCCAGGCCGGCCTGGCCGCGCTCGAAGCGCGCCTGCGCCAGGACCTGGCCTGGCTGGAACTGCCCGCCAAGGCCTGGACCATGCCGCGCACCCACGGCGGGCAGGCCGTGCTCGATGTTGCCGTGATCGGCGGCGGCATGGCCGGACTGGCCGTCAGCGCCACGCTCAAGCACCTGGGCATCCCGGCCTGCGCCTTCGACCAGTCGCCCGCCGGCTTTGAAGGGCCGTGGGCCACCACCGCCCGCATGGAGACCCTGCGCTCGCCCAAGCAACTCACGGGCCCTGCGCTGGGCCTGCCGGCGCTGACCTTCCGTGCATGGTTTGAAGCCCAGTACGGCGGCGAAGCCTGGGAAGCGCTCGACAAGATTCCGCGGCTGCAATGGATGGACTACCTGCGCTGGTACAGGCAGGTGCTCGGGCTCGATATCCGCAACGACCACCGTGTCGACCAGGTGCTGCCGCGCGCCGACGGCCTGGTCGCGCTGTCGATGACCACGCCCGACGGAGCGCGTACCGTGCTGGCCCGCCGCGTGGTGCTGGCCACCGGCCGCGACGGACTGGGCGGCGCCTGCGTGCCGCCGGTCGCCGAGGGACTGCCGCGCGCGCTGTGGGCGCATTCGTCCGATGCGATGGACTACGGCCGCCTGCGCGGCAAGCGCGTGGGCGTGGTCGGCGCGGGGGCTTCGGCCATGGACAGCGCCGCCACCGCGCTGGAAGCCGGCGCCGCAAGCGTGGACCTGCTGATCCGCCGCGCGGACATTCCGCGCGTCAACAAGAGCAAGGGCGCCGGCAATCCCGGTCTGACGCACGGCCACTATGGCCTGACGGATGAATGGAAATGGCGCCTGCGTCATTACATCAACAGCCAGCAGGTGCCGCCGCCGCGCGGCAGCACGCTGCGCGTATCGCGCCACCCCAATGCGCGCTTCAACCTGGACTGCGCGCTTGACGCCATCGACGTGGACGGCGACGTGCTGCGCGTGCGCACGCCCAAGGGTGTGTTCGAACTGGATTTCCTGATCTTCTCGACAGGATTCCGCATTGCGCTGGAAACCCGCCCGGAGTTCGCCGCGTTCGCGCCCCAGATCCGCTTCTGGCGCGACCGCCATGCGCCGCGGCCGGGACAGGAGGATGGCGAGCTGTCCGATTCGCCCGACCTGGGCCCCGCGTTCGAACTGCAGGAGAAGACGCCGGGCTGCTGCCCGGGGTTGTCGCGCATCCATGCGTTCTGCTATCCGGCCGCGCTCTCGCACGGCACCGTGTCCGGCGACATCCCGGCCATCAGCGATGGTGCCAGGCGGCTGGGCCAGGGCATTGCCGGCCTGCTGTACCAGGAAGACGTTGAACTGCACTACGCCGCGCTGCAGGCCTATGCCGAGCCTGAAGTCTTCGGCGACGAATGGGTGCCGGCGCCGCCGCCCGCGCTGGAATCCTGAATCCAACCCGAACCGTGACAACCACCATGAGCCAAGCCCCCACGCCCGACGCCGGCGCCACGCCGCCGGACCTGATCGACGCCATCACCGGCCTGCGGCCCGGCAGCGCCACGCACGCGCTGCGCCACAAGCGCGACAAGGTGGTGGCTGCCACCCAGGGCAGCTATGACGCCCTGTTCGATCCGGCCCTGCCCGGCCTGACGCTGGCCGAACGCCTGCTGGCCGCGTGCTATGCCGCGCGGCTTACGCCGTCGCCCCAACTGGCGGACCACTATCATGCGCGCCTGGTCGCGGCCGGCGTCGATGCCGCGGCCATTTCCGCCGCCGCGCAAGGCAGCCCCGCCGATTCAGCCGACCCGCGTCTGCGCGCCATCCTCACATTCACGCGCACGCTGATCGAAAAGCCCGTGGAAGGCGATCGGGCCGCGCTCCAGGCGCTGCCCGCCGCAGGCCTGAGCACGCCCGCCGTGGTCACGCTGGCGCAGCTGATTGCCTTCCTGTCGTACCAGGTGCGCCTGGTAGCCGGCCTGGATGCCCTGAAGGCACTGAACGACAACGCAGGAGCACAGGCATGAGCGAGATCATCAAGGCCCACGGCTTTACCAACGAAGTGCTGGACTGGAAGGCCTGGCTCGATGTCGTCGAGCTGGACCAGGCCACGCCGGAACAGATGGCCGTGCTCGACGAGAGCCATCCCAAGGCCAGGGTGCAGGACTACTACCGGTTCCTGGTGCACCAGCCCGAGATCCTGCGCCAGCGCTCCACGGCGTTCAACGCGATCATGTACGCGCCCGGCGGCATGCCGCGCGCCGAGCGCGAGCTGGCCACTACCGTGGTGTCGCGCCTCAATGGCTGCGTCTATTGCGCGTCGGTGCATGCGCAGCGCTTCGAGCAGCTGGCCAAGCGCAATGACGTGATCAGGGAGGTGTTCGAGGATCCGCGCACGGCCGGTACGACCGAACGGGAAAAGGCGATTTCGAAGTTCTCGATCGAGCTGACCGAGAATCCCGCTGGCGTATCGGCGCAGAGCCTGGCGGCGCTGCGCGAGGCAGGCATCACCGACGCAGAAATCCTCGACCTGATTCACTCCGTGGCGATCTTTGCGTGGGCGAATCGGTTGATGCTGAATTTGGGGGAGCCGGTGTTTCCGGCGGGTGACTGAGTCATTGTGCCTGGCATGCTGCCCGGTTTCGCCGGCTACGCAGGCGAAACCCCTGTGCCCGCCAGGCACCAACACCCAGCCAATACCCAACTCGTTTATCCCCTCAACTCCCGCCTCAGGATCTTCCCCGTCACCGTCTTCGGCAGTTCATCGATGATGGCGACGATACGCGGATACTTGTAGGCCGCCATGCGCGCCTTGCAATATTCCGCGAGTTCTTCCGACGTCGCCGACGCATTTGGCTTCAGGCTGACCACGGCCTTTACCGTCTCCCCACGGTAGGCGTCCGGCACGCCAACTACGGCTGCCTCCCGCACCGCCGGGTGGGTATAGAGAACGTCTTCGACTTCGCGCGGCCACACCTTGTAGCCGCTGGCATTGATCATGTCCTTCTTGCGGTCGACGAGATAGAACCAGCCGCGTTCGTCCATGAAGCCGACATCGCCGGTGCGAAAGAATCCGTCGACAATGGCTTTCGCGCTTTCCTGCGGCTTGTTCCAGTAGCCGGGCACGATCATCGGCCCACGCGAGATGATCTCCCCGGTTTCGCCCATGGGCAGCGGCCTCCCGTTGTCGTCGCCGATATACGACTCGACGTTGTAGGCCGGCACCCCGACCGACAGCGTGCCCGAAGCCGGGTCCACCGGCGCCGCGACCCCGCGCGGTACCACGTGCGTAGGCGAATTGGTCTCGGTCAGGCCGTAGCCGTTGTGGATATAGTGCCCGAACCGTTCGCGAAAGGCCTCCACCACGCTGGGCGGAATCGGCGTGCCGCCGGAGTAGATCTTCGTCAGCGATGCGAAGTGGTCACGCGTCACGTCCGGATGATTCATCAGCGCGATGAACACCGTGATCGCGCCGATGGTGAAGACGGGCTGGTGCTCGCGCAGCGTGTCGAGCATGACGCCAGGCTCGAAGCGGCACGCGAGTACCAGCGGCGCCGCGCAGATGAAGGCGGCGCAGATGTGGCCGATCAACCCGGTGATGTGGAACAGCGGCGCCACGCCAAGGATGGGCTCGCCCTCTTCCAGCGAAATCCAGTCGCGATATACCTGCGCATTGAACGCGACGTTGCCGTGCGTGTTCATGGCGCCCTTGGGCACGCCGGTGGTACCCGAGGTGTAGACCAGCATGGCGAGGTCGCCGGACGCCAGCGGCACGGGCGGTGGCTTGCGCCCGGCATTGGCGGCGATAACGGCCGACAACGATTCCGCGCCCGGCGTCTCGTGCTGGCGCACGCTGGCAAACAGGCGCGGATCGTTGCGCTGCTGGTACTCGCGTTCGGAAGTGCTCATCACCAACGGCTGCACCGCTGTGCCTTCGTGGGCGGGCTCCGCCAGCATCGGCTGCACGATATCGATGTACAACGTCTCCGAGCACAGCAGCACGCGTGCGCCCGAATCGGCAAGGATCACGCCCAGCTCGCGCGCGCGGTTCATCGGATTGACGGGTACCGCGACGGCACCGAGCTTCCACGCCGCCACCAGCGCAATGACGAATTGCGGGATGTTCTGCAGGTAGACGGCCACGCGGTCGCCGCGCGCGATGCCGCGATCCTGCCACGCACAGGCCAACGCGTCGGACTGTGAGTCGAGTTCGGCGTAGCTCAGCTTCCCGTCGAAATACAGCAGCGCCGGCATCGACGGCGCGCGCGACACGGCGGCGCGGAACAGGCTCAGCGCATCGGTGAAGTCCGGCGTGATGGTGTGCGGCTTGCCCGGCTCGTAACTCGACAGCCAGGGCTTGCGGTCATAGGGCGTCATGGCGCCTCCGGAGAAGTTGGCGCGGCGGCGCTGAGCGCCCACCGCTGGAGCAGAATTCGCCCGCCACGCTGGCGGGCACAGTGGGGCTCCGGCGGAGCCCGCGTCCCGACTACTTGATCACGACCGGATTGACCGGAGCCCCACTGCCGCTCACCACCTTGAGCGGCGCCGCGGTATAGAGAAAGCTCCACTGGCCGTCTTCCGCGCAGTCTGACGCAAGCGGGTCGAGCTGCGCGATCTCCGTCAGCGTCACGCCGAGGTTGCGCATCAATGCGTTGTGCAGCGGCAGCGCCACGCCCGACACCGGGTCCACCGTCACCTCGTTGGCGATAGTGTCGGTGACTAGGTTGGGAATCTCCATCTTGTGGAACCAGTCCACCAGCTCCGGGCTGTAGGTCAGGCCCGGCTCGACGAAGTTCTTGTAGAACTCGGCCTGGCCACGCTCGTAGAACGAACCGATCCAGCCGGTGCGGATAATGAGGATGTCATGCTTCTCGATGCGCGCGCCCTGCATCTCGGCCGCGGCCTGCAGGTCGAGATGGGTGAAGGTCTCGCCCGGATCGAGCACCGCCTTGCCACGGTGGCGGGCCATGTCGATCAGCACGCCGCGCCCGACGATGCCGCGCTCGGCAATGGGTAGCATGGCGTCACGCCGGTTGGCAATGGACCGCCAGCCAGACGGTCGGTGCGGTGGCATCGGTCCACGCCACGCGGTGCCGGCAATGCGCCGGCAGATGCAGCCAGTCGCCCGGGCGCATGACGCGCGGGGCCATGTCGCCCTCGCACTCCAGTGCGGCGCTGCCACTGAGCAGCAGCACCCATTCATCCTGCGGGCTGTCGTACCAGAAGCCCGGCGGGCTGGCCTGGCCGTTGGAGACGATCCGCTCGATCTTCAGGCCAGGCCGCTCCATCAGGGACTGGAAGATTTCGTCCGGCGCCCCGGCTGGCACGTCGGCGAACAGATTGCCTTGCTTGAGATCCATCGCGGCTCCGGGGTTCAGTCGGCGGGTCCGGGCGCGAGCACGTCGCGCGCGCCATTGCGGCCCATCGGCGAGACCAGGCCTGCGGCTTCCATCTGCTCGATCAGCCGCGCCGCGCGGTTGTAGCCGATGCGAAGCTGGCGCTGCACCGCGGAGATCGAAGCGCGGCGCGTGTTGAGCACGAAGGCCGCGGCTTCGTCATAGAGCGGGTCGGCTTCGCCGTCACCGCTGCCCTCGCCGAACAGGTCGCTGGCGCCGGCCTCGGCGGCATCGCCAGCAAGGATCGCCTCGTCATAGTCCGGCTCCCCGAACTGCTTCCAGTGCTCGACCACGCGATGCACTTCATCGTCGGCGACAAAGGCACCATGCACGCGCTGCGGGTAGCCGGTGCCCGGCGGCAGGAACAGCATATCGCCCTGCCCCAGCAGGCTTTCAGCGCCCATCTGGTCGAGGATGGTGCGCGAATCGATCTTGGACGACACCTGGAAGGCCACGCGCGTCGGGATATTGGCCTTGATCAGGCCGGTGATCACGTCCACCGACGGACGCTGCGTGGCCAGGATCAGGTGGATGCCCGCGGCACGCGCCTTCTGCGCGAGCCGCGCAATCAGTTCCTCGATCTTCTTGCCGGCCACCATCATCAGGTCGGCCAGCTCGTCGATCACCACCACAATCAGCGGCAGCGTCGACAGCGGCTCCGGCGCGTCCGGCGTCAGCGAGAACGGGTTGGGCACCTTCTGCTCCGCCGCCTCGGCCGCGCGGATCTTCTGGTTGTAGCCCGCCAGGTTGCGCACGCCCAGCGCCGACATCAGCCGGTAGCGCTTCTCCATTTCGCCCACGCACCAGTTGAGCGCGTGCGCGGCCTGCTTCATGTCGGTCACCACCGGCGCGAGCAGGTGCGGAATGCCTTCATAGACCGACAGCTCGAGCATCTTCGGGTCGATCATGATCAGGCGCACGTCCTCGGGCGTGGCCTTGTACAGCATCGACAGGATCATCGCGTTGACCGCGACCGACTTGCCCGAGCCCGTGGTACCGGCCACCAGCAGGTGCGGCGCGCGGGCCAGGTCGGTCACCACCGGGTGGCCGGTGATGTCCTTGCCCATCGCCAGCACCAGGCGCGAGCTGTGCGACTGGAACGACGATGCGCGCACGATCTCGGACAGGCGGATCATCTGCCGGCGCGCATTGGGCAGCTCCAGGCCCATGCAGGTCTTGCCGGGAATGGTTTCGACCACGCGGATCGAGGTCACGCCGAGCGCGCGCGCCAGGTCCTTCATCAGCCCGACCACCTGCGCGCCGCGCACGCCCATGGCCGGCTCGACTTCAAAGCGCGTGATCACCGGACCGGCGCTGGCACCGACCACGGCGACCGGCACCTTGAATTCCGACAGGCGCTGCTCGATCAGGTCGCTGGTCTCGCGCAGCCTTTCCTCCGATACCTGCTCGGCCTGGTCGACGGCGCCCTCCAGCAATTCGGCCGGAGGCAGGCGGTAGTCGACCATGACCCGCGGCGCGGGAGGCGGCGCCAAGGGCGCCGGCTGGGCCGGTTGAGCCGGTTGAGCCAGTTGGGCGTTCAGTGCAACCGTCTTGCCGACCACGGCCTGCAACACGATGCGCGGCTTGGCTGCGGGCATGACGGGCGCCGGCTCGGGCTCAGCCTCAGGCACCGGCTCAGGTTCGGACACCGACGCCGGCCCGGTTTCCGATGCCCCCAGCAGTGCGTTGGCATCGACGAGCATTTCCGCTTCGGAAGCGTCATCGGTCCCGGATTCGGAAAGCGGGCCGTCCTCCATGACAAAGGTTGGCACGGCCTCCGGCGCGGGCTCCGCAATGACCTCGGCGTCGGCATCGGCCTCAAGGAGGGCTTCGGCTTCGGCTTCGGCTTCGGCTTCGGCTTCGGCTTCGGCTTCGGCTTCGGCTTCGGCTTCGGCTTCGGCTTCGGCTTCGGCTTCAACGGCGAGGTCGGTGCCTGATGAAGGTTCCGCGGGACTCGTCATTTCCGGCGCGGGTACTTCGGCCGCCGGCGCGGCGGGCACCTGTCCGTCGCCACCGGGCTGCAGGGCCTTGCGTGACAGCGTCTGCAACTCGGCAAGCAATTGCAGCGCTTCCTCGCGGATGGCTTCGAGCGTGGCCTCGTCCGCGTCAAACCCGTCTGCATCGACGGTCTGCGCGCCGGGCTCGACGGCCGGATCCACCGACGAAGGTGCTTCGACTACTACCGGCTCGGCCACTGCAACGGTCACGTCAGCCGTCGCTTCGGCCGGCGCGGCGGCTGCCGCGGCGCGCGGTGCCGCGACCACAGTGGCTTCGGGCACACCGGCGCGGACTTGCGGGGCTGGAGCCACGGCCTGCGCTGTCGACACGACCGCCACCGCGGCCTTTGCCGGTGCCCGTACGGCCGAGGCTTCAGGCAAGGTTGTGATGGCCGAACGCACGATGGGCTGCGGCGGACGGGACGGGTTGCTGGTCGCCGTGGCACGCGCAGGCGCGGCGGGTCGCGATGCGGCGGCAGTCGGTGTCGATGCCGCCGCCGCTGCTGCTGCGGCCTGCAGGCTGATCGGGCGACGCGGTGGCGGCGTCTGCGCGGCGCGCGGCGGCGCCGTCTCGGTGACAGGCGGCGCCACCGGGCGTGGGGGCGGCTTCACCGCACCCGGCGATTCGGCATGATGCAACCAGATCTCGCCGGGCTGCGGCGGCGATTCACGCGTGCGCGGCGGCGGCTGCCAGGCGGGCTGTCGGCGCGCGGAAATCGCCTCGAAACTGCGGTGGCGCCCCGATGGCGCGTTCCAGCTGCCGGACGCGGCACTGCCGTGCGAGGTGGTTTCGCGGCGCTCCGCTTCCCGCATCGGCTGGGTCGGCACGAACTCGGCGGGCTCTTCTTCGGCGCGCGGCGCGCTGCGCGGCTTGCGCAGCAGGAACAGGCCGCGCCATGTTTCGCCAAATACCATGGGCGCGGCCAGCGCGAGGACGCCCAGCATCAGCAGCAAGGCGGAGGTCCAGCCGAACAGGTTGGCGACCATGCCGCCGAGCGCGCGCCCGGCCGAGCCGCCCGCGGTTCCGCCCTCGCCGCCGGTCAGGGCTTCGAGCGAGGCGCTCGCGCACAGCACGATCAGCGTGCCGAGCCAGACCCGCAGCGAGCCGGGACCGGACAGGCGCCGCTCGCGCGCAAGCAGTCCACCGAAGAACCGCCATACCAGCGGCACCAGCCAGAGAGTCGAAAATCCGAACCAGCCAAATCCCATGATCGCCATGCCACGTTCAAAACTACGGGCAGCGATTGTAGCGGTTAAGGCGACCGGCCATGCCCCCGGGCCGCGCAATAAAACGCAAGTATTCGTAAGCGCTGCGTGGCGGCAACAGAACGCCCTGCCCTACTGTCCGGCGCGGAACGGGTACCTGGCGAAAATCTGCGCCACCACCTTTTCGATGCGCTGCTGGATATTGGACTGGTCGCTCGCGTCCACGCTGCCCACGGCGACGCCTTCCCAGACCAGCTTCATGTCCTTGCGGTCGACCAGGTCGATGTTCAGCGTGCCCTCGGTGTACGTGTACACGTCGTTGTAGAAGCCGTAGCCCGGCCACGGCGCATAGAGTCCGCCGCGATAGCCGTAATAGCCCATCATCGGCGGCGGCGCCGGGGAGACCTGCACCTTCTCCTGCGTGCGCGCATTGAAGTTGACCAGCAGGTCGGGCGACTGCGCGTTGTACTGGTAGCCGCGCGACGTCATCTCGCGCTGCACGGCGCCTTTGAGGTACTGCGTCGTCAGGCTTTCGTAGCCCTGCCGGTCCGTGCCCGGGTTCTTCACGAAGCCAAAGCTGCGGTACGCGCCGAAATCCACGCTGCGGTTGTAGTCGGTCTTGATGTCCGGCGCGCTGGCACAAGCCGCCACCACCACAGAAGCCATGGCAACAGCCGTTGTCGCTCTGCTTCTCCGAATATCCACGAGACGTCTCCCGGAACCGGCGGCAGCGACTAGTTCCACTTGCCGCCAGCACCACCGACGCCCAGCCGGCCCCCGCCGATGAGCATCAGCGTCAGCGCAGCCGCCAGGTACATGCCCTGCAGTTCGAGCTGCCAGCCGCCGGTTTCATTGAGCATGCCGATCTGCTTCGTGTGTACCAGCGCGACCGCGAACAGCATGTTCACAACGACGATCAGCGCCGCAACCCGCGTCCACAAGCCGATGATCAGCAACACGGGCGCCACGACTTCGCCGATATAGACGCCGTAAGCGGTCCACGTGGGCAACCCGGCCTGCGTGGCGGTCTGCTCGACGAAGCCCACGCCGCCCTTCAGCTTGGCGATGCCGTGCATCAGGATCAGCACCCCCAACACAATGCGCAACACCGCCTTGCCCAAGTCCTGCGAACCCTGAGAGCCGCTCATGGCCATCCTCCTTGCCGGTTGAGAACAGTCGGAGCTCCCGGGAAGCGTGCCGGCCGTTGGCACGGCCAAGCGGCTTCGCCCGCACGCACGGGGCTCGCCCATGTACCTTAGTGCGCGGCGGCGTGAAGGTAAAGGCGCAAGACCGGCACAGGCGTCCTGCGCCGGTGCCGTCAGACCAGGCGGTGCATCGCTGGCTGCCTGGCCTCGTGCATGCCGACCTTGCGCGCGTTTTCGGGCAGGATCTCGCTGAGGAAATCCAGGAAGCGCCGCACCGCCGGGGTCACGCCCTTGCGCGACGGGAATACCGCGTGCAGCGTGCCCACGGGCATTTCCCACTGGGGCAGCAGCAGTTCCAGTTCGCCGCTGTCGATGGCATCGCGGCAGTACATGCGCGGCAGCATGGCCACGCCAATGCCGGCAATGGCCGCCTCGCGCAGCAGGGCGAACTCGTCGGTCACCAGGCGCGGGTCATAGGCAATCTGGATGGTCTCGCCGCTCTTGCAGCCAAGGATCCAGACATGCTTGCCGTCGTGCGGCTTCTGGCCGACGCCCGGCATGCCATCGAGCGCCTGCGGCGTGCGTGGCCGGCCGATGCTGTCGAGCAGGCCGGGACTGGCCACCAGCATGAGCTGGCTTTCGCCGAAGGTGCGCACGGCAAGGCTGGAATCTTCCAGCACCTCGCGCACGCGCAGTGCCAGGTCATAGCCCTCGCCGATCAGGTCGACGCGCCGGTTCGTGGCCTCCAGTTCGATGCGCACCGCCGGGTTGGCGCGCATGAAATGGCCGATGGCCGGTGCGAGCAGGATCTGCGCAATCGCCACCGGACAGCTCACGCGCAGCGTGCCGCCAGGCTGGTCGCGCGCCTGCTCGATGACTTCGCGTGCGGCATCCGCCTCGTTCAGCATGGCGCGGCAACGCTCGTAAAACGACTCGCCAAGCGGCGTCACGCGCACCTGGCGCGTTGTCCGGCGCAGCAGTTGCACATTGAGATCGCGTTCCAGCTGTGCGATGCGCCGGCTCAGGCGCGACTTGGGAATGCCGGTGGCACGGCTGGCCGCCGAAAAGCTGCCGTGCTCGACCACCTGGGCAAATAGCGACAGATCGTTCAGGTCCTGCATGAAGGCCTCCGCCTGTGCAACGGCGCGTCAGCCTCGCCGCGCGGGCCGTTGCATGAATAGAACAATTATTTGCATTTTGCCTTACTACCGATACCAATGGCCAGCCGCTAAATTTCCTCCATCGCAACCGCCCCTTCGTGGAGAAAGTCATGAACATCCTGCAGATCGATTCGAGCGTCCTTGGTGGCAATTCCGTTTCCCGCAACCTGACCGCCAGCGTGGTGGCCGACCTGGTCGCCGCCAACCCCGGCGCCAAGGTGACGGTGCGCGATCTGGACCAGGATGCTCCCGCTCACCTGTCCGGCAACCTGCTGCCCGTGCTGGGCGGCCCGAAGGACGGCCTGAACGCCGTGCAGGAAGCCGAACTGCAGCGCACCGAAACCTGGCTGGCCGAGTTCCTGGCCGCGGACGTGCTGGTGGTTGGCGTGCCGCAGTACAACTTCGGCATCCCGAGCCAGCTCAAGGCCTGGATCGACCGCATCGCCCAGGCCGGCCGTACCTTCAAGTACACCGAGACCGGCCCGGTTGGCCTGGCCGGCGGCAAGCGCGTGATCGTGGTGTCGTCGCGCGGCGGCGTGCGCCAGGACGCCAATGAACTGGACCTGCACGAGAAGACCGTGGACGTGGTGTTCCGCTTCCTGGGCATCACCGACATCACCTACGTGCGCGCCCACGGCCTGGCCATGGGTCCGGACGCTCGCGAAGCCGGCCTGAGCAGCGCCCGCACGGAGATCGCCGCGCTCAACGACGGCGCGCGCCTGGCGGCCTGAGCGCCGGCGGCACCGGCTCGCCCCGGCGGCGGATCGGGTCTATGATGGATGCGGGGCGCTACGGCGCCCCGCGTGCCATTGGCGACGTCACTGGCCAGCCTGCCACGGCCAGCCGCGTCCTTCGCCCAGTCATCGACCGATCCCGGGAGCCCGCATGACTTCAGCCCTGTTGCCAGCCGCCGCCATCCACCCGCCCCACGAACCCGCCTTGCTGTCGCTGTACCGGCATATCCGGTCCGCGACCGAGGCCATCGTCGCGGACCTGTCGGACGCCGACGCCACGGTGCAGTCGATGGAGGACGCGAGCCCCGCCAAATGGCACCTGGCCCACACCACGTGGTTCTTCGAGGAATTCGTGCTGGCCGCGCGCGTGCCAGGCTACGAGCCGGTCGACCCCGCCTACCGCTTCCTGTTCAACTCCTATTACGAATCCGTCGGCCCGCGCCATCCGCGCCCGCGCCGCGGCCTGCTCACGCGGCCGTCGCTGGATGAGATCCTCGCCTATCGCGAGGCGGTGGACGAATCGATGCTGAGCCTGCTCGGCGCCGCCCAGACCGATGCCGAAGCGGCCCTGATCACGCTCGGCCTGCACCATGAGCAGCAGCACCAGGAACTGTTGCTGACCGATATCCTGCACCTGTTCGCGCAGAATCCGCTGCGGCCGGCATTCGCGCCGGAACTGCTGGAACCGGCGGTGGCGGACCCGCGCCCGGCCCCGGACTGGGTTGGCTTCGACGGTGGCGTGGTGGAGATCGGCCATCGCGGCGAAGACTTTGCCTTTGACTGCGAAGCGCCGCGCCACAAGGTGTTCCTGCAGCCCTACACGTTGTGCTCGCACCCGGTCAGCAACCGCCAGTGGTTCGAATTCATTGACGACGGCGGCTACCAGACCGCCGGGCTATGGCTTTCGGACGGCTGGCGCTGGGTGTGCGAGCAAGGCATCCAGGCCCCGCTGTACTGGGAGGAACGCGAAGGCACCTGGTGGCACATGACCCTGCGCGGCATGCATCCGGTCGATCCGGAGAGCCCCGTCACCCATATCAGCTTCTTCGAGGCCGATGCCTTTGCGCGCTGGGCGGAGCGGCGGCTGCCGACCGAGGCGGAATGGGAACACGCGGCGTGCAACCTTCCGGCTACGGGGAATTTTGTCGAGGGCCGCGTACTGCGGCCGCTGCCCGACCGCCAGAACACCGCGGGGGTGCTGCGCCAGATGTTTGGCGATGTATGGGAATGGACCGGCAGCGCCTTCCTGCCTTATCCGGGATTCCGCCCGAGCGCCGGTGGCGTGGGTGAGTACAACTGCAAGTTCATGAGCAGCCAGATGGTGCTGCGCGGCGGATCGTGCGTGACACCGGAATCGCATATCCGGGCCAGCTATCGCAACTTCTTCTATCCGCACCAGCGCTGGCAGTTCACCGGCGTACGGCTGGCGGACGACGCCTGAAGCCGGGCCTCATTCAGCGGCCCGACCACCAGCGCGAGCCCAGGCACGCCAGCAGCACCCAGACCAGCATGATCGCCGCGGCCGCCCACAGGTTGCGCGGGCGCTGGCGTTTCGACGCTTGCCAGGCGTCGGCCTGCGCGCGGCAATCTGTCTTCACGGCGGCCGGCACCAGCTGCAAGGCCAGCCAGATGCCAAGCGGCACCAGCAGGACATCATCGACAAAGCCCAGCACCGGGATGAAATCCGGAATCAGGTCGATCGGGCTGAACGCATAGGCCACCACCAGCACCGCCAGCAGCCGTGCGGCCAGCGGCGTGCCCGGATGGCGGCTGCAAAACCACAGCATCACGAGGTTCGACTTGAGGCTGCGCGCCCACTGCCGCAGGCGCTGGCTCAGCGGCACCACCTCGGTTCGCGTACCGGTACCGTTCGCGGGCATTACTTGCCGCTGGCGGGCGCCTTGATCGGCTGGCCCCCGGGCTGCGCCACCGGCGCTTTCAGCGGCGGCGCGGCAACGATAGGCACCTGCGGATACAGCTTCTGCCAGCGCGATTTCAGGCCGTTCGCGATCTCGGCCTGGTTATGGCGTTCGGCAAAATCGATCACCGTCATGCCCTGCTGGTTCTTCAGGCGCATGTCCGCGCCTTCGTCGAGCAGCAGCTTCACGGTCTCGATATGGCCGCCACGCGCAGCCATCATTAGCGGCGTGGTGCCGTTCGGGCTTTCGGCGTCAATGTAGGCGGCGTGGTCGACCAGGTACTTGACGACGTCGTTGTGGCCGGTCGTGGACGCATAGTGCAGCGGCGTCCAGCCGGTCTTGTTGACCTCGGCCTCCATGTCTTCAACCATCAGCTTGACCATGTCGAGCTCGCCCTGCAGTGCGGCTATCATCAGCGGGGTTTCGCCGGCGGGGTTGGCCTTGTCGAAGTCGATGTCCTTGGCCTTGATCAGCGCGGTGGCGGCCTTCAGCGACTTCTCCCGCAGTGCCACGACCAGCACCGGGTCGCCGCGGCCATCGACGATATTGGGATCGACGCCGCGCGCCAGCAGCTTCTGCACGGTGCGCGCGTCGTCGAATTCCACGGCCTTGCGCATGTCGTCGGCCGGCGCGGCCCAGGCCAGCGCGGCGCACCCGAGCAGCACCGCCCCGGACAGTGCCCGGATAGATTTCACGTCAAACATGAGCTTCCCTGTTGATGTGCTTGAAAAGCTTGAAAAAATTGTCGGTAGTCTGGGCCGCGAGCTGTTCCACTGGAATGCCGCGCAACTGGGCAATGAACTCGCCCACGTGGCGCACCCAGGCCGGCTCGTTGGTCTTGCCTCGGTACGGCACAGGGGCCAGGTACGGCGAGTCCGTCTCGATCAGCATGCGGTCCAGCGGCACCTTGCGCGCCGTTTCCTGCAAATCCGCCGCACTCTTGAACGTGACGATCCCCGAAAACGAGATGTGAAAGCCCTCGTCCAGCGCCTGTTTCGCGACGTCCCAGGTTTCCGTGAAGCAGTGCATCACGCCGCCGGCCTCGCGCGCATTCTCTTCGCGCATCACGCGCAGCGTGTCGTCCGCCGATGAACGGGTATGGATGATCAGCGGCTTGCCGGTCTGGCGTGCGGCGCGGATATGTGTGCGGAAACGCTCGCGCTGCCACTCCATGTCGGCGATGCTGCGGCCGTTCAGGCGGTAGTAGTCCAGCCCCGTTTCGCCGGTACCGACCACGCGCGGGTGCGCGGAGAGTTCGAGCAGGCGCTCCAGCGTGGGCTCTTCGCCCTCTTCGTAGTCCGGGTGCACGCCCACCGAGGCGTACAGGTTCGGATGCTGCTCGGCCAGCGCCAGCACGCGCGGAAAGTCTTCCAGCGTCACCGAGATGCAGAGCGCGTGCGACACCTGGTTGGCGCGCATATTGTCGAGCAACTGCGGCAGGCGGGCGGCCAGTTCGGGAAAATCGATATGGCAGTGTGAATCTACAAACATGGGGGAAACCTCAGTACTGCGGCCCAGGCGCCAAAAATCAGCCTGCCTGGCGGGACGCTGCGGACAACCGCGCCGTATTGGCCGTCACCGCGCGCGACGCGAGCGTGCTGCGGTGGCAAGCGACAGTGCCGGGCACGTCGCCGGCATCATCGGACAAAATTCAATAAAAACAAGAAATTACAAAGCAATCTTCATATACATCATAAAGTTTGCGTGGGCCGCCCGGATTCCAGCTGCTTGCCCAGGATTTCCTCGACGGCGCGCCGCAGGTTGCGGCCGGTGTCGTCATCTGGAAAATGCACGCCCACACCTGGCGTCTTCATTGGCGTGCCCGGCGGCGTGATCCACGCAACATGGCCAGCAACCTGGTACTTCTGCGGCCGGTCCAGCAGCGACAGGACCAGGAACACTTGCTCGCCCAGCCGGAACGGCCGGTTCGAAGGCACAAAAATACCGCCGCGTGCCAGAAACGGCATGTAGGCGGCATAGAGCCCGGCCTGGTCCTTGATCGACAAGGACAACACGTTCGGCCGCGACGGCGCTCCGCCCGTGGTACCGGCCGCCCGCGCCGGTATGGTTGCGACATCTGTACTCATGGCTGACCCTTTTTTGACCTGCTACGGCTTTGCTTTATAGGTGTTGTGGACCTGCATCCCGGCGATTGCCGGGCCCTGCCTGCTGCGCCGGCGCTGTCAGTGGAACAGTTGCCGGTACTCGAGAAACACGGATTCCATCACCAGCCTGGGTGCGAGAGGATGGTTCTCGCTGCGCCGGTGCGCATTGATGCGCGCGGCGAACGCCTGCAGCCGATGGGCGCTGGAGGCCCCGGCGCAACGCGCCAGCACCGCGCGCTCCTTCGGAAAGTAGCGCGGCGTGGCATCGCCGGAGGCATCAAGCCGACATTTCAGCAGATCGTACGTCCAGCGCTGAAGGATGCCAAGCACGGCGGGCACCGGCAGCTTTTGCAGTTGTTCCGCCGCCGCAGAGGCGTCGAATTCCGCCGCGGCGCCGAGCTGTCCGACCAGCCAGCGTTGCAGCGGCTGCTCCTCGGCTTCGGCGGCATGCAGCGCGGTCAGCGGCGAGCCGCCGGCCAGTGCCAGCTGGGCTTCGGCGTCCGCCACGCCCTGGCTCTTGAGCCACGCGAGCGCCGCATCGGGCGTCGGGCGCTGCGTCGAAAACTGGCGGCAGCGCGACAGGATGGTCGGCAGGATCCGGTCCAGCCGGTCGGTGACCAGCAGGAACACCGTCGATGGCGGCGGCTCCTCCAGGGTCTTCAGCAGCGCGTTGGCGCCTTCCACCTGCAGCGCATCGAGCGGATAGACCACCACCACCCGCAATCCGGCCCGGTGCGTACCGACGCCGACCGCCTCGATCAGCGCCCGCACCTGCTCCATGCGGATGATCTTGCTGGGCGCCTTCTTCTTGCCGCTGTCATCGGTTTCGACTTCGCCCGAAGCCTCCAGCGCTTCAGGGCGCACCACGCTGAAGTCCGGGTGGTTGCCCTGGCTGAACCAGTGGCAGGCCGCGCACTGGCCGCACGGCTGGCCATCGGGCCGCGGCGATTCGCACAGCAGTCCCTGCGCGAAATGCAGCGCCAGGTCCCGCTTGCCGGTTCCTTGCTGACCGTGGATCAGCAGCGCATGGGGCAGCCGCTCGCGCAGCGCGCCAAGCCGTTGCCAGTCTTCCGTTTGCCAGGGATAGAGCATGCGAATCAGTCAGTTAGCCGTGAAATCTCAAGTGCCATCTTGATAGCGATGGCAATATTATCAATCAATATAAAGCTTCAAAATCAAAGCGTTGAAATGATTTTCTCAAGCTCGGCACGAATCTCCTCAATGCTGCGCGTGGCGTCGATCACGCGAAAACGCCGGGGTGCCTGCGCGGCACGGCGCAGATACTCGGCACGGGTTCGTTCGAAAAACGCGCGCGATTCGGCCTCGAATTTGTCCGGCGCGCGCGCGCCCGCCAGGCGTTCGCTGGCGGTCTCCAGCGGCACGTCGAACAGCAGCGTCAGGTCCGGCTGCAGGCCCCCCTGCACCCAGTCCTCCAGCGCTTCGAGCCGCGCCGTGGCCAGGCCCCTGCCGCCGCCCTGGTAGGCAAAGGTGGCGTCGGTGAAGCGGTCGGAGATGACCCAGTCGCCGCGCGCGAGCGCCGGTTCGATGACCTCGGCGATATGCTCGCGGCGCGCCGCGAACATCAGCAGCGCCTCGGTTTCCAGGTGCATCTTCCGATGCAGCAGGATCTGGCGCAGGTCTTCGCCCAGCGGCGTGCCGCCGGGCTCGCGCGTGGTGACCACGGCGCCAATGTCCTTGCGCTCGCGCAGGCGCGCCGCCACCCAGTCGATATGGGTGCTCTTGCCGGCACCGTCGATGCCTTCGAAGGTAATGAATTTTCCGCGCATGGATGCCTATTTGCCGCGCTGGTACTGGTCGACCGCGCGGTTGTGTTCGGGAAGCGTGTTGGAGAAATGGCTGGTGCCGTCGCCCCGCGCCACGAAATACAGCGCGTCGGACGGTGCCGGCGCGGTGGCGGCCGCCAGCGAGGCCAGGCCCGGCAGCGCGATCGGCGTGGGCGGCAGGCCAGTACGGGTGTACGTATTGTACGGGGTGTCGGTCTGCAGGTCGCGCTTGCGCAGGTTGCCGTCGAAGTGCTCGCCGATACCGTAGATCACGGTCGGATCGGTCTGCAGCAGCATGTTCTTGCGCAGCCGGTTGACGAACACCGCGGCGATCATCGGGCGCTCGGCGCCCTGGCCGGTTTCCTTTTCCACGATCGACGCCATGACCAGCGCCTCGTACGGGGTCTTGTACGGCAGGTCCGCGGCGCGCGCGTTCCAGGCTTCGTTCAGGCGCCGCTGCATGGCCTTGTAGGCATGACGATACAGCTCGATATCGCTGCTGCCGCGCGCGAACAGGTAGGTGTCGGGGAAGAACAGCCCTTCCGGCGCGGCCTCCGTGGCACCGATCGCCTTCATCAACTCGGCATCGGACATGCCCTGCGTGTCGTGGCGCAGCGCCGGGCTGGCATCCACGGCCGCGCGCATCTTGCGGAATTCCCAGCCTTCGATCACGGTGACGACGTAGTGCGTGACCTCGCCGCGCGCGAGCTTGCCGACCACGCCGAGCGGCGTGATGCCCGTCTCGAAGGTGTAGCCGCCGGCCTTCAGGTCCGGACCATGCCCGGTCAGCCTGACCAGTAGCTGAAACAGGCGTGGGTCCATGCCCACGCCGCCGCGCTGCAACTGGCGGCCGACACTGCCAACGCCCGAATTCGGCTTGATGACAACTTCGACAGGCGATGAGGATAGCCCCAACGGCTGGTTGGCCCACCATGCAAATGCGCCGGCGGCAGCTGCGGCAAGTACCAGGACAACGATTACCAGGCGGAGGAAAAGACGAGTCATGAAATCCGTTCAGTCTCGGCGGCGCCCATGCGGAGGGTGATGACCCCTGCCCGCCGCGCGCCGCCGGCGCCGGCTGAAATGCCGGCAGCCCCATATAATACCGGGAGCCTTGCGCCGCCACGACGCGACGGGTCTCAACCCGTCCTGTGATGCGCGGCGCGCACCTGCCAAACGCACCCAATTTGCACCCAAACGCTGAACGGAATGCCTGAAATGAACACCCCAGCCCCGCAACTCGCCGCCAGCCTTGACGCCCTGCAGAACCATGGCGTCGTCTGCGCGCCGGCCGGGCTTGGCTGGATCCGCGTGGCAGGCGACGACGCCGCCACCTTCCTGCACACCCAACTGACCAACGCGGTCGAGGACCTGGCTCCCGGCACCGCGCGCCTGGCCGGATACTGCTCGCCGAAAGGCCGGCTGCAGGCCAGCTTCCTGATGTGGCGCGATGCCGAGGGCATCGTGCTGCAACTGTCGGCCGACATCCTCCCCGCGCTGCAGAAGCGCCTGAGCATGTTCGTGCTGCGCGCCAAGGCGAAGCTCAGCGACCTCACCCCGGCCGTGGCCGTGCTCGGCGTCGCCGGACCGCAGGCCGCACAGGCTCTGGCCAAGGCCGGACTGGCCGCGCCCGAGGCCGTATTCGACGCCGACAGCGCCGACGGCATCACCGTCATCCGCCTGCCGGACGCAGCCGGCCAGCCGCGCTGGCAGCTGCTGCTGCCGGCCGGGCGCGCCGGCGAGATCCGTGAAGCGCTGGCGGGCGAGCTGGCCCCGGCCGATGCAGCATTCTGGGACTGGCTCGAAGTCCAGTCCGGCATCCCGCGCATCGTCGCGGCGACGCAAGAGCAGTTCGTGCCGCAGATGGTCAATTTCGAGCTGGTTGGCGGCGTCAATTTCCGCAAGGGCTGCTACCCGGGCCAGGAAATCGTGGCCCGCAGCCAGTACCGCGGCACCCTCAAGCGACGCATGTGGCTGGTGCAGGGCGACGGTGCCGTCCCGGCGCCCGCCGCGGAGATCTTCCGTCCGGAAGACCCGCAGCAGCCTTGCGGCATGATCGTCAATGCCGCTGCGGCGCCCCAGGGCGGCTGGGCGGGCCTGGCCGAACTGAAGATCGATGCCGCCGCGGCGGCCCTGCATCTGGACAGCGCGCAAGGCGCCGCGCTGACGCTGGGCCGTCTCCCTTACGAAGTACCCTTGTCGGAGGCTGCCCAGGCCGCCGGCTGACCCACAGGACGCCGCCATGAGCGATCATCTCTTCGTCTATTTCCGCGTGCCGGAGGCGGCAGCGGCCGAAGCGCTGCCGCACTGGCACCGCTGGATGGAGACGGTTGCCGAGGCGACCGGAATTGGTGGTACGCTCATGCGCAGGCCCGAAACCCGTGCCGGCGTGCAGACATGGATGGAATGCTACGCCGATGTACCGCCCGCCTTCGACGCCACACTGGCTGGTCTGTGGCGTCAGAGCGGACTGGAACAGTGGGTGGAAGGCGAACGCCAGGTCGAGCACTTCATCGACCTGGACCTGCTGTAGAACCGGCCGCAGCAAACGTGGAAACGTAGTCAAGGAAGCAAAGCAATGTGCCTGATCCTGGTTGCCTGGCAATCGCACCCGGACTATGCCCTGGTGGTGGCCGGCAATCGCGACGAATTCTATGTCCGCCCGGCGGCGCCGGCGCACTGGTGGCAGGATGCCGCCCAAGTGCTGGCAGGCCGCGACCTGGCGGATGTCATCGGCGAGCCCGGCACGTGGATGGGCGTGGCCGGTGAAGGCCGCTTTGCCGCGCTGACAAACTACCGCGCCCCATCGGAAAAGCGTACCGATGCCCGCTCGCGCGGCGAACTGGTGGCAGGCTTCCTGCGCGGCCACCAGGCGCCGGCCGACTACCTTGGCGCGCTGACCGGCGCGGATGGCTGCTACAACGGCTTCAACCTGCTGGCCAGCGACCTGCGGGAACTCTGGTGGTACAGCAACCGGTCGGCTTCGCGCCAGCCGGAGCGTCTGCGGCCGGGACTGTACGGGCTGTCCAACGCCCTGCTAGACACGCCGTGGCCCAAGGTGCGCAGCCGGGTCGGCGCGCTCGCTGAGGTGCTGGCGGCCGACACCGGCCATGCCAACGCCAGCGCCGCGCCCTACCTGCAAATGCTGGCGGACGAGCGCCAGGCCGCCGATTTCGAACTGCCTTCGACCGGCGTTTCGCCCGAGTGGGAAAAGCTGCTGTCGTCCGCATTCATCCGTTCGCCCAACTACGGCACGCGTGCGAGCACGGTGCTGCGCGTGCGCCACGACGGGCGTTTCGACTTCAGTGAACGAAGCTTCGATGCGAACGGCCAGACCGGCGAGGTCTCCTACCGCGGCAAGCTGAACCTGGCCCGCGACACCGGCACGGTACCGGCGCCGCGCTGATCAGGCGCCCAGGCGCTTGCGCATCTCCACGTGCGGGATGCCGGCTTCCTCGAATTCGTCCCCGACCTGCGCGAATCCCACGCGCGCATAGAACGGCGCGGCATGCGTCTGCGCGTTGAGCACGAGTTCCGGGTAGCCCAGTTCCGCGGCCTTCTTCATCAGCGCATCCAGCACCAGCGCGCCGACCCCGGTGCCGCGAACCGAACCGAGCACCGCCATGCGGCCGATATGCCCGTCTGGCAGCAGGCGCCCGGTGGCGACCGGCGTGCCGTCCTCGGCCAGTGCCAGCGCGTGCCAGCTCGGTTCGTCCCATTCATCCCACTCCAGCTCGACCGGCACGCCCTGCTCTTCGACGAACACGGTATAGCGGATGGCGCGGGCACGTTCGCGCGCCTCGGACCAGGGACAAATCAGGACGGTAACTGGCATGGCAATGCTTGGGAAATGACGGGATAAGCAGTCGATCGACCCGCAAGCGGGCTTGCGGCCGCCATGATACGCCACAATCCACCCCATATCGGGAGCACCAGGCTTGTGCGGACTGCACCATATAAGGGTTTACCTGCACTAACAGATTTCCATGAAATTTGTATGATGACCTGACTACCCGATGACCCGATAAGACCGTGTTCCAAAAAGTCCCGGCCCGAGCCCTGACCGACAACGTCGCCGAACAACTGCTGGAGAAGATCCAGAGCGGCGCCTTCTCGCGCGGCGACAAGCTGCCCACCGAAGCCGTGCTGTCCGAAGAATTCGGCGTCAGCCGCACGGTGATCCGCGAAGCGATCTCCCGGCTCAAGTATGAAGGCGTGGTCGAATCGCGCCAGGGCAGCGGCGTGTTCGTGACCGAGCAGGCCGGCATCCGCCCGCTGCGGATCGACTACACCGACACCGGCACGCTGGATTCCGTGCTGCAGATCGTCGAACTGCGCCGCGCCATCGAGGCCGAAGTCGCGGCCCAGGCCGCGCGCCGCCGCACCGACGCCACCATGGCTGCCATCGACGCAGCGCTGGCCGGGCTGGACGCGGAGGTCGCCGCAGGCGGCGATGGTGTCGCCGCCGACGTGGCGTTCCACCGCGCCATTGCCGCAGCCACGGGCAACCCGTATTTCCTCAAGACGCTGGAATTCCTGAGCCAGTACCTCGAAGCCGCCACGCGCGTGACGCGAACCAACGAGGCGCGCCGCGCAGACTTCACGCGCCAGGTACGCGAGGAACACCAGGCCATCGTGGCTGCCATCCGCGCCGGCGATGCGCTGGCCGCGCGCAATGCCGCGCAGAACCACATGTACAACGCCGCCCGCCGCCTGGCCCAGCTCGGCCAGGACGAAGCGGACGACGAGCGCTCCGGCACGCCGAACTGAACCGGCTCCGCCCTCATTGATTGACCTGTCTTACCCGCATCAGGAGTTTTCTATGTCCCGGAATATCGGCGTGATTGGCCTTGGCGCCATGGGCAATGGTGTCGCGCAGTCGCTGCTGCGTGCCGGCTTCAACGTGCATGCCTGCGACCTGCGGCCCGACGTGCTGCAGCGCTTTGCCGATGCCGGCGGCGTGCCGTGCGCGAGCCCTGCCGAACTCGGCAGCCGCTGCGACGTGGTGATCACCCTCGTGGTCAATGCGCAGCAGACCGAGGCCGTGCTGTTCGGCACGGACGGCGCCGCCACCACGATGCGTCCGGGCACGCTCGTCGTCGCGAGCGCGACGGTGCCGCCCGCCTTTGCCGAAGCCCTGGGCCGCCGTCTTGGCGAGCAAGGCATCCTGATGCTCGATGCCCCGGTGTCCGGCGGCGCCGCGCGCGCCGCCAGCGGCGAGATGACGATGATGACCTCCGGCCCCGCCGAAGCCTACTCGCTCGCCGAAGACGTGCTGGCCGCGATCTCGGGCAAGGTCTACCGCCTGGGCAACAGCCACGGCGCCGGCTCCAAGGTCAAGATCATCAACCAGTTGCTGGCCGGCGTGCATATCGCCGCCGCGGCCGAAGCCATGGCGCTGGGCCTGCGCGAAGGCGTGGACCCGAATGCGCTGTATGACGTGATCACGCACAGCGCCGGCAACTCGTGGATGTTCGAGAACCGCGTGCCGCACATCCTGTCCGGCGACTACACGCCACTGTCGGCGGTCGATATCTTCGTCAAGGACCTTGGCATGGTGCTCGACACCGCGCGCACCAGCAAATTCCCGCTGCCGCTGTCCGCGGCCGCGCACCAGATGTTCATGATGGCCTCCACCGCCGGCCATGGCGGCGAGGACGATGCCGCCGTGATCAAGATCTTCCCCGGCATCGAGTTGCCGACCAAAGCCGAGTAAGTCGCTCCGCATCATGACCGCAATCCAAGCGCAAAACCGCCCGCTGCTGGGCTGCATCGCCGATGACTTTACCGGCGCCACCGACCTGGCCAACACGCTGGTGCGCAACGGCATGCGCACGGTGCAGACCATCGGTGTTCCGGACACGGCCGCCGTGCAGGACGTCGGCCACGCCGATGCCATCGTGGTCGCGCTCAAGTCGCGCACCATTCCCGCCGCCGATGCCGTGGCGCAATCGCTGGCCGCGCTCGCGTGGCTGCGCGCGCAGGGGTGCCGGCAGTTCGTCTTCAAGTACTGCTCGACCTTCGATTCGACCGAGGCCGGCAATATCGGCCCCGTCGCCGAAGCGCTGCTGGCGGCGCTCGACAGCGACTTCACCATCGCCTGCCCGGCCTTCCCCGAGAATGGCCGCACCATTTTCCGCGGCCACCTGTTCGTCGGCGATGTGCTGCTGAACGAATCGGGCATGGAGCACCATCCGCTCACGCCGATGACCGACGCCAACCTCGTGCGCGTGCTGCAGCGGCAAAGCCAGGGCAAGGTCGGCCTGCTGCGTTATGACGCCGTCGCGCGCGGTACCGCCGCCGCAGCCGAGCGCATCGGCGCGCTGCGCGCCGATGGTGTACGCATCGCGATTGCCGACGCCGTATCCGATGCCGACCTGTTCACGCTCGGCGAAGCCTGTGCGAACCTGCCGCTGATTACCGGCGGGTCGGGCATCGCGCTGGGCCTGCCGGAAAACTTCCGTCGCGCGGGTCTGCTGCCGCAGCGCAGCGACGCCGCGTCGGTGCCTCGCATCGACGGCCACGGCGTGGTGCTGGCCGGCAGTGCTTCGCGCGCGACGAACGGCCAGGTGGCTCGCTGGCTTTCGCAAGGCCGCCCCGCGCTGCGCATCGATCCGCTGGCGCTGGCACGCAGCGAGGCCGTGGTGGATGCGGCGCTCGCCTTTTCCGCCAGCCACGATGAGCCGGTGCTGATCTACGCCACCAGCAGTCCCGACGAGGTCAAGGCCGTGCAGGCCGAACTTGGCGTGGAGCGCGCGGGCCATCTGGTCGAGCAGGCACTGGCCGGTATCGCTGCCGGACTGCTTGCATGCGGCACGCGGCGCTTCGTCGTGGCCGGCGGCGAGACCTCGGGCGCGGTGGTGCAGGCGCTCGGCGTGCGCGCACTGCGCATCGGCGCGCAGATCGCGCCAGGCGTACCCGCCACCGTCACGCTCGATGCGCAACCGCTCGCGCTGGCATTGAAATCGGGCAACTTCGGCGGCGAGGATTTCTTCGCCGAAGCCCTCGCACAACTCGGAGGCCAGTGATGAGCCAGGAGAGCAAGCTGCGCGAAGAGATCTGCCGTATCGGCGCGAGTCTCTACCAGCGCGGCTATACGGTCGGCTCGGCCGGCAATATCAGCGCGCGGCTCGATGACGGCTGGCTGATCACGCCGACCGATGCCTGCCTCGGCATGATGGATCCGGCCGCCGTGGCCAAGGTGTCCGGCGACGGCAACTGGGTCTCGGGCGACAGGCCGTCGAAGACCCTGACGCTGCACCGTGCCATCTATGACAACAACCGCGAGGCGAACGCCGTGGTGCACACGCACTCGACGCACCTCGTGGCGCTGACGCTGGCCGGCGTGTGGCAGAACGACGATATCGTGCCCCCTCTCACGCCTTACTACGTGATGAAGGTCGGCCATGTCCCGATGATTCCGTACCACCGCCCCGGCGATCCGGCCGTGGCGGCGCGTGTTGCCACGCTCGCCAACCAAGTGCGCGGCGTGATGCTGGAGCGCCTGGGCCCCGTGGTGTGGGAGTCCAGCGTCTCGCGCGCGGCCTTCGCGCTCGAGGAGCTGGAGGAAACCGCGAAGCTCTGGATGATGATGAAGGATGCGCCGGGCTTTGCCGCCCGCGCCGCGCTCGGCGAAAGCGCACTGGCAGAACTGCGGGACACTTTCCAGGCCCGCTGGTAGTACCCCAAAAATAGCAACCCACTGATACCGACGCGACCCGGATGCGACTGCCGCCAGGCAGCCGCGGAGAACACTCGCGCCCCCGAAACCCGACCGGAGACCACCGTGACCCCGAACCAACCCGCGGCCAGCGTGCCCGCCTACGACAGCCTGGGCGGCAACGCCCGGCTCGACGTCGACGCCCAGATCGAGAAACGCGCCTATAACAAGGTGTTCTGGCGCATCATGCCGTTCCTGATGCTGTGCTACGTGATCGCGTATCTCGATCGCGTCAACGTCGGCTTCGCCAAGCTGCAGATGGCCCAGGACCTGGCCTTCTCCGAGACCGTGTTCGGCCTTGGCGCCGGCCTGTTCTTCATCGGCTACTTCCTGTTCGAGGTGCCCAGCAACCTGCTGATGCACAAGCTCGGCGCGCGCATCTGGATTGCGCGCATCATGATCACGTGGGGCATCATTTCGGCGCTGTTCATGTTCGTGCAGACGCCGACCCAGTTCTACGTGATGCGCTTCCTGCTCGGCCTGGCCGAAGCGGGCTTCTACCCGGGCGTGATCCTGTACCTGACCTACTGGTACCCGGCCAACCGCCGCGCGAAGATGATCGCGCTGTTCATGTCGGGCATTCCGGTGGCCGGCATGTTCGGCAACCCGCTGTCGGGCTGGATCATGGACATGTTCAACGACACCCACGGCCTGCGCGGCTGGCAATGGATGTTCGTGATCGAAGCGCTGCCGGCGCTGCTGATCGGGGTGGTCACCGTGTTCGTGCTCCGCGACGGCATCGACAAGGCGCCGTGGCTTGACGCCGACGAGAAGCGCGTGCTCAAGCAGAACGTTGCGGAAGACCAGCGTCACGCCGGTGCTGCCGCTGGCAAGTCGCATGGCCATTCGCTCGGCGCCGTGTTCAGCGACAGCCGCGTCTGGTGGATGTGCCTGATCTACTTCTGCTTCGTCACGGGCCAGTACGCGCTGACGTTCTGGATGCCCACCCTGGTCAAGGCCAGCGGCGTTACCGGCAACTTCAATATCGGCCTGCTGTCGGCGATTCCGTTCCTGTGCGCGATTGTCGTGATGAACATCCTCGGCCACAGCGCGGACGCGCGCCGCGAGCGCCGCTGGCACCTGATCGTGCCAGCGCTGATGGGTGCCGCGGGCTTTGCGATTGCGGCCTCGTTTACCGACAATACGACCGTGGCCATCGCCGCGCTGTCGCTGGCCGCCGCCGGGGTGCTGACCTGCGCGCCGCTGTTCTGGTCGCTGCCGACCTCGTTCCTGTCGGGCATCGCTGCCGCGTCGGGCATCGCGGTGGTCAACTCGGTGGGCAACCTGGCCGGCTTCGTGTCGCCGTATATGGTCGGTGCGCTCAAGGACATGACGCACAGCACGCAGTTGCCGATGTACGTGCTGTCGGCGATCCTGGTCGTCGGCGCCGTGCTCGTGTGGCTGACGCCGGCCAAGCTGGTCAACCGCTGAGCGGACCGCATTCAAGACTGATAACCGGAAACCCACCATGCCGCGTTTTGCCGCCAACCTTTCGATGATGTACACGGAACACGACTTCCTGGACCGCTTCGCCGCCGCCGCGGCGGACGGCTTCCAGGCAGTGGAGTACCTGTTCCCGTACGAGCACCCGGCCGCCGAACTGCGCGCGCGTCTCGATGCCAATGGCCTCGTGCAGGCGCTGTTCAACGCGCCGCCGGGCGACTGGGCCGCAGGCGAACGCGGCATTGCCGCCCTGCCCGGCCGCGAGGCCGAGTTCCGCACCGCCTTCGGCCGCGCAATGGAATATGCCAGCGTGATCGGCAATGACCGCATCCATGTGATGGCCGGCCTGGTCCCGGCCGACGCCGACCGTGCGCGCTGCCGCGCCACCTACCTGGAGAACCTGGCGCATGCGGCCAGTGCCGCCGCGGCGCAAGGCATCACCGTGCTGGTCGAGCCGATCAACCCGCGCGACATGCCCGGATATTTCCTGAACCGGCAGGACGACGGCCAGGCCATCTGCAAGGAAATCGGCGCGGCCAACCTGAAGGTCCAGTTCGACTGCTATCACTGCCAGATCGTCGAAGGCGACGTCACGAAGAAGCTCGAGCGCGACTTCGCCGGCATCGGCCATATCCAGGTCGCCGGCGTGCCTGAGCGCCACGAACCGGACATTGGCGAACTGAACTATCCCTACCTGTTCGACGTGATCGACCAGCTGGGCTACCAGGGCTGGATCGGTTGCGAATACCGCCCGCGCGCCGGCACTTCGGCCGGCCTGGGCTGGATCCAGCCGTACCTGAAGCGTTGAACCCACAGAGAAGCACTGCCATGAACGTACTGATTACCGGCGGCGCCGGCTTCCTCGGCCTGCAACTGGCGCGCCTGCTGCTGCGGCGCGGCACCCTGCAACTGGACGGCCGCGCGGTCGCCTTCGACCGCCTGACGCTGCTCGACGTGGTAGCGCCGCAAGGCCTCGATGATGCGCGCGTGCGCGTGGTGACCGGCGACCTGTCGGACCCCGCCGTCCTTGCGCAAGCCATCGATGCCGATACCGGCGCCATCTTCCACCTGGCCGCCGTGGTCTCGGGCCAGGCCGAAGCCGACTTCGAGCTTGGCATGCGCGTCAACCTCGACGCTTCGCGCGCGCTGCTGGAAACCTGCCGCGCACTCGGCCATCAGCCGCGCGTGCTGTTCACCAGCTCGGTCGCGGTCTATGGCGGCGAACTGCCGCCCGTGGTGCAAGACGATACGGCACTGAATCCGCAGTCGTCCTACGGCGTGCAGAAGGTCATCGGCGAACTGCTGCTGTCCGACTACAGCCGGCGCGGCTTTGTCGACGGGCGCGTGCTGCGCCTGCCGACCATCAGCGTGCGGCCGGGCAAGCCCAATGCCGCGGCCTCGTCGTTCGCCAGCGGCATCATCCGCGAACCGCTGGCGGGCGTGCAAGCCAACTGCCCGGTCGCGCCCGAGACGCCGCTGTGGCTGCTGTCGCCGCGCGCGGCCGTGACGGCGCTTGTCAACGGTATCGAACTGGAGGGCGAGCGGCTGGGCAACCGCCGCGTGGTGAACCTGCCGGGCCTGTCGGTGACGGCCGCGGGCATGGTGGAGGCGCTGCGCCGCGTGGCCGGCGATGCGGTGGCCGACCGTGTCACGTGGCACCGCGAGGAACGCATCGAGAAGATTGTCGGCACGTGGCCGGCCGCGTGGAACGCGGAGCGCGCGCTGTCGCTGGGGTTCCAGAGCGACGCGAGTTTCGACGACGTGATTCGCGCGTATATGGAGGATGCGGGGGCAGCGAAGTAAGCGGTACGGCTTCGCTGCTGCTGCCCTCTCTTGCGGGGACTGGCCCCTCTCCCTAACGCGGGAGAGGGAGCAAACAAGCAGGACTTGAAGTATGGGCGGCTCACGCCGCCGGCTTCACCACCTCATACCCTTCGATAATCTCCCTCACCGGCCCTGGAATCGGCGCCGATTTGCGCGACTCCGGATCCGCGCACACATAGACGATCTCACCCGTAATCAGGTGCTCGTCCCCGCGGTACATCTCCACCCTGAACAGCATGCTCGACCGCCCCATCCGCGCCATGCGGCCGCGGATATCGAGCACATCGTCAAAGCGCGCCGAGGCGTGATACTCCAGCGTTGACTTGACCACGAAGATATCGACGCCATGTGCGTGCAGCACGTCCTCCGGGTAACGGATGCCGGCATCGCGCCAGTACTCGGTCACGCAGATATCGCAATAGGTCAGGTAGTGCGCATTGAAAACGATCGACTGCGGATCGACTTCGGCCCAGCGCACGCGCAGCGGCATGCTGTGGCGGAAATCTTCTTTTGCCATCTGGCTTGTCTCCTTCGAACGGGGTTCCACATGGCATCAGGCCGCCACCCGCCTGTTGCCAGCGGGATGGTGGCCTGAGCCGTGGCGCAGGAAAACGGAAACGCCTGCGGATTTACTGCGTCTTGGCCAGGCCCAGCTTCTCGATGATGGCCTTTTCCTTCTTCACCGTATCGGCGGCGAACTGGGCGTACTGGGTGCTGCTCATGTAGTACGGCTCCATGTCGAACTTGGCCAGCGATTCGCGGTAGTTCGGCATTTCCATGGCCTTCTTGAACGCGTCATGCAGCTTCTGCACGATCTTCGGGTCGGTGCCCTTCGGCGCCACCAGGCCGAACGGCGAGGTCTGCACGATGCCCATGCCCAGTTCCTTGAGCGTCGGCACGTTCGGGAAGCGCGCCGAGCGCTTGTCGCCCCACGTCGACAGCAGGCGCAGCTTGCCCGATTCCACGTATGGCGCCCACGCGGGCGTGTCGGCCACCGACATCACATGGCCGCCCAGCAGCGCCTGCATCGATTCCGAGTTGCCCTTGTACGGGATGTGCGAGAACTGCACGCCCTGCTTCATCGCCAGTTCTTCCATGGTCAGGTGCAGCGTGGTCATGGTGCCCGGCGAACCGTAGGTCAGCTTGCCGGGATTCGCCTTGGCGTAGGCGATGTAGTCCTGCATGGTCTTGATCGGCGAATCCGCCGGCACGACCAGCCCGAACGAGTAGCCGGCCAGGTTGATGATATAGCTCAGGTCCTTGACCGGGTCCCAGTTGATCTTGGTGGTGTACGGCAGGCGATAGACCGGCATGGCCACCTGCGCGAGCGTGTAGCCGTCAGGCGCGGTCGATTGCATCATCTGGGCCGGCAGCACGCCGCCGGCGCCCGGCTTGTTCTCGACGATGACGGGCTGGCCGAGGATCTTCGACGCGTTTTCGGCCAGCACGCGGAACGGGATATCCGTGGAGCCGCCTGCGGTGTAACCGATGACCAGGCGGATCGGACGTTGCGGGAATTTCTCTGCCTGCGCTTGCGCGGGCATGGCGGCGAAGCCAAGCGCGGCGGTGGCGGCGGCGAGGCCGGCGCGGGCGATGAATTGGCGGCGTTGCATTTACGATGTCTCCTTGTGCTGCGAGTCACTGCTGAAAATTATCGGGATCGGGTGCGGCGTGCCGCGGCCCGACGCTTGTTATTGACCGGTGCCGAATGCGGCCCGGAGCGCCGCCACGGCGTCGGCATGCGCCTGCGCCACGGCGGGCACGAAGCGGCCCATCTTGAAGAAGTCGTGGATCATGCCGGCATAGTCGGCCAGCGTGACAGTCACACCGGCCGCGCGCAATTTCTCCGCATAGGCCACGCCCTCGTCATGCAGCGGGTCGTAGCCGGCCACGGCGATCCACGCGGGACAGCAGCCGCGCACATCGGCGCCAGTGACTGCGCCGTCGAGCGGGGCAAAGCGCCAGTCGTCGCGGCTGGTTTCCTGGTCCAGGTAGTGCGAGAAGAACCACTGGATCATGTCCGCGGTCAGCAGGTAGCCCTCTGCCAAAGCCCGGTGCGAAGGCGTGTCCTGCCGTGCGCAGGTGCCCGGATAGATCAGCAATTGCAGCACCGGTGCCAGGCCGCCGTCGCGCGCGTGCACCGCGCAGGCCGTGGCCAGCGTGCCGCCGGCGCTGTCCCCGCCCAGCGCGATGCGCTGCGGGTCCGCGCCGAGGCGGGCCGCCTCTTCGAAGACCCAGTGCAGCACGTCGAATGCATCATTGGCCGCGGTCGGGAAGCGCCATTGCGGTCCGAGGCGATAGTCGACGGACAGCACCATGCAATCGGCACGCGACGCCAGCATTCGGCACACCGCATCGTGCGAATTCACGCTGCCCACGGTGAATCCGCCGCCATGGAAATACACGAGCAATGGCAGCGGCTCGGCCCAACTGGCCTCGCGCGGCGAATACAGGCGTACTGGAATGCCATGGCCGTCGCGCGCGCAGATATGGAGATCTTCCACCGCGTGCACCGCTGGCGGCGAGATATCGAGGATGGGCGCGCTCTTCTCGTACGCGATCTTGGCGTCCTCAACGTCCATCACGTGGATCGGTGGCCGCTTGGCGCGCGCGATCAGATCCAGCAACGCGGCCACCTGCGGGTCGAGCGGCACCGTCGGCATGCCGGGAACAGCGTGGCTGGCGGGTGAGTCGGACGACCCAGACGATGCGGACGGTACGGCGGACATGGCAGACACTGGATTCGATACAGCCCTGGCGGCCGCCTGGCCGGCATCCGCGGAAATGTTCGTGGCTTCCCCAGGCATCGGGAGAAGTTCGAATTGTGAACGATCGTTCGATTTCAGTATCATGCCAGTGTTTCAGGAAGCGGGCATTACGAGATAACCCCCATGCATGAGCACGGCAGGCAATTCTGGGCGATGATCGCCCTATCCGTTCTGCTTTGCCAGTGATTCCCAAAAAGCAAAATTCGCGGCGGATCGCCGCAGGAGACAGCTAACCATGGCCTTTATCTACTATCTCACCCACATCCATCTTGATTTCGGCGCGGTGAACATGCTCAAGGCCGAATGTGAGCGCATCGGCATCCGCCGGCCGCTGCTGGTGACGGACAAGGGCGTGGTCGCGGCGGGCGTGGCCCAGCGCGCGATCGACGCGATGCAAGACCTGCCGGTGGCCGTGTTTGACGAGACCCCGTCCAACCCCACCGAGGCCATGGTGCGCAAGGCCGCGCAGCAATACCGCGACGCCGGCTGCGACGGCCTGGTCGCGGTCGGCGGGGGCTCGTCGATCGACCTGGCCAAGGGCATCGCGATTCTCGCCACGCACCCGGGCGAGCTGACAACCTACGCCACCATCGAAGGCGGCAGCACGAAGATCACGGAGCGCGCCGCGCCGCTGATCGCCGTGCCTACTACATCAGGCACCGGCAGCGAGGTGGCGCGCGGCGCCATCATCATCCTCGACGACGGGCGCAAGCTGGGCTTCCATTCCTGGCACCTGCTGCCGAAGTCGGCCATTTGCGACCCCGAACTCACGCTGGGCCTGCCCGCTGGCCTGACCGCCGCAACCGGCATGGACGCCATTGCCCATTGCATCGAGACCTTCCTGGCCCCCGCCTTCAACCCGCCCGCCGACGGCATTGCGCTGGACGGACTGGAGCGAGGCTGGATGCATATCGAGCGCGCCACCCGCGATGGCCAGGACCGCGATGCGCGGCTCAACATGATGAGCGCCTCCATGCAGGGGGCCATGGCGTTCCAGAAGGGCCTGGGCTGCGTGCATTCGCTGTCGCACCCGCTTGGCGGCCTGAAGATCGACGGCAAGACCGGCCTGCACCATGGCACGCTCAACGCGGTGGTCATGCCCGCCGTGCTGCGCTTCAATGCCGACGCGCCGACCGTGGTGCGCGACGACCGCTATGCGCGCCTGCGCCGCGCCATGCACCTGCCGGAAGGCGCCGACATCGCCCAGGCCGTGCACGACATGACCGCGCGGCTGGGACTGCCCACCGGCCTGCGCCAGATGGGCGTGACCGAGGCCATGTTCGACAAGGTGATCGCGGGCGCCCTGCTCGACCACTGCCACAAGACCAATCCGAAAGAGGCCAGCGCGGAGGATTATCGGCGTATGCTTGAGGCGTCCATGTAGGCCAGCCTGGCCTTGGCCGGCCCGGGGCACTCATCCACTGCGGGAGACAGCGAATGACTGGTGAACATTTGCAGGTTGTGCATGGCGACATTACCCGGATGGAGGTCGATGCTGTCGTCAACGCGGCCAACAGCGGGCTGCTGGGCGGCGGCGGCGTGGACGGCGCCATCCACGGTGCCGGCGGACCCGCGATCATGGCGGCATGCAAGGCCATCCGCGACGCGCAGGGCGGCTGCCCCACCGGCGAAGCGGTGATCACCACCGGCGGGCTGCTGCCCGCGCCATACGTCATCCACGCGGTCGGCCCGGTCTGGCATGGCGGCGGCAAGGACGAAGACGCACAGCTGGCCAGCGCCTACCGCAACAGCATCCGGCTGGCCGCCGAGCACCATCTGCGCACGCTGGCCTTTCCCAATATCAGCACCGGCATCTACGGCTTTCCGCGGGAACGTGCAGCCGATATTGCCATCAAGGCCGTGCGCGACGCGCTGGCGGCGGCGCCTGGCATCGAGCAGGTGACCTTCGTCTGCTTCGACGACGAGAACTACCGCCTGTATCGGGAGCGCTTGACCTGAAACGGGTCGCGGGGCAAGCCCCGCGGCCCTGTCCGCTGCCTCAGAACTTGTGGCGCAGGCCCACGCGCAGCACTGGCTGTCATCAGCCGACGGGCGTACGCCATTGATCGCGGCCACCGCGCGCGCGCCGGTGGAATCGATCCCCGATGCCCTCTGGCAGATCGCCATCGCCCCCCCCGAACTCCCTGTGAAAAGCCACTGCCACTGCACCCTTCAAGCGGATTGGCACCGGCAACGGACGTGACAAAGCCGCTCACCGCGGTGAGCAAGGCTTTGCGCCGCCGGCGCAAGCCCGCTACGAATTCCCTGGATCAATCAGAAGGAAGAACCACCACCCTTCTTCGAGTGACGGATTCAGGCGGACAAAGGCGTCAGATAATCCCGCCCGCCCGTCGCTACTCCTGGCTATCGAAATAAATCCACGGCCGGCGCACCCTGTCCGCGGCCTGGAACGCATCGATGCGCGATGCCAGCTTCAGCGTCAGCGCGATCGGGTCCTGCCCTTCGCGCAGCATCTGCCGCTGCTCGCTGCCAAGCGTGAAGCCGTAGCGCTGGCCCGAAGGCGACTCCACGTACAGCTGGTCGAGATCGACCGTCACCTGGCGCTCGCGTGGCGCCTGGGCGCAGTCGTCGGCCAGCCCCTGCACCGCCTCCATCGGCAGCGCCACCGGCAGCACGCCGTTGCGCACGCAGTTGTTGTGGAAGATGGCGCCGAAGCTGGGCGCGACGATGGCGCGGATGCCGTACTCCTTCAGCGCCCATACCGCATGCTCGCGCGATGAGCCACAGCCGAAATTGCCCCCGGCCAGCAGGATCGATGCGCCCGCATAGGCCGGCTGGTTCAGCACGAAGGATGGATCGGGACTGCGCCGCGTGCCCGCCAGGTAGCGCCAGCCGGCAAACAGGCCGTCGGCCAGGCCCGCCTTGGACACGTCTTTCATCTCCCGCGACGGGATGATCGCGTCGGTATCGATATTGATGCGCAGCAGCGGCGCGGCAATGCCGCAATGCACGTTGAACGGTTCCATCTCAGTCTCCCGGCAGGCGCCGCGGATCGGCGATCCGGCCCAGCACCGCCGATGCCGCGACGGTGGCCGGGCTGGCAAGGTGGGTGCGGGTTTCCGGCCCTTGCCGGCTTTCAAAATTGCGGTTGGTGCTGCTGATCACCCGCTGCCGCTGGCCGAAGCTCTCGCCGCCGGCATAGAAGCACATCGAGCAGCCCGACTCCCGCCATTCAAAGCCCGCCTCGAGGAAGATCCGGTCCAGACCTTCGGCCTCGGCGGCGCGCTTGACGCTGCTGGAGCCGGGGACGCAGATGGCCCTGACGCCGGGCGCCACCTTGCGCCCCGCCAGCACGCGCGCCGCGCTGCGCAGGTCCGAGAGCCGGCCGTTGGTGCACGAGCCGATAAACGCGGCATCGATGGCAAGGCCGGCGATCGGCTGGTCAAACAGGGTGCGGCCGTGCGGCATGGCGTTCATCGCTGCGCTCCGATCGCCCGCTCCGCCTCCAGCGTATCGATGGATTCCTCGCTCAGGCCGGCCTCCAGCAGCGTTGCCCGCGAATGCTCGCCGGCGCGCGGCAGGTCGCGCCAGACGTCGAAGCGCCGGCCGCCCATCGCGATCGGCAGCGCCGGCAGCCGCACCTGCTGCCCGGAGGGCAGCGTCACCGGCACCAGCCCGCCGCCCGCATTGAGGTGCGGGTCGTCGAACAGGTCCTCGGGCCGGGCTATCGGCGCGAATGGCAGGCCGCACGCCTCCAGCTTCGCCATCAACTCCTGCTTGCCAAACCGGCCGAACATCGGCCTCAGTGCGCCCAGCACCCGCGGCCGCTGCCGTACCCGCCCCTCATTGCGGTCCAGGCCCTGGTCGCCGATAAAGTCCGCCAGCGCAAACGCTTCGCAGAACTTGCGCCACTGGGTGTCACTGACGATGCCGACAAAGACCGGGTCGCCTTCCCTGGTCTCGAAGATGTCATAGACGCCCCACGCCGAACGGCGCACCGTCATCGGCGGGGCCGGCGTGCCCGTCACCGCCTGCTGCGCCATATGCTGGCCCATCAGGAAGGCCGTGGTCTCGAACAGCGAGCTGCACACATGCTGCCCGCGCCCCGTCCGTTGCCGTTCCTGCAGCGCACCGAGGATGCCGATCACGCCGAACATCGCACCGGCCACGTCGATCACCGATGCGCCGGCGCGCATCGGCTTGCCCGGCAGGCCCGTCATATAGGCCAGGCCACCCATCATCTGGGCGACTTCGTCCAGTGCCACGCGGCGGTCATAGGGGCCGGCAAGAAAGCCCCTAAATCGCCTTGGGGCGGAACTTCTGTTGCTGCATGGTGCGCATCAGCAAGGCGTACTCGTTGTAGTAGTTGGCCGCGATGACGATGTCCGGGTTGGCCGCCTTTATTCGCAGCGCGATATTGCTGAAGTCGCGCGTGGGGTTGGCGTGCCTGACCACCTCGCTGACCTCGAAGCCGAACTCCGGCAGACGCTGGCCCAGCAGCTTCGCCGTGCCGCTGCCGAACAGCGATTCCTCGTGGATGATCATCACGGTGCGCGCTCGGTTGCCGCTGCGCTGGTTAAGGGTGCGCAGGTTGCTCATCGCGGTTTCGGTCGCGACCTTGTAGCCGGGGCCGAAGCGGAACGTGTTGGGCAGGCCGCGCTCGACGATCGCGTCGGCGACGCCCACGTCGACCACATGCGCCAGGCCATGCCGCGCCGCCGCCTGCGTGGTGGCCAGGCAGATCGCGCTGGCATAGGCGCCGACCACCGCGCTGACGCCGGCCTCGTTCATTTTCTCGACTTCGGCCGCACCGATTTCCGGCTGCGACTGGGCATCGCCCAGCACGGCTTCCAGCCGGGCGCCGCCCAGCGACTTGATGCCGCCAGCGGCGTTGATGTCGGCGATTGCCAGCAGCGCGCCGGCACGGCATTGCGTGCCGGAAAATGCCAGTGCGCCGGTGACCGGATGCAGCACGCCAATGCGCACCGGCCTGGGCTGGGCCCTTCCGATCCGGGGCGCCAGGGCACCGGCGCCAAGCAGCGCAGCCTGGCCAAGAAATTGGCGTCTTGCCGGATAGGTCTTCGTCATAGTGGTCTCCTCCTTGTTGTCTTGGGGCTCACCGCGCCGCGGCGGCCAAGTCGCGCGCAAGCCAGATGCGCGCCTTGTCTTCGCCGGCACGCGTTAGCGCCATGCGGTAGTCGTAGCACTGCGGGCGATACAGGCCGTGCAGCCACTGGACCGGATCGCCGTCGATATCGCGCACCACGCGCACGACGGACAGCAGTGGTGCGCCGACCGGTTCGTCCAGCGGCACCGCGGCCTGCGCGTCCGCCAGGCAACTGGACAGCACCTGTTCGGCCTCGCCGATGCGGATGCCGCCGTTCTCCATCAGCGCCAGCATCGGCTGCTGCTGCAGCGCGGCGGGGCTCAACAGCGGCGCCACATGCGGCGGCGACCAGGTAGTGATCAGCGATACCGGCTTGCCGTGGTGCAGGCGCACGCGCGCCACGTGCAGCGCCTCCTCCTGCTCCGACAGCCGCAGCGCCGTGCGCACCTGCGGCGGGCAGGGTCGCATGCCGAAATCGACCACCCGCGCCGAGGTATCGGCGACCGCTTCCAGCAGGCTGTCAAGCAGCCCGCACATGCGCGGCGGGGTAGCGCTGCCCCGGACATGGTCGACATTGACGAAAGTGCCCTGCCCGCGCCGCCGGAAAATCAGGCCCTCGTTACACAACTCGGACAGCGCGCGGCGTATCGTTACCCGCGCCGCGCCATATTCTTCCATCAGGCTGAACTCCACCGGCAGCCCAACCTCGTCATAAACTCCGGTCAGGATTTTCTGCCTTAATACCAGGTAAATCCGGTGATAACGGGGCATCGGAGAGTTAGGATTTCGCATTCTGGCTGGCTTCGCTATGAGCGCAATAAAATTCCACAATCGCTTCCATTGATCGAATTATCAACATGCAGAATACTGATACCACGGCACCCTTCGTCGCAATCGCGCCTTCTCGGGCGTGACGGAACGATATATCAGTATTATTGTTATCTCAATAGGACAATCGATAGGACACAGTAGAGGCTTACCCCAATTCAACTTATGGGAAGCAAGTACTGGAAGATTGGTGGGGCTGATTATTCAGCAAACGCTCCAAACGTTTTGGAGCGATAGCGCGAGCTTTGGTCCGGATTGGGGTGTCGTGCTTGGCAGGCGCTGCTGTTTCGCCGGCGTAGCCGGCGAGTCACTTTTTGTCCGAGCCCTCCATGTCAGGATAGTTGTCGCCTCGCCGCCTTTCGATGAAGGACAATGGAGGGCGGAAG
>NZ_JBYOJR010000047.1:0-44854 GCF_057798915.1 Cupriavidus sp. 22TCCZM01-5
GTCCGCCATGAATCAGTTTGCTATTCTGTATGGCGAGCGATTTACTGCCGCTCGAAGCTGACAGAATTCAAAACCGCCTCGCACACAAAAATACGGACAGGCCCTGCCAGCAAGACGGGGCCTGTCACCACAACAAAACCCCCGTCGGCGACGCCGTCGAAACAGCAGCGCCCGCCAAGCACGACAACCCCATCATTACCCAATCCCACGCGGCCCGCACAGAATCAGTGCGCGCCGACCCGCACCGGTTCACCAACGGCCGCCTTCAACCTCCCCAGCAGCCCGACGCTGGCAATCGCCACCAGCAGCGGGACCGCAAACACGTAATACAGATGCGCCGACGGCCAGCCCGCATCAAGCAGCGCACCCGCCACAAGCGGCGCGAGCACCGCGCCGAAGCGCCCCATGCCAATCGACCACCCCATGCCCGTGGTGCGCGTCTGCGCCGGGTACAGGATCGGCGCGTACGCATAGAGGCCGACCATGCAGCCGAAGATCCCGGCGCCGATCAGGATCGCCAGCACGAAGGCCGCCGACAGCGTGCTTGCGTACAGGCCGAAGCCGATCATCATCAGCGCGGTCAGGATGAAACAGCTCCACAGCAGCGGCCGCAGCCCGATGCGCGCGGCGAGGAACGCGAACGCGGTGCCGCCGACGATGCCGCCAACGTTGAGCAGTACGCCGCCCGTGATGCCCTGCTGCGCTGACATCCCCGCAGCCACCAGCAGCTTCGGCGTCCACGAGAGCACGAAGTAGAACGTGAACATCACGAGGAAGAACGACATCCAGATCATCAGCGTCTGCATCGCCAGGCTGCCTCGGAACAGGCTGCGCACGTCGCCGGCCTCCCGCGCCTGTGTTGCCTCGTGCGCTGGCAACGCGGCGACGGTCGCGCGTCCCATGCGCGCGAGCAAGCGGTTGAGCTTGTCGAGCGCGCCTTCGGGGCGCCGGGCGATCAGGAAGTCGAGCGATTCCGGCAACCGCGCAAGGACCACCGGCACCATCGCGAGCGTGACGAGGCCGCCGAACACGAACACGCTGCGCCAGCCGTAATGCGCGAGCAGCACGCCGGCGATAGCCCCGCCGATCGTCGCGCCAACCGGATAACCGGTTGCCTGCAGCACGATCGCCGTGCTGCGCCACTTGTCGGACGCGTACTCGCCCGTGATCACGTTGATGCTGGCAAGCATCCCGCCGATGCCGAGCCCCGTCGCGGCGCGCAGAGCCGCGAGCTGCGGCACATTCTGCGCGAGCGACGAGCACAGCATGCCGGCCGAGATCGTGCCCAGGCAAATCAGGATCAGCGGCCGGCGGCCGATACGGTCGGCCCACGGCGCGAGGAACAGCGAACCGGCCGCCATGCCGAACAGGCCGGCGGAGAGCAGCACGCCGATCTCCTTGCCGGTCAGGTGCCACTCGGTCGAAATGTGCGATGCCGTGAAGGCCATCGCCAGCACGTCGAAGCCGTCGAGCATGTTGAGTACGATGCAGATGGCGATTGCCATCACCTGGACGGGGCTCATCGTGCCGTGGTTGATGGTTTCCCTGATGTCGGGCTGCATTTGTCTACCTCCATGTATTTGTTGAGTACCGCCACGGACGGGCGGCTTTCGGGGGTACGGCGTACTGCAATACCGCGGGGGGCTACAGGTCCAGCACGAGCATGCCGCTCCTGGCGCGCGAGCAGCATGGCAGGAACTGGTCATTGGCGGCGCGCTCCTCATCGGTGAGGTAGGCGTCGCGATGATCGGGCGTGCCCGACAACACGCGCGTCAGGCACGTGCCGCAGACACCTTGCTCGCACGAGGTCTGGATCTCCACGCCGTGCGCGGCCAGCGCCTGCACCACGGTCTCATCCGCGGCGATGTCGATGACGCGGCCGGTGCTCTGCACTGTCACCTGGAAGGCGCCGCCTGGGGCGGACGGCGTTTCCGGCGCTGCAAAGTACTCGCGGTGCAGGTTGGACTCGGGCCAGCCGGCAGCGCGTGCCGCGTCCAGCACGGCGGCCATGAAGCCGGACGGCCCACAGACGTAGAGATGCGTATTGGCACGCGGGGCACGCGGGGCACGCGGCGCGGCGAGGAGCTGCTGCAGGTCCGCGCGCTGCCCGTCGTCGTGGTACAGGAACGTGCGCTCGCGCAAGTCGTCGCCAGCGATCCGTTCCTGGAATGCCGTGCTCGCGGCGCTGCGCGTGCAGTAGTGGAACTCGAAGGATGCGCCGCCGCGCGCGAGGCTCTGCGCCATCGCGAGGATCGGCGTTACGCCGATGCCTCCCGCGAGCAGCACCGAGTGTCCGGCGTCCGCGTGCAAAGGGAAATGATTCTTCGGCGCGCTGATCTCGAGCGTGTTTCCAGGCACGAGCGCATGCATCGCTGCCGAGCCGCCGCGCGACACGGGATCGCGCAGCACGCCAAGCTGGTAGCGGTGCGTCTCGGCCGGGTCGTTGCACAGCGAATACTGGCGTACCAGTCCATCGCCGAGATGCACGTCGACATGCGCGCCGGCGGTGAAGGGCGGCAGCGCATCGCCATCGGCGGCCACCAGCTCGAATACGGCGATGCCGTCGGCGGCGGCCGTCTTGCTTGCAATCCGGACCTGCATCATGCCGCTCCCGCCTGTGCAACCGGCTGCGCGGCCTGCGTATGTTCCTGCATCTGTTCCTGCGCGAGCAGCCGGTCCAGGACGCGGCGCGCCTGCACGCCACCCGCGTCGATGTTCAGCTTCAACAGTTTGCGCTCGGGATTGGCCAGCAGGTTGCGCTGTTGCGCCTCCAGCATCTCCAGGTCCTCGCCAAAGATCTTGCCCTGGCCTTCGCGGATGGTCGCGGTGAGCGCCGCGTCTTCCGGCTTGAAATTGCGCGCCATGCCCCAGAAGTACCAGATCGAGGTCTCGGTCTCTGGCGTGATGAAATCCACGACGATGCTCGAAGCCTTGTGCTCGGGGGGCGCATGGTAGCCACCCTTGCCGGCATGGGCCACGCCGACCTCGATCATCACATGGCTCGGCGGTGTGAAGCGGCAGATCTGCCAGCGGTCGCAGGGCACGTCGCCGGCAAGACCGTTGCCGCGCAACGCGGCGGCCCAGAACGGCGGTGGCAGGATGCCTTCCATATGGCGGCTCGTGATCACTGAGTCGCCCTCCACGCGCGTAGCCGGCGCGGCGTCCTCGATCTCGGCCTGGCCGATGCTCGACGCGTGCACGTAGGTCTCGTGCGTCAGGTCCATCAGGTTGTCGATCATCAGGCGATAGTCGCAGCCGATGTGGTACAGGCCGCCACCATGCGCCCACTCGGGGCTCACCGCCCATTCGAGATGCGGGATCAGCGTGTCATCGGCGAGCGCGGCATCGCCGGGCCAGACCCAGACGAAACCGTAGCGCTCCACGGCAGGGTAGTTGCGGATCGATGGAAAGCCGCCCACGCGCTGACCGGTCATTGCCTTGCATTTGCCATCGCGGCCCATCGTCAGGCCGTGATAGCCGCAGACCAGTTGCCCGTCGCGCACGAAACCCAGTGACAGTGGCGCCCCGCGATGCGGACAGAAGTCCTCGAGCGCGGCGACGCTGCCATTTCCATCACGGTACAGCACCATCTTCTCGTTGCAGATCGTGCGGCCGAGCGGCTTGCCTGCGAGTTCATCGGGCGTGCAGGCGACATACCAGGTGTTTTTCAGGAACATGACTTTCCCCTCCCGGCGCGCGAGGCGCCAGGATCCTTTGGTTGACGAAGAGGGTGGTGAAGGGACCCGGGGTGCGGGTCAGGCGGTGCGGCCGGCGCGCCGGATCAGGCTACCGCCAAGTACCTGTGACATTGCCTGCTGGTTCTGCAATGCGAACTTCAGGTTGCGGTTGGCGATGCGGCTGTGCTCGCGCATCAGCGCCTCGGCACGCGCGCCTTCGCGCTGTTCGATGGCCTCGACCACGGCGCAGTGCTGCGACTGCGCGAGCAGCAGCATCTCGCGCGCGCTTTCGTCGATCGACTGCACCATGACGAAGGCGCTCGCGGAAGCGAACGGCAGGCTCGTGACCTTGTCGATCTGGCGCGCGACGAGCGCGCTGCCGCAGGCCTCGGCCAGCAACTGGTGAAAGCGCGCGTTGAGGTCCACGTACTGCGAGAACTTCACGGCGGTCAGTTCACCGGTCAGCGCGCTGTCGATCTGCGCGATGACGTCGCGCATCGCGTTAAGAAGGCTCGTGCTGACGCCACGCTCGGCGGCGAGGCGCGCGGCCAGGCCCTCCATCGTGCCGCGCAGTTCGATCGCGTCGCTGATTTCGTTCTCGTCGAACGAGCGCACCGCGAAGCCGCCGGACGGGATCGGCTCGACGAGCCCTTCCTCCTGCAGCCGGATCAGCGCCGCGCGGATTGGCGTGCGCGACACGCCAAGGCGCTCAGAAACCCATAGTTCCGAAATGCGTCCACCGGGCGGCAACTCGCCGCCAAGAACCAGCTCGCGCAGGCCGAGCAGGGCGCGGACGGCCTGGGAGGTGCTGGTGCCCGCCTTGCTGTCGCTGAGGTTGTGGTTGTCCGTGTCCATCAGGATGTCTCCGTGGGGCGAGCCGCGCAGGACCAGGCGGCCTTTAATCGCTTTGTTGGATACAGACTGTATTCAGCTTGCCGGAGGATGACAAGAAAAAGATCGAAAAACTAAGGGTAAACGTGGGGAAAATTACCTGGATTTCAGGGTATGAAGGGACCTCTGACGGCGAGTTGGATACAACAACGGTTCGCGCGGATCTCGTTGAGGCGCGGGGGTGCTTCAGCAAGCACCCCTCGGGCAAGCCGGAACCAGGCATGCAGACCGCTTCGACATCACGAACAAGAAGCTTGCAAAAAGGGCGTTGGGTCCATGCGCACTCAAGTACGACCACCCCAAGATCGACGGCCAGCGCAAGGGTCGTATATCAGCGCAGGTTGCGCGCGCACTTTTGCAGCAGTTCGTGCAGCATGACCGCATGCGCGGCGTCGATTCCCTCGAGCATTTCGCGCTCCATCTGTGCAACTGTGTCGTCGCATTGCCGCAGCAAATCACGTGCGCTCTCGGTGAGGCTGAGCAGCACGATGCGCCCGTGCAAAGGGTCCGGCTGGCGCACGATCCAGCCACGCGCTTCCATCGTCTTGACCACCTCATTGGCTGACTGAGGCGAGATGAGTGAGCGCTCGGCCAATTGCGCGTTGGAGGTCGGGCCGCGCGCGTGCAAGACGGAGAGCGCCGTGAACTGCGGTAGGGTCAGCCCGTGCGGGGCCAGCACCTCGCCCAGGCGGCGCTTGACGATTCGGTCGGTACGTCCAATCAGGTAAGGCAACCGACTGGGCAGCGCCGCAGGTGCCTGCGCCGGCGACGGCGCCCCCTCCCTCGTCTTCTCGGGCGTCTGCGCCCGGGATGCCTTCATGGTCTGGCGTCTCATTCTTGTAATCTGTCCTGCCTCGGTGCTGCCCTTCCTCAAGGGGGCCAGTCAAGGCAATCGCGTAGGCGTTTCCAAGCTGTCAATGATATGCCATTTGCAGGTAGGCTGATATCAAATTGACTCAATGGATGAACCATCGGTCATTGAGATAGGAAAAATCACAAGAATTGGCCGCGCACGGGCATCTGGCGCCCGCAGCACGCCCAGCTGCTCCTGAGCCATCGGTCAGGCCGCGGGTCCGTTCCGGTTCCGCGTTGACTCAACCGTGAATACAACCAGCATACCGCCCAAGATCGAGACGTTTTTCAGAATGTGGTTGATCTGGTTGATCACGTCTGCGGAATCGGCGCGCCAGAAGCCATGGAAGATCACCGTCGTGGGCACCAGGAACAGTGCAAGGAGCAGCGCGCCCCACCGCGCATTCCAACCCGAAATGAGGGCGAAACCGCCACCAATCTCGATCAGGATGGTCAGCACTAACAGCAGATTCGGTAACGGCAGTTCAGCGCTGGCAATCCAGGCGGAGTAGCCCGCAAAGCTGCCCATTTTCAGGAAACCGGAGATCAGGAAGAGCGAGCCAAGAAGGGCCCGGCCGACCGAGTAGAGCCGCGAAGCGGTTGTCGGCGTGATGGAAATGGTGGTCGTGGACATGACCGTACTCCGAAATCGAATGAGCGTCAGCGAAGCCGTCGCCGGGACCGACACAGCCGGCTAGGACGCAGCCTCGGTGTCCTTATGAGCCCTGACAAGCAGGACCGGTACGCTGCAATGGCGTACGAGGCTTTCAGCCACGCTGCCCATCAGCATGCGACGAATCCCGCTGCGGCCGTGTGTTCCGATCACGACGAGCTGGGCGTGGCTGTCTTCCACGATCTTCCGGATCTGGTTGCCGACGTCACCCATCGCCAGGATCTCGTCGATCAGGATCGCGTGGCTGCGCACCTGGCTTGATTCGGCTCTTGCCTGTGCCTGCGCGAGAAGCTTGTGCCCTTCCCTGACCAGCCCGGCCCGCACTTCCGCCAACTCATAGCCGCCGTCAATGACGTGAACAATTTCCAGTTCCGCGTCACAGGCGCGTGCCACGCCGATCGCCTCTTCCAGGCCCCGCTCGCCACACTCACTACCGTCAATGGCAACCAGAATCTTTGAGTACATGCTCAGTCTCCTACAAGTGGGAAGCCCTGCCTGTTCACGAGCCGCCATGGTAACGATAGGGTACGGCGCGACACCCGTCCATGAGGCGATCTTGCCGCTTTCGCCCGCCCGCGCAGGGTCAACACCGTCTGCCGGGAATCGCTCTCCCTGACCATGACTGGATCGTAGGAAGCCAAACCGCCCCGGCATTGATGCATGTCAATCCGCGTGCTCAGTCGATGCGGCCTTGCAGGACGATCGTGGCTGGGCGATGCCCTCTTCGCGTACCCGACTCTGGCTGGTCAGTGCAGTCGTCAGTGAATAACTTGATCCAGCCCAACTCCTGGCGGCGCGTGCGACCTAGTGTAGTTGTGAGGTGCTGCGCGTTAGCCAGCGGGGTCAGAGCGAAAACCAGCCTGCCAGTTCTCCTGGCCAGGCAGTAGTCGGAGCCAGGTCATGGTCAGGCCCGCTCTGGCGTGAAGGAGTGAACATGGGCTACAGCAGCATTCTGGTTCAATTGGACGGCAGCAAGGCTTCCGACCAGCGTCTGGCGCTGGCTTCGCAGTTGGCGCAATCCAATATGTGTCCCCTGATAGGGCTGTTTGCGGGTTTCATCCCCGACCCCGCCTGGTTTTACCTGATGGAGAATGCCAGGCAGTTTGTCGAAGAGGACATGCAGCGGCGCCGGCTGGTCAGGGAGCGCGTGCGTCAGGCATTCTGTGAGTCGACACAGCAACTGTCCGCCGGCGCCGAGTGGCGCGCTGCGGAGCACGATACGCTGTCGACAGTGCTGCGTGAATCGCGCGAGGCCGGCCTGATCGTGGCTGGCCAGTACGATGAGAACGGCACTGAGGGGCCCGTCGCGCGACAGATTCTCGAAGCCTTGCTGCTGGAGAGCGGCCGGCCTGTCCTGGTAGTTCCCTGCGCCGGAAGTTTCTCCGCGACAGGCGCCCGCGTGATGATCGCCTGGAACGGCAGCCGCGAAGCCGCGCGAGCCCTGCATGACGCCTTGCCACTTATCGCGGGGGCACAGGCGCGCATTCTGAGCGCGCCGACTGCGGCCAAGGAAATGCGTCCCGATGCCACACCGGTGGGGCACGCGGCACGTGTTCTCGAGCAACAAGGCGTGACCGTGGGAGTCGAGCATGGCCCGGGCGGATCCGACCTGACAATCGGTGAACTCCTGCTGTCCAGGGCAGCGGATTTCGATGCGGACCTGATCGTAATGGGGGCGTACGGGCACGGACGCATGCGGGAACTGGTGCTGGGCGGGGTGACGCGGACCTTGCTGGCATCGATGACGGTCCCGGTGCTGTTCTCGCACTGAAAACAGCATCCTAGAAAAGGTAGAGGCGCGGCTGCTCGGTATGGCGCGCGTCGCCAGTCCGCGCGCGCTGGAAGATGCCTGCCACCAGGGCCATATCCGAAACCAGCGCGCAGATGACTTCATCGATGGACAGTACCCCCAATAGCGCGCGGTCCTCGCCTACCACCGCGAGATTCCGGACGCCGTGGGCGAGCATGGTGCGCAGCGCTTCGCCCACATGGGCGTCCCGTTCGATCGAAAGAACACCTTGCGTCATGACCGAGGCCACGGTCTTGTCGCTGAAGCCGTCGGCGTCGGCGAGGCCATGGACAACGATGTCCCGATCCGTCACCAGTCCCCTGACGTACAGCCGGCCCGGCATGCCATCCGTGACGAGCAGTGCGCTGGCACAGTGGTCGCGCATGAGCCTTGCAGCCTCATGAAGGCCGCCGGTCATGGCAATGTGAGTCACGCCGCGTGAACAGATCTCGTCGACTTTCATCTTTAGTTCCCTCCCACGCGCTTCGCCCCTTGTGCGCCTGCGGCATGACGTCGTCTACGCGGCAAACCGGAAGTGCCCGCTATGCAGGACGATGTGACAGGCGCCGGTCATCTCGAACACGCCGCGAGCGACTCCCTCGATCGTCTTGCGATGGTTCAGGAAGGCTGGGATGAGGTCTTCACGGAGATAGGAGCGGGCGCCAAAGTGGTCTTCCAGCGCCTCCGCTGTTATCTCATATGACGCATGACACCCATCGATCTGCGCCGCGCATTGCAGGCTTGGACCTCCGGGGCAATACGCCGGCTCGGTGTTGAGAAAGACGATCTGACTCATGACAGCCACCCTTCGTTCAGGTCATTGACCCGTCAGCGTTCCGCTTCGCTTCGGGTCAGAAGGACTGGCAAGCATGTCCTGCGGATAACGCCTTCGGACACGCTTCCCATGACCGTGCGCCGAAAGCCACGCCGCCCATGCGTCCCGAGCACGATCAGGTCGGCCTTCCACTTGTCGGCTTCCGCGGCAATGGTGTCGGCGACCAGTCCGAGGGTGTTCGTGCGCTCGATCAGGTGTGTCACGCCAGGTATCCCGGCGGCCCGGAAGCGGTCCACTGTCCTGGTCAGGGTCGCCTGGCCGTAGGTCATGACCTTCTCCAGTAGGTCTGTCGGATCGCTGTATTTCAAGTCGAGGAAGAGATCGTTGTCATCCACCACGAACAGCGCCTTGACTTCCGCGCCGGTCGCCTTGGCAAGAATGATGGCCTGGTCGACCGCGAGCGAGGCTGACTGGCTGCCATCGACAGCCACGAGAATTCGCTGATACATGCTGAGACCTCTCGAGACAGGGAGCCAGGCTGACAGCGGAGGCACCGGTCGGCATGAATCAAGGCTAGGCTGCGCGGGGAAGACCGGCTTGATGTGTGTCAAACGGGCGCTTGCGTCTGGCAACCGGTGGGCCTTCGCCATGAAGCTTGATGTGTGACAAGTCCAGGCTGTCGCTGGCGTCTAGATTGCAAGGGCGGCTCTGCCATGCCGCTACAAGGAGCTTCTCCATGGACTACGCGACGATCATGGTTCACCTCGACGCCAGCCGCCACATGCACCAGCGTCTGCACCTCGCCGTCCAACTGGCGGTGGAGTATCAGGCAACGCTGATTGGCTTGCTGGCCTTGGGAGAGCCGGAGCCAAGGTCAACCCGTTACCTGATGGACGGTGACCGTTACCTGGCTTCCTACAAGGAGTGGCAACGTCATGCCGGTGAAATGGCTCACCAGGCATTCCTGGGCGCAACGGACGGGCTTGTCATCCCGACCGAGTGGCGCACGACCGAGTGGGCAACGGCGGCTACCGTACAGGGAGATGCCCACGCGGCGGACCTGATCGTTCTCGGCCAGCGCGATCCGGCGGACAACGAGGCGTTCGACGACCCTCATTTCGTCGAGTCCGTGGTGTTGCAGTGCGGACGGCCGGCCCTGGTCGTGCCCTATGCGGGCGCGTTTCCCAAGGTTGGCAAGACCATCCTGGTTGCCTGGAACGGCAGCCGGGAAGCTGCCCGGGCCATTCACGACGCCTTGCCCTTCCTGCGGCGCGCGGAGTCGGTGGACGTGGTCTCGTGGGGCAAGCCGGACGTCTCATCCGACCTTTGGCTTTCTCCCGCGCGATATGCGGTCGAGTGGCTGAGCCGGCATCGCGTGCAGGCGCAACTCCATGACATCGAGACAGACGCCGGCAACGATACGGGAGAGATGTTGCTGTCCCGGGCTGCGGACCTGGGCTCGGACCTGATCGTCATGGGTGCCTACGGGCATGGACGGATGCGCGAACTGGTCCTTGGCGGCGTGACGCGTACGATCCTGGCGTCGATGACCGTACCGGTGCTTCTGTCGCATTGACGGAGAACACCAATCCAGTCGTCTGAAAAGGACAGGCCATGGAATACAGGACTGTGCTGGTCGCGCTCGGTAGCGATGCGGGCTGTCAGGCGCGCATCCGGATGGCCGCCGAACTCGCGGCGCGTTTTGGCGGACACCTGGTTGGCGTCAGCGCAACCGGCGTCAGTCTGGGCCCGCTTTTCCGCGCTGGTGAGGAGGCCGCAAGCCACGCCGAGCAGGCGCGCCGCAGACGCCTTGCGCACACCGCCGCGTCCGGCGAACTGCTTAGTGAAACAGTCGCCCGGTCGGCGCACCGCACGCCGTTCACGCACCATGTCGTGGAGGATGAACCCGGCTGGGTACTCGCGCAGGAAGGACGCGTTGCCGACATCATCGTTCTGGCAGGCATGCTGCCCCCCGGGGACAGCGAGATGCAGCGGATCGCGGAGCAGGTGCTGCTGAATGCCGGCCGCCCGGTGCTTCTCGTGCCGCCACAACCGGCGCGGCTGCACGGCGGACATGTGGTAATCGCCTGGGATGGCGGCCGTGAAGCGGCACGCGCGGTCGCCGACGCCATGCCGCTGCTGCTGTGTGCCGGCAAGGTGACGATTCTTGCCGTCTGGGACGAGAAGGGAAGCCCGGACGCGAACAGCGAGCCAGTTGCCGGCCTGAGGCACTATCTGATGCGGCATGGCGTCATTGCCGGGGTCCATACCGAACAAACCGCGGAGCCGGTCGGGACCGTGATCCTCGAAGCATTGCAGACGCTGGACGCCGGGATGCTGGTGGCCGGTGGCTACGGTCACTGGCGTGTCCGCGAGCTGATCATGGGCGGGACGACCCGTAGCCTGATGCGCGCTTGTCCGGTGCCGCTGCTGCTTTCCCATTGAAAGGGGGCGAAGTGGAGCTCCTATTCCTCGGTGCCACGGACTCCGTCACAGGTTCGAAATACGTACTCGACACTGGACGCAGCCGCGTCATGGTGGATTGCGGGCTGTTCCAGGGCTTCAAGTCGCTTCGATTGCGCAACTGGGAGCCACTCCCCGTGGACCTCGCCAACCTGGATGCCGTGATCCTGACGCATGCGCATATCGACCACAGCGGCTATGTGCCGCTGCTCGTGCGCAACGGCTTTCGCGGCACGGTGTTCTGCTCCATGGGAACCGCGCAACTGTGCGGCATCCTGCTGCCCGACAGCGCGGCGCTTGCCGAGGAGGACGCAGCCTATGCCAATCGCAAGGGATTCTCGCGCCATCGGCCGGCCCTGCCGCTCTACACCAGCGCAGATGCCGCGCGTGCGCTGCGCCGGCTTGAGCCCAAGCCATTTGGTGCGCGGTTTGCGGTCACGCCGGATATTGAAACGGAGTTCCACCACGCCGGGCACATCATTGGCGCCGCTGCGGTGACACTGCACGTGGCCGGGCAGCGCATCGTTTTCTCGGGCGACCTGGGCAGGCAGCAAGACATCGTGATGCGGCCTCCGGAATTCGTCCGCCAGGCGGACTGCCTGCTGGTCGAGTCGACCTACGGCAACCGCGTCCATCCGGACGAGAATCCGCTGGATGCGTTGGCCAAGGTTGTCGACAACACGCTGGGCCGGGGCGGGAGCCTGGTTATCCCGGCCTTCGCGGTTGGGCGCACGCAGGCCTTGCTGTACTGCCTGCATCGGCTGATCGAGGACAGGCGCATGCCCGACATTCCCATCTACCTCAACAGCCCGATGGCCATCGATGCGACCCAGATCTTTGCCTTGCATCCTGACGAACTCCGGATCAATCGCGCGACCTGCGCAGCGGTATGCGCCTTGCCGATCCCGGTGCAAAGCATGGAACAGTCAGCCTGGCTCAACCAGGACCACACATCCAAGGTGATCCTGGCCGGCAGCGGCATGGCGACCGGCGGGCGCGTGTTGCATCACCTGGCCAGTCTTGGCACCGACCCGCGCTGCACCATCCTGCTGTCAGGTTTCCAGGCCCCCGGCACGCGCGGCGCGGCGCTTGCGGGCGGACAGCGCGAACTGCGTATCCATGGCAAGGACGTTCCAATCCGCGCCGCCGTTGCGCAGATTCAGGGACTGTCGGCGCACGCGGACGCGAATGAACTGATGACCTGGCTCGGCGGATTCCATGTGCAGCCACGGCGCGTATTCATTGTCCATGGCGAGCCGGATGCCAGCGATGCGCTGCGCCAGCGGGTGGAACGGGGCCTGGGTTGGCAGGTGACGATGCCGGAGTATCGGAAGGCCTATCGCCTGGACTGAGCCGCCTGGCAGGCTATCTCCTGCTGACCTTCGTCAGCCGGAAACTGCTTGCGAGATTCCTGGAACCGGATTGAGGAACGTTTCGCGGGCCGCCGGATTCCGGCCCCACGTATTCGCGCAGGCGCAGGTTGCACTCCGCTGGCGTGCTTCTATAGTGCCTTCAATAGGAACCGGAATGTGCGCTCAGGGCACCAGACATGGCGAAGGGCAAGACCCCTCATACGATCAGGATGCGCGGGACGCGGCTTGCCGCCGGGCGCCAGCTTCGCCGGGCGGGCCCAAGCCAGGCACGGCTGGCGGGGATCATCCGTTCGTCCATGGAGGCCATCATCTCTGTCGACGGCGCGCAGCGCGTCGTGCTGTTCAACCCGATGGCGGAGACCCTGTTCGCATGGCCAGCCGGACAAGCGATCGGCCGGCACCTCAATGACTTCATTCCCGAGCGCTTCCGGGCTGCCCATGAAGCGCATGTGCGTCGGTTCGGCATCACTGGTATCTCTGACCGGCAGATGGGGCGGCAACGGGCGCTCTATGCCATGCGCCGGGACGGTAGCGAGTTCCCCATCGAGGCGTCCATCTCGCAGACGATCGATGGTGGCACGAAGCTCTACACCGTGATGCTGCGCGACATTACCGAACGGGTACGCGCTGACGAGGCGTTGCGCCGCTCACGCGAGGAACTGCAGCAGCTTTCGGGCAGCATCCTGGCCGCGCGCGAGGAGGAGAAGCGGCGCATCGCACGCGAACTCCATGATGATCTTGGCCAGCGGCTCAGTGCGTTAAAAATGGACATGGCCATGCTTGGCGCCGATGTCGCGGAAGGCAGGGACACCCAGGGTCTGCTCGGGGACATCGCCGCCATGAACGATGTCATCGACGATACCGTGGCGTCGGTTCGCCGCATTGCCAGTGACCTGCGTCCGGCACTGCTGGACGAACTGGGCATGCTGACCGCCATCGAGTGGCTGGCCACGGATTTCTCCAAGCGCTATGGATTGCCGGTGATCGTGGACGGTGTGGATGCCGATGTTCCCGAGCAAACCGCGATTGCCATGTTCCGTATCGTGCAGGAGGCATTGAGCAATGCCGTGCGGCACGCCAATGCAACGGCCGTGAGCGTTCACCTGGCGCAAGTGGATGGCCAGATCGAGTTGCGCGTACAGGACAATGGGGCGGGCTGGGACAAGCAGTCATCCGGCAGAGGGCCACGCAAGTCACTGGGGCTGCTCGGGATCCGCGAGCGGGCACGCCTGCTTGGCGGAACGGTGGCGATCGACAGCGTGCCGGGTGCGGGGTTCTGCCTGACCGTAAGGATCCCACAATGGAAAGGGGCCTGAGATGATCCGCGTACTCATTGCAGACGACCACGCCGTGGTACGGGACGGGCTGAAGCATATCCTGGAACGCGCCGGCAGGTTCGAGGTGGCCGGCGAGGCCGCGGACGGCACGCAGGTGCTCAAGCTGGTGCGGGATTGCGCGCCGCAGGTGCTGCTGCTGGATTTGTCGATGCCGGGCCGCAGCGGACTCGAGCTGATCCGGCTGCTGCGGGACGAGCAACCGGGGCTGCGCATCCTGGTGCTCACCATGCACGCGGAGGAGCAATACATCGTGCGCGCTTTCCAGGCTGGCGCCGCAGGCTACCTGACCAAGGAAAGCGCGGCGAACGAGCTGGTGTGCGCCATTGACCAGGTGGCCAGCGGTGGCACCTATGTCAGCCAGGCGATCGCGGGCAAGTTGGCCACCAGCCTCCAGGACCCGTACAGCCAGGCGCCCCACCTGCGATTGTCGGACCGTGAGTTGGAAGTGTACCGTCGCCTGGTGCTGGGCGAGCCGCTCACGGCGATTGCCGCGGCCCTTTGCGTCAGTGCCAAGACCGTCAGCACGTACAAGATGCGGCTAATGGAAAAGATGCACATGCCAAGCGAGGCGGCACTGTTGCGCTATGCCATGCGCAACCGTCTGTTCGACGATGACGAAGGGCTCTGAACCATGCCCGGCCGTCAGTGCGGATCGATACAGACAGGGAGAAGCGCAACTGCCGGTGCAGTCGAGCTCACCTCGGCTTCTCAGCGCATGTCGAGGGCCTCCTGGTCGAGCAGTTCGATCTGTTTGCCCCGCACCCGGATCAGCCCTTCCTGCTGGAAACGCGACAAAGTCCGGCTGACGGTTTCCAGAGTCATGCCAAGGTAGCTTCCGATGTCTTCTCGCGTCATGCGCAACGTGAATGCCGTGGACGAATAACCCCTGCGTCGCAGACGATCGGAGATGCTGAGCAGGAAGGAAGCCACCCGTTGTTCCGCCGACAGGTTCCCGAGCAGCATCATCTGCCCCGTCTCCCGGACGATTTCAGCACTCAGGAGCTTGTGCACATGTTGTTGCAAGGACCTGACTTCGCGGCACAGGGCTTCGAGCAGGTGGAACGGGATGACGCAGACCGCGCTGTCCTCCAGCGCAATGGCATCGCAGGTATGGACATCGGTGGCGATGCCGTCGAGGCCGACCGTTTCACCGGGAAGGAAGAAGCCTGACACATACTCCCGGCCGTTCTCATGGGAAAGCACGGTCTTGAATGACCCCGAACGCAGCGCATAGATGCTCTGGAAGGGGTCCCCGGCCCGGTACAGGGCCTGGCCTTGCCTGACTATTCGCCAGTTGCGTACCACATCATGCAGGCGCACGACGTCGGCGTCGCCCAGGCTGGATGCCATGCAGACGTGCCGTAGCGCGCAGCTCGAACACTGGGCCGCCGGCTTCGGCGTCATCTGCGCAGCGGCCACGGCAAGCGTTGAAGCCGGAGCTTCGGCAAGTTCAATCGAAAGCGATTCGCCAGTTTCAACCATCGCTGTCTCCAGATAAGCTGGTGTCAAGACGGCTCCGTCGCGTCCGCAACCGCGGCGATCCAAGGCCGAGTTGGGCTGCGTCCGCAATCTTCAGCAGGGAAGCCCGCCATTGGTTGACTTCCAGTGTCTTGTCGAAGCAGTAGCTTCCCCCTGCCTTCAGGCAGGCCATTCGCATCAATGGGGCCGCGCTGTTGGTGAGCACGATCACAATGCTCCGCGGCAACGCGGCCGCCACCAGCCGGATTTGCCACAGGGGCTGCCCGCTGCGCAGTCCGACCAGCACAACGTCCGGGTGAAGCGCCTTGATCGTTGGCAGGTTGGTTTCCGCATCCGTACCCGTTCCGACTACCCTTACGCCCACGATGCCTTCAAGCATGCGCAACTGCCGCGTCCTGATGGCACTGGCGTGTTCGAGGAGGTAGACGGTAATCGTGGCGAGTTGGGGGCGGCTGCTCATGAGATCAGTATCGTGGGTGTCGCGGCGGTTCGAAATCAGGCAGTGCTGAGACTTGTGTCAGTCCTGGAGGCAGGGCTGTCAGGTTTCCCTGACTGACGGCCTGACTGACGGCCTGACTGACGGGCGGCCTTTGGGAGACTCTGTGAGTGAGGCAGCCGGCTCATAGCGGGATGCATTCATCTTGATGCAGGACAAATGACTGCCATCCGGAACTGCCAATCTGAAGACAGCCGGATCCTCCGGTTCCATATCAGTCTTGCAAGGAGAGCACCATGACCAACCTCAGGCACTATGATCCGTTTGCCGTCGAACCGATCAGCGACATGCTGCAAGGCATGCTGCGCTCGTTCCGTGGGACGGCCGATACGGGCCTCGCATTCAAGGTCGACGTCTCGGAATCGGATAGTGGCTATACGCTGTCGGCGGAACTGCCGGGCGTGAAGAAGGAAGACATCGAGGTTTCGGTGGATCGGGGTACCGTGATAATCGCGGCGAAGGTGGAAAGATCCTCCGAGCAGAAAGAGGGCGAGCGCGTCATCCGGCGCGAGCGCTACAGCGGCTCGATGCATCGTGCCTTTACCCTGGATGCAAATATCGATGAGAGCAGAGTCGACGCGACATACAGCGACGGCGTGCTGCGCGTGCTGTTGCCCAAGAAGGAAAGCTCACCGCAGCAGCGGATTGCCGTGAAGTAGTTTGATCAAGAGACGTATTATGCGGGCGCTGACAAAGCAGGAACAGGCGGCCTTGGCCGCACAACTGGACGCGGATGAGGCCCGCATCCGTGCCGCCGTCGGGTCTGCGGACTCGCCGCTGGTACCTCTCACGCAACCTGAGGCGCGAGACGGGGGCGATCTTGCGGAAGAAGGGGCCTTGCAGCGCCAGGAGGACGCCATGCTCGAGCACTACCGGATGCAACTGGCCGATATCGAGGCAGCCAAGGCGCGGATCAAGGGCGGTCGGTACGGCGTCTGCATCGACTGCTGGCAGGCCATACCCTACGCGCGCCTGCAGGCCTATCCGACTGCCCAGCGCTGCACGGCCTGCCAGCACCGCCATGAGCACCCGCACGCCAGCGGCCGCTGAAGGGCGGGGCGCCAGGTTCGGGGTTGCAACCATTGCGAGGGTAATCGCGAGTTCTCGCGCACGGAACCGCGCCCGACAGTCTGCGAGAGGGTCGGCTCCCCATAACAGACGTTCTGCGCCATAGCGCGACATCGCAATTACCGCGAAGGGCGCTTTGCACTGCGTCATGCGCCAAGGCTCATGCTCGAGTATGTTGGAATGGGCAGGCCATTGAGCCAGGCACTGGCTGCTTTCGGCCGACGGCAGGTCGACGCAGGCGGCCCCCGCGAAGTATTTGCGAAGGAGTCCGGATATCCCTGACGACAGCATGAACTCCTCTCCGGTTGTGGCGCCGATGACCGCTTTGGCTGAGATTGTGCGCAGCGCTCAGTTTGCCTATGCCTACGAGCTGTTCCAGGCATCGATGCGCCAGTTCGGACCGCCGTCGTTCCACCTCGCACCGATTTTCCAGGATGGGCAGCGCCTGCCCGTGCGGCAGACTGTCGTTGCCGAAACCCCCTTCTGCCGGTTGCTCCGTTTCTCGGTGGGGGAAGGCAAGGGGGTACAGCGGATGTTGTGTGCCCCACTTGCCGGGCACCGGGCGGTGGTCGTAGGCGATGCCATCGAGTCCATGCTCGCAGATGCCGATGTTTATGTCACCGACTGGATCGACGCACGCGATGTACCGCCTGAAGCGGGGCGATTCGGCCTGGATGATTGTGTACTTGTGCTGGAGCGTTTCATGGCGCTGCTTGGTCCGGCCAACCTGGACGTGGTGGCGATCTGCCAAGGCACCGTCCCGGCGCTGGCGGCGGTCGCACGCCTGGCAGCCAGCGGTGCGCGGGAGATTCGGGCGCTGGCGCTGATGGGCGGCCCGCTGGATGCCCGGCTTCGCCCAACCAGGCTCGGACGCATTGCGGCGGCAATGCCCGTGCCTGTGTTCCTTTCCAACTGCACGGGAGCCGTGCCGCCCGGATATCCCGGTGCCGGGCGGGTCGTCTATCCTGGCTTCCTGCAACTGCCGACCCTGGCAAGCGGCCAGCCGGAGCGGCTGTTCTCGCTCATGCTGGATGCCTTGCCTTACCTGTGGCTCGGCCATCGCTCTGTGGACCAGGCGTTGAGGACCAACGCAGGCTATGGGGCAATGATGGACATGCCGGTGGAATTTCTGCTGGATACCATGCGTATCGTTTTTCGCGAATACCTGCTGCCGCGCGGCTTGTGGTGGGTTGATGGAGTTCTGGTAAGCCCGGCATCCATGCGCACAACCCGGCTGCTGACGGTGGAAGGCAAGCTCGACACCATCACCGGTGCCGGGCAGACCCACGCGACGCATGCGCTATGCACCGGTCTGACGGACCGGCATCGCGCCAAGGTCACGGTTCCCGGCTGTGATCACTATGACTTGTTCTGTGGCAACGTGTGGCGCAACCGCGTATATCCCGCTTTGCGTGCCTGGCTCGAGGAGCCAGCGCAATGTCGACGATCGGATGGATCGCTTAGCCGCGCTGGCCTGGCATCGTGACGTTCTTGTCGCTGATTCCCATCCGGGCGATCAGCGCCGTGGCCTGATTCGCGGATACTACGCAGGCGCGCTCGGCCACGGTCAGTGGCTCCTGCACGCGCAATTGCCATTCCAGCGTAGCGCAGTCGGCTTCCGAAGGATCCTGGTGCGCCAGCGCCCGGGCCTCGATGCGGGCGCGAAGCGATTCCAGAGGCGCTTCGCAATCGACAATAAAGAAGGGCACGCCAAGGCGACGTGCTTGCGCCGCAAAGCGATCGCGCTGGCTGCGCAAGAGGAAGGTCGCATCGGCAATCATGGGAAAGCCCGCGCTGCAGCCCAGCCGGCAAATGGCAAGCAGGCGATGGTAGGTTCGCTCAGTCCGCGTGTCGCTATACCAGCCGTTTTCCGGCGGCATGTCATGGCGCGTCCTTTTGCGCTCGACGTCCGAGCGTACACGCACCATGCCTGCGGTCTCGCTCATCTGCGCCGCGACGGTGGACTTGCCGCTGCCGGAAAGGCCATGCATCAGGATCAGCGGACCGTTGCGGCGAGCCAGGGTACGCCGGGCGAGGGCCAGCAGGTCGTGGCATTCGACCTGGGCGGCGACCAGTGGTAACCGGGCGGCCTTCTGCTGCTGGTGCTCCCGTTCCAGCAGCACGCGCGCGCGCACCAGCGCGCGCATGGCGACGTAGAACGGCAACAAGACCAGTCCCGCATAGTCTCCGGAGTGCTGCAGGTAGACGTCGAGCAACCGGTAGGCAAGGTCTTGCCGGCCATGATGCTGCAAGTCCATGAAGGGGAAGGCAAGGTCGCTGATGGTGTCGATCCAGCGCAGCCCGGGATTGAACTCGAGGCAGTCGAACGGCGTCGGCTTGTCGTCGAGCAATACAATATTCCCGAGGTGCAGATCGCCATGGCACTCGCGTACATGGCCATGGCGCAGGCGTGACTGCAATGCACCGGCCAGCATGCTCGCCCTGGTCCGGATCAGCTGCCCGACCTGGTCGGCAAGGCCGGCGTCGTGAGCAAGCCGGGCGATGCCGCCGAGGCACTCCGCGAGCGTCGCGTCAACGCGCGCTGGCGTGCCGAAGCCTTCGGCCGGGGCCGCGCGCGGCTGGTCGTGATGGAAGGCGGCGATGCGCCGCGCCAGCGCATCCACATGAGCCACGTCCAGACGCTGCGCCCTAACCCTTTCGAGAAGCAGGTCTTGCTGCTCGAAGCACCGCATCTTGACCGCATACTCAAGGGGCGTGCCGTGGCCTTCGACCCGTACGGCCCCTGCGCCGTCATCCGTGGTGATGGGCACCACGCCGAGGTAGAGTTCCGGCGCAAGGCGGCTGTTCAGGCGAAATTCTGTCTCGCAATCGGCTCGGCGCGCCTGCGCGGTGGAGAAGTCCACAAAGTCGAACCGCACCGGTTTGCGAACCTTGTAGGCAAAGGCACCCGCGAGGAATACCCGCGATATATGCGTCTCGATGACATGGACTTGCTGGACCGGATGCGGGTAGGCGCCTGCCTGCGTCAACGCTGCCGTCAATGCCGTGTCATCCATGAGAGCTTTCCCTCCGTCAGCCGGGCTCCGCCGAGGCAAAACGGCCGGCGACCCGCTGTCTGATGATTGCGAAGAGTGTACTGGCTGGCAGCCGTCATGTCCCGGCGTTGCAAGCCGGCCCGCCAACGCGCGACAGGCAGCGGGTAACCCGCCGTCAACGGTGGCACAACCCTTGATCCATAACAAGATGAAAGCTCTCGCGCCGCCTAGTCTGCAAAGGGTGGAAGGTGCCGGCAGCCATTGGGCGGCCAGGTGCCTTATTGCCACATCACGCAAGGAGTAGAGGATGCGCGCCTTCATTGCGACATGCTGCCTGATGCTGTCGGTCGGCACATCGGCCGGTTTCCGCGTTGCAACAGCCACTTCGCTGGAGGGGACGCTGCAACCGAGGCAACTGAACGGCATCTCCTACGTCTCCGGAGGGATCGGCATTGACGAGGCGGCCGCCATGCGTGGCGCGGCGAAGCAGTTCAATGTGCGCATGCATTTCGTGGACAGCGCCGATAGCAGCGCCTTGTCGGACGTGACGGTCACGCTCTTCAACGCGCGGCGCGAGATCGTCCTCCTGGTGCTCAGCGAAGGGCCGTACCTGTACATGAATCTTCCGCGAGGTACCTATCGGGCGCTGATCCGCTACGGAGGCGTCATTGTCAGCCAGAGCATTACCGTGACAGGCAGTGGCGCCGGCATTGATCTTCTCCTGCGCTTTCCGTCGAGGCAACCCGGCGGCGAAGCGCTGATTGCCACCTGGTGATGCGGCTCTGCTGACGAGCGGTCGGAAGCGATTCGGCAGACGGACAAGCCGTTAACAAAAAGTGTTGGAAATTTAAAAAACTCCCTGGAATCCTTGTCAGGCCTAGGGTCGCTCTTCCCGAGTTGCCGACGAATTCATTGGCAGCTTTCTTCTGAAACCTCCTCTCAAGTCTGGTTCGCCGGAGGAGACCTCCGAAACTCACCCCTGGAAATATGCAGCATGCAGCATACGTGACGGCTAGACATGTGGAGGTTCTCAAGAGTAGGATTTAATCCTACCGACTGGAGGGTGCTATGCGAACCACTCAACAATTGAGCGTCACGCTTCCTACCGAGATGGCGCAGGCCGTGAAGGAAAAGGTACGCAGCGGGGAATATGCTAGCGAAAGCGAGGTAATCCGCGACGGGCTTCGCGCGCTCCTTGCAAGAGATCGTGCTGTCGAAAACTGGCTCCGCGAACAGGTTGTTCCTGCTTACCAAGCCCTCAAGGCGGATCCGTCCCGGGCCTTGACCGCCGACCAGATCCGCGCCGGGCTGGCCGCTAAACACGCGGAGAAGACGAAGGCACGATGAGGACCTATCCCGTCGAATTCACGCCAGAGTTTCGGGAGCAGATTGGAAACCTCTACAACTACATCGCCGAGGAGGGCTCGCCGGACATTGCGCAGAGGTACACCGGCGCGATCGTCAGCTATTGCGAGAGCCTGGGCACGTTCCCGCATCGAGGCACGATGCGGGACGACGTGCAGCCCGGGCTGCGCATCACCCACTACAAGGGCAGCGCAGTGATCGCCTTCGCTGTCGATGAAGATCCCGCCAAGGTTTCTATCATTGGTCCTTTCTACGGTGGCCAGGACTACGAATCGATCCTGCGCGACACCGACTGATCGAGCCCCCACACACTGCAAAGAGCCAAAAAACTGGGGCACCAGCCTAATTGCCTGGCGCCCCAGTTTTCAACATTTTTTGTTAACGGCTAGCAAGACGGAAAGCCGAGGTCCGCGCCGGTTGCATTACAATGCGCACATGTCGCGTGCAATCCCAGGTGCTTCGCTTCGGGGCGCGGCGTTGGTACTTTTCGTACTGACGCAACTGCTGACCCCGCTCCTGCACGGCCATTTCGGAACTCCGAAACAGACTGGCCTGCACGTGCACGCCGGACTACCTGCGGAAACTGATTCCCATTTCCGTGCCGCGGCTTTTTCCTCGGGCACTGCTGCGTCCGCCGGGCTTGAGGATCATGCCCATGCCGATTCGTCGCAGGCGAGCGCAGACGCGTTCGAAGTGGATGTCGAATCCGGGATCGGACCGCTGGCGTTGGCCGCGCTGCTCCAGCCAGGGGTACTCCCCGCTCTGTCGATCCTGACGCTGGGGTTGCTGGCGGCGCTTGCCAGTGGTTCCACGCGACGGTCTGCTTTCCCTCCCGCCCCCGTTCCGCGCTGGCGTTACTGCTTCAGTCACCCGCCCCCCGCCCAGGCACCACCGCAGTTCTCCTGATTCCCGTTATCCGGCGTCTTGCCGGTATTCGTGCATGTGCCGCCGTCTATGGTGGGCGTGCTCTCTGCATGTTGGAGTCAGGAATGTCATTCAGACATCTTTATAAGGTTCGTGCGTGGATTGCATTGACCTGCTTGTCGTTTTCGCACATCGCTGCCGCGCAGGCCGCGACCCAGGCGGTGCCGCTGTCCGCCGAGCACGCGCGCGCCCTTGGGGTGCGCACCAGCGCGGTCTCCGCCGCCGAAACCCTCGACGTTGGCACGCACGCCAGGGTCGTATTCAAGCCCGATGCCCAGTATGTCGTGGCGGCACCCTACCCGGGCATCGTGCCGCGTGTGCTGGTAGCCATCGGGCAGACCGTGCGTCCAGGCCAGCCGCTGGCCAGCTTCCTGAGTCCGCAACTGTTCGACGCGAGGCGCGCGCTGGCGGAAGCGAACTCGCAGGCCCGCCTTGCGCAGCAGGCCCTGGTGCGCGACCAGTCGCTCTACGAGGACGGCATCATCGCTGCCAGCCGCTGGCAGGCAACGCAGGCCCGGGCCACCGAGGCCGCCGCCATGGCCAGGGCGCGGCGTGCGGAAATGGCGTCGGCGGGCGTCGTCTTTTCCGGAACGGGCGACGCAGCCCAGCTTGTGGCGAGCCACCAGGGCATCGTGTCGGAGGTCAACGCCGTGCCTGGCGCGCGCGTGGAAGGCGCGTCGCCGCTGTTCAGGATTGTCGATCCGGATGCGTTGGAACTGGATCTCCTCGTGGGCCGCGATATTCCGGTGCCGTCCCCGGGTGAGCGCGTGGAAGTCGCGCGGCGCGGCGCGGCCGGCATTGTGGTTGGCGTCGCACCGGCCGGCGATGGCACGTCCGGGATGCGGGTGCGCGCGTCGCTGGAACGCCGTGGCGACCTGCGCGCGGGCGAGAGCGTCAACGTCACGCTGAAGCTGCGCAGCCGGGAAGGGAAGGGCATGCCCGGACGGGTGCGCGTGCCGGCGGCGGCCGTGGCCTACCTGCAGGGTACGCCAGGCGTGTTCGTCGCCACGGACAAGGGCTTCCGATTCCAGCCTGTCACGCTGGAGAGCACGGACGAAGCCAATGCCGTGGTCCGCGGCGACCTGCCCGCGGGGACGCGCGTGGCCGTCGCGGGCATCGGCGCGCTGAAGGGCCTGATGGCGGGAGACCAGTGATGCTTTCCCGCCTGATCGATTTTTCCCTGCGCCAGCGCGTGCTGGTCATGCTTGCCGCCTGCGCACTGGCCGCCGCGGGCGTGTGGGCTTATGTGAACCTGCCGATCGACGCCTTTCCCGATATCTCCCCGACCCAGGTCAAGGTGGTGCTCAAGGTGCCGGGCATGACGCCGGAGGAGGTGGAGCAGCGCGTCTCGACGCCGATCGAGCAGGAACTGCTCGGCATCCCGCACAAGACCATCGTGCGCTCCGTGTCCAAGTACGGCATCAGCGACGTCACAATTGATTTCGAGGAAGGCGTGGACGTGTACTGGGCGCGCCAGCAGGTCTCGGAGCGGCTCGCCGGCCTCGCGCGGGATCTGCCTTCGACCGCCGAGGGCGGCCTGGCGCCGATTACCACGCCGCTGGGCGAGATGTTCATGTTCACCATCGAGGGCGATGACTACTCGCTAGCTGAGCGTCGCCGCGTGCTCGACTGGGTCATCCGGCCGGCCCTGCGTACCGTGCCGGGCGTGGCGGACGTCAACGCGCTCGGTGGCGAGGTGCGAAGCTACGAGGTGATTCCCGATCCGTCCCGCCTGCGCGCGCGCGGCGTGACGCTGGACCAGTTGCGTCAGGCGCTGGACAAGAACAACCGCAACGACGGCGCGGGCCGCCTCGACCGTGGCGACGAGCACTGGGTGGTGCGCGTGGAAGGCGGCATACGCGGGCTCGATGACTTGCGCGCCATCGTCGTGGAGGCTGCGCAGGATCTTTCCGGCGCGCCAGCGGTGACGGTAGGCGATGTGGCCACCGTGCGGCTTGGCGAAGCCACGCGCAACGGCGCGGTCAGCAAGGACGGGCGGGGCGAGGCGGTGGAAGGGCTCGTGCTGGGCTTGCGCGGCGCCGATGCGCGCAGGCTGGTGCTGGCGGTACAGGCGCGGCTGGACGAACTGGCCCCGAGTCTGCCGAAGGGCATGTCGACGAGCATCTTCTACAACCGCGGGGAGCTGGTGACGCGCGCGGCGAATACCGTAGTCCGCGCGCTGGCCGAGGCCGGCGTGCTGGTGGTGATCACGCTGTACCTGTTTCTTGGCGGCGTGCGCGCTGCGCTGGTTGTGGCGGCTACGTTGCCGCTGTCGATGCTTGCCACCTTCTTGTTGATGCGTTACGCCGGGCTCACCGCGAACCTGATGAGCCTCGGCGGCCTGGCGATCGCGCTGGGCATGCTGGTGGATGCAGCCGTGGTGGTCGTCGAGAACATCGAAACGGCCCTGGCACGCGCCGAAGCGCACCAGACCGGCGAGGCGCTGCGCGGCGCGGCAATTCGCCACGCGGTGGCAACCGTGGCCCCGCCGATGCTGGCCGGTGTGTCCATCATCGCCATCGTTTTCCTGCCGCTGTTGTCGCTGGAGGGTCTCGAGGGCAAGCTGTTCGCGCCGGTGGCACTCACCATCGTGATGGCACTGGCTTCCTCGGTGGTGATTGCATTCACGGTGGTCCCGGCACTGGCTTCGTGGCTGCTGCTCTCGCATGCCGACGAGCCTCCCTGGCTGATGCGCAAGGTATCGGCCGGCTTTGCCCGGATGCAGGACTGGAGCGCGACGCACCGCCGCACCGTCTTCGGCGCTGCGGGCGTGGCGCTGGCCGGCGCAGCCCTGCTGTACCTGTCCGTGGGGAAGACCTTCATGCCGACCATGGACGAGGGCGATCTGATCGTGCAGCTTCAGAAGGCGCCGTCCGTGTCGCTCGCGGCCTCGCTCGATCTGGACCAGCGTGTACAGCAGGCCCTGTTGAAAGAAGTCCCGGAAATCCGTTCCATCGTGGCGCGATCCGGTTCCGACGACCTGGGCCTGGATCCGATGGGTCTGAACGAGACCGACACCTTCCTGGTGCTGAAGGCCAAGGACCAGTGGCGTGGCAGCAAGGATGATATTGCCGAGGCAATCCGGCGCGCGATGGAGCGCTTCCCGGGGGTGATCTACGGCTTCACGCAACCGATCGAGATGCGTGTCTCGGAAATGCTGACGGGCACGCGCGGCGACGTTGCCATCAAGCTCTTCGGCAGCGACCTCGCGGGCATCGACGCGGCGGCACAGATCATCGCGACGACCGTGCGCGGCATCAAAGGCGCGGCCGATGTGATTGCGCCCAGCAACAGCGGCGTGCAATTCCTGAAAGTGTCGATCGACCGTGCCGCCGCGGGCCAGGCGGGCTTTACCGGAGACGCCTTGCAGGCGCAATTGCGCGCGCTGGTGGAGGGCGACCGCATCGGCGTGGTGCCGGAGGGGATCGTGCGCACGCCGCTGATCCTGCGTGGCGGCGCGGCATTGCGCCAGGCGCCCGAGGCATTTGCCAGCCTGCTGGTTACGGCGCCGGACGGCAAGGCCTGGCCATTGACGTCGCTGGCAAGCCTCGAGCGGGTGGACGGCCCCGTGCGGATCAATCATGAGAACGGCGCCAGGTTCGCCGTGATCCAGGCAAACGTGGAAGGCCGCGACCTGGCTGGCTTCGTCCAGGAGGCGCAGTCGGCAGTCGCCGGTCTCAAGACGCTTCCCAAAGGCCTGCGTATCGTCTGGGGCGGGCAATTCGAGAACCAGCGTCGAGCCGCGGCACGCCTGGCTCTGGTCGTGCCGATGGCCCTGGCAGCGATTTTCTTCCTGCTGATGCTGACCTTCCGGTCGGTGCGTCAGGCCGTACTGGTGATCGCGAATATTCCGTTCGCGCTGGTAGGCGGCATCGCCGCATTGCGCCTGTCGGGGGAATACCTGTCGGTTCCAGCGTCGGTCGGCTTTATCGCGCTGCTCGGCATCGCGGTGCTGAACGGGGTCGTCCTGGTGTCGCACTTCAACACGCTGCTGGAATCCGGGCTCGACATTGCGCAGACCGTCCGGACGGGCGTGCGGGACCGCTTGCGCCCCGTTCTGATGACTGCCTGCATCACGGCGCTGGGCATGATACCGCTGTTGCTCGCAAGCGGGCCCGGATCCGAGATCCAGCGCCCGCTGGCCATTGTTGTCTCGGGGGGGCTGGTCTCCTCGACGGCGCTGACGCTGCTGCTTCTGCCGCTGCTGTACGAGCGTTTTGGCCTGCCAGGACAGCGGCCCGCCATCCGACAGGGAGAGATGCAATGACGCGCAAGGTGTCTGTCGCCCTTGCGGCAACGGTGGGCGCGATGGCGATCTGGAGTGCTGCCGCGCAGGCTGGCGGCGCGCACGACTATCTGCCCGCCGAGGAGGCCGTGCGGCAAGCCATCGCCGGCTCGCCCGATGTGATGGCCGCCGAGGCACGGCGGGATGCCACGCTCGCGCGTGCCGTCGGGATCCGTGCCGGCACGGCCGAGACGGTGGTGCGGGCGATTGGCCAGGGCCGCAGCGTCCGTGAGCCCTCGCAGCGTTTCCCTGAAGGGCAGATCGCGGTGGAACGGCCCCTGCGGCTGTGGGGCAAGGCCGACGCCGATGCGCGGCTGGCCGATGCGACCGCCGAAGCCGGCGACCTTGCGGTCATGGATGCCCGGCACGAATCGTCGCGCCAGATCCTGGCGCTGTGGTTCGCCGCGATGCGTGCCGGACAGGCTCGCGTGGCCGCGCAGGAAAATGCCCGGGCAGCCGGGGAACTGGTCGCCATGACCACCCGCCGCATTCAGGCGGGGGACGCGGCGCGGCTCGACGGGGAACTGGCCGCGTCGGATCAGGCCCGCACGCAGGCCGCGCTCGCGACGGCCTCCGCGGCCGAGCAGGCGGCGCTGGCCGAATTGCATGGGCGGTATCCGGGGCTGGGAGAGCCCGGCTCCCCGCCGGATGCACGGCTGCCTCCGGTGCCCCCCGAAGCGCCCGAGGCACTGCGTATGGACTACGTCCGGGGCAGCCATGAGTACCGGCTGGCGATGGCGCAGGAAGCGCAGGCGCAGCGGCATGCGGCCCGGGCGGATCTGGAGCGCAAGCCTGATCCGACGGTCGGCATGTTTGTCACGATCGAGCGGGGCGGGGCGGAGCGCATCCTTGGCGTCAGCGTCGCCATGCCGCTTGGCGGCGATCATCGCCGCGCGGCGGCCACGGCGGCGGCCGCGGACGCCGAGGCGGCCGCACGCAGCCGCATGGCGGCCGAGCGCAGGCTTGGCACGGAATTCGATGTGCAGTACCGCAACCTGCTCGGCAGGCGCTCGTCGGCGCAGGCTCAGGCCGAGGCCGTGAGCCTGCAACGCACTGCATCGGATCGCGCGACGCGCGCCTATCGCGCGGGTGAGTCCGGCCTGGCGGAACTGCTCGCGGTGCGCCGCAGCCTTGCCGAGGCCTTGCTCGCCGAACGGCTTGCGCGGGTCGATGCGTTGGAAGCCGGGAGCCGGCTCAGTCTTGATCTTCACCAGATGTGGGATCTTGACGATTAAGCCAGCCAGCGCTGGAAACCGACTATGCGATACCTTTCGGGGTCCGGCGGCTGGCTCGGTATGCCTGGTGGCCATTTTTTGGTTCTTTGCCGGATTGCGGGGGGAATGGGGAAGGACGGGCTTGTCGTGCCAAGCACGACAAGCCAGTCACCACCACAAAGCCCCCTTCATCATCGACGCGCACCTTCTACGCCGCAACGTTCTCTCCCCGCATCGATGGCGTAAACGTGATGCCGACCAGCAATCCTTCCGGCCCGATGAAGCGGCTGACGGTCTGGCCCCACGGTTCGCGACGGTTCCTGACCAGCATCCGATACCCTCGTGATTCCAGTTCCGCCGTAGCCGCTTCGACGCTGTCGACATCAAACTCGATCCAGGCTTGCGGGATGGGCACATCGGCAGGCCACGACCCGCTGCCGAAGCACGATTGCGCAGCCTGCGCGAGCGGCCACAACGCAAAAGTGTTTGCGCCCTTCAGGCTCTCCGTATGGAGGTATCCTCCCTTCTCTTCCTTGAAGGGGATGCCGAAGGCAAGGCCGTAGAGCTCGCGGCTTGCCTGGGCTTCGATGACAATCGGGCCAAAGCCGGCGACGAATAGCGCTGTGGCTTTTGGGATCTTTTCCATGGCTTCTCCTTTGCCGCGGATGATCGCGTGCCACGAGGCACTGACAGATTCGCCCGCGCGCGCCGAATAAATGCGCTAGTGACGACCCCTGCACAGGTTTGTCTCCCTTGGTGGCAGGGAGGCCGATCTTCTAGCATAGAAGGCGCAAGTCCAGGCGAACCGCCAAGGCAGGAGCGCCTGGGATGACGCGAGCGAACCAAGTGACGGTCAGGGAGCCTCAGGAGGTAAGGGATATGTCTGCCACAAAAATTGAGATGTACGACCACGATGGCGACGGCATCTTGACCATTCGCGATGACGGCGCCGAATTCACCGGCGTCGCGCTAGAGCTTTCGAATCTATTCGGCGAAGACGTCGTCGCGGATCTCGACAAGCACCAGTTGCTCGAATGGTGCGAGACGGTCGCGGCCCACCTCCGTCACCAGGGCGTTACGACAAGTCCGCCCGCCGCGGAGGGCACCGCTAACAAAACCAGCCAAAGCCGTCCGAAAGAACCGCCGGGCGTCGACGAGCTTTTGCAGTCGGCGTCATCCTGACTGCGGCAGCACGCGCTACGAACTGTCCTACCACGCGCCGCCGGCTCCCGGTTTCGCCTGCCGATGGCTCGCAAAGCGATTCAGTAAAAAGTCAACGAGTACCCTGACTCTGTCGGTCCGGGTCTTGCCGGCGCCGTAGACCAGATAGATATCGGCCGGTGTGAACTGCCACTGCGGCAGGACCCTGCACAGGGTTCCAGCCCTTAACTGTTCTGCGATATCCCATTCGGAACGCACCACCAGTCCTTGTCCGTCGAGCGCCCAGGCGACCGCCGATTCGCCGTCGTTGGTGCTCATGTTTCCTCGCACCTTGATGGTCTCCTGCTGCGCGCCGCTGCGCATGTGCCAGGTGCCAAAGGTTTCGTCTGCTTCCCGAATGAAGATGCAGCTATGGCGGGCGAGATCGCGCGGACTGCCGGGCAGGCCCGCCCGCGCCAGGTATGACGGCGCCGCGCACAGAACGCGGCGGTTGTTGGCGAGCAGACGTGAGGTGAGCCGCACGTCAGGCATTTCGCCGAAATGAACGATTGCGTCCAGGCCCAGTTCGGTCAGGTTCAACGGCCGGTCGCTGAGGTGGAGTTGAATCTCGATCTTCGGGAATTCCCTGGCGAACGCTGACAGCGCCGGTGCGATATGGCGGCGTCCGAAGCCTAGCGTCGCGCCAATCTTGAGCAGCCCATGCGGCGTGCTGCCGCTGCCGCCCACCGACCGCTCGAGGGTCTCCAGTTCGGCAAGTATGCGCGCGCCCTCGACGAGATAGTTCTCGCCTTCCGGAGTCAGGCTGGTGCGCCGGGTCGTCCGGTTCAACAGCCTGACTCCCAGGCGTGCCTCGAGCCCAAGCAGGCGTTTGCTGACTGCGGATGGCGTCACGCCAAGCTCCTGCGCTGCCGCAGCGAGGCTTCCTTGTCTGTTGATGGCCATGAAGAAGGCAACGTCGGAGAAGCTGTCCATTCATGAACTCCAGGCAATAAAGAATGAATTTTGCCTAAATTATGATTCTGGGGGCAAGTGCTACGATCAGTCGCACAAAAACATGTTCAAAGGAGACTCCCCATGCGCCTTGCCCGCCTTGCCGCGTTTGTCGCCTGTGCAGCAGTTCTGGGAACTGCGTCGGCGCAGTCGTATCCGCAGCGGCCGATTCGCCTGATCGTGCCTTACGCCCCGGGGGGCAGCGCCGATATCGCCGCCCGGCTTGTATCGGATGCGTGGTCGAAGAACCTCGGCGGCACGATGGTTGTCGAGAACCGCGCCGGCGCGGGCGGCAATATCGGGGTGGATGCGGTCGCGAAGTCGCCGGCTGATGGTTACACCATTGGCCTGCAGACGGTTTCGCTGGCCATCAATCCCGGCCTGTTCCCGCGCATGCCGTACGACACGCGGAAGGACCTGGCTCCCATCGGCATGGTCGCGGGGGCCCAGCATGTCCTGGTGGTCAACAACAAGATCCCGGCGAAGAGTCTGCAAGAACTGATCGCCCTCGCCAAAGCCAGGCCGGACAAGATGACTTACGGCTCCGCGGGCAATGGCAGCACCTTCCATATGTCGGCCGAGCTGTTCAAGTCGGTGGCAAACGTATCGATCGTCCACGTTCCCTATCGTGGCGGCGGTCCGGCCCTCGTCGACACGATCGCCGGTCAGGTCGATATGAGCTTCCCGGTGGTATCCGCGGCTCAGCAGCATGTGCTCGCCGGCAAGCTCACCGCGCTTGCCGTGACCGGTTCGAAGCGGTCGACGCTCTTGCCGAACGTGCCAACGGCGGCGGAAGCCGGATTGCCTGGCTACAACTTTGAAACGTGGTTCATGGTATTCGCGCCGGCCGGTACGCCCAAGCCGGTGATCGACAAGCTGAACGCAGCCCTGAATGCCACGCTCACGGCACAGGCAACGAAAGACCGGATGCTCAAGGAAGGTTTTGAACCGACGCCGACAACGCCGGAAGCGGCCCGCAAGCGACTCGAACAGGAGATGCCGATGTGGGCCCAGTTGATCAGGCAGCGCGGCATCACCGCCGAATAATCTTGAAATGGTAGCAGCCATGCCCCCACGAACTCTATACAACAAGCTGGTCGACTCTCACACTGTCGCCAGGATCGATGACGATAACGTCCTGCTGTACTGCGACTTGCACTTGATGAACGAGTACACGAGTCCGCAGGCCTTTGCCGGGCTGCACGAGCAAGACCGCGCGGTGTTGATGCCGGGACAGAACGTTTCCGTTGTCAGCCACATCATCCCGACGCACCCCACGAAGATTCGCGTGATCGCGGATCCTGCCTCGTCGCTGCAGGCGACGAACCTGCGGGCCAACTGCGAGAAGCACGCCATCCCGCTGTTCGATACGAACGATGCGCTGCAAGGCATCGAGCACGTCATCGCTCCCGAACACGGCATGATCCGCCCGGGCATGGTGGTCATTTGCGGCGACAGCCACACGACCACCTACGGCGCGCTGGGCGCACTGGGCTTCGGCATCGGTACGTCCGAAGTCGAGCATGTACTCGCCACCCAGACGCTGGTCTACCGGATGGCCAGGACCATGCGCATTCGCGTGAACGGCAAGCTTCCCGCAGGCACGACGGCCAAGGACCTGATCCTGATGATCATCGGGAGGATCGGGGCTCAGGGGGCACGCGGCTACGTGGTTGAATACTGCGGCTCGGCAATCCGGGACCTCAGCGTCGAGGCGCGATTCACGCTTTGCAACATGACGGTGGAAGCGGCTGCGCGCGGCGCGCTCATTGCGCCAGATGCGGTGTCGACCAACTACGTTCTGCGCCGCGCACCGGATATGGACGAAGCCCAGCGCACAGCGGCGCTAGCGTACTGGGAGACGCTGAAGAGCGACGCCGAAGCGGAATACGACCTCGATTTCGCGTTCGACGCGGGTGAGATCGAGCCCCATGTGACCTGGGGAACCAGTCCTGACCAGGTGGTGCCAGTCTCCGGGCGTATCCCGTTCCCGGAAGACCAGATGGACGAAGCGGACAAGCGTGCCGTCGACCGGGCGCTTTCCTATACCCGCCTCTCGCCCGGGACATTGCTCGAAGGCACCGCGATCCAGCATGTCTTCATCGGCTCATGCACGAACGGCCGGATCGAAGACCTCCGGGCGGTGGCCGCCGTCGTGCGCGGCAAGCAGGTGGCCAGCGGCGTCCGGGCGATGGTCGTGCCGGGATCCGGCGCCGTGAAAGCCCAGGCCGAGCGCGAAGGGATTGCCGCGATCCTGACGGCGGCGGGATTCGAATGGCGGCAACCGGGCTGCTCCATGTGCCTCGCCATGAATGACGATGTCCTGGCCGACGGCATTCGCTGTGCCTCGACCACCAATCGAAATTTCGAAGGCAGGCAGGGACGCGGCGCCATTACGCACCTGATGAGCCCGGCCATGGCTGCAGCGGCGGCCATTACCGGGAGGATTGCCGACGTCCGCAAGCTGGAGATTGCCAATGTCTGATCACGCCCGAATCACCGGCAAGGCGGCCGCCATCCGCTTCGAGAACCTCGACACCGACCAGATCATCCCGAAGCAGTTTCTTCGCGGCATCGACAAGGCGGGCCTCGACCAGGGGATCCTGTACGATCACCGCTTCGACGAGAGCGGTAATCCGCGTCCGGATTTCGTGCTGAATCGCCCCGGGTATGCGGGCACGAGCATCCTGGTCGGCGGCGCGAACTTCGGCTGCGGATCGAGCCGCGAACATGCCGTATGGGGCCTGCAGCAATTCGGCATCCGGGCCGTCATTGCGCCCAGCTATGGAGAGATCTTCTACTCCAATGCGATGAATAACCGATTGCTGCTCGTGATGCTCCCGCGCGAAGTCATCGAGCCACTGATGAATGCCGTCGATGCGGACAGCGGCAACACCATCACCATCGATGTCGATGCCATGCGGGTCAGGACGCCCGTGGGCGAGCATCCGTTCCAGCTGTCCGAACGGCACCGCCGCATGTTCATCGAAGGACTCGACATGATCGGTCTCTCTCTCAGGCATCGGGCCGAGATTGAAGCGTTCGCGGACCAGTACTGGTCCGCGTTTCCCTGGACAAGGAATGTCGCACGCCGCACCCGCGACCGCCTCGGCGCGACCTGAGGTCGCGCAAGAGGCGGAAGCCGGGCGCTACGCTCAAGTATCAGAACCGCCAGAAGAGGAAGCGATGCTGTCGGGGCCTGGCGGCGGGAGGCGGGCGCTTCTCGGGGCTGAAGCGTGCGCCGGGATCAATCGCTCTCGCGCGCAGCGCCATGTCATAGAAGGCGCCCACCATTGGCAGGGCGCTGCGCGCGCCCTGGCTCCAATAGCTGCCGAGCGTGACACGTCCATCGTCGAAGCCCACCCATGCGCCTGCGACGAGTTGCGGGTGCATGAGGATGAACCAGCTATCGGCGTTGTCCTGCGTCGTTCCCGTCTTGCCGGCAACGTCAGCGCGGATCCCGAAGCGCGACCGGATGTCCGAGCCGGTGCCGCGCGTGACGACATCGCGCATCACGTCGACCAGCGTCAGCGCGGCCCCCGCGGGTAGCGCCTGGGCTGGCGCAGCGCTGGGAAACTCGGCCAGGGCCTTGCCATGGGAGTCCTCGATGCGGGTCACCATGCGCGGCGCGACGTAGTTGCCACGGTTGGCGATGGTGGCGTATGCCGAAACCATTTCCCTGAGCGTTACCGGGCTCGTGCCGAGCGCAAGCGAAGGCACCGGTTCGAGCGGGCTCTCGCGTACGCCCATCGCCCGTGCCAGGCTTGCAACCTTCTCCGGGCCCTGCGCTTGCATGAGCTGCGCCGTGATGCGGTTGCGCGAGAACGCCAGCGCGTCGCGCAGCGTCATCGGCCGGTCGGTAGGCGGTTCGGCGTCGGTCGGCCGCCAGATGGCATGATCGGGCAGGGGGATGGCCACGTTCCGGTCGACGATGGTATCGCCCGGCCGGGCGCCGCCCGCGAACGCCGCGCCATAGACGAACGGCTTGAATGTCGAACCCGGCTGGCGGCGCGCCTGTTGCACGTGATCGAACGGCTCGGCACTGAAATCGGTGCTGCCGACCCATGCCTTGATATCACCGCTGCGCGGATCGATCGCGATAAATCCGGCCTGGACCTGGGTCTTGCTGCGGCAGAGCGCGCGAACGAAAGCGGGGTTGGAAGCGAGGTCCCTCAGTGCATTCCGGTCTGTTTTTCCAGCCTCGCGCGCGGCGCGGTAGTCGGACGTTTGCCGCATGAACGCCTGGAACAAGTCATTGCCCGGCCAGCAGCCGGTTCGCTCGTTCCATGCCTGGTCCGCGATCCATTGCAGCTGGTTCGTCTGCCAGCCAAGCGCCTGCGTTGCCATGGCTTGCAGGCGGAAATCGATCGTCGTGCGCACGACCAGGCCATCGGCGTAGAGGTTGTAGCCATTGCGATCCGCCCATGCGATCAGCCATTTGCGCAACTGCGCCGAAAAATGCGGGGCGGCGCCCGGCCGCTCCGTCTGCTGCGCGAAGTCGACGCGCAGCGGCTGCCGCTCGAGCCGGGCGTAGGCATCGGCCCCGAGCTTGCCGTACTTGTGCATCTGCCCGAGTACCGTGTTGCGCCGCTGCAGCGCGCGCTCGGGATTGAGGACAGGGTTATAGGTGCTGTTGGCTTTCAGCATCCCGACCAGCGTCGCGCTTTCAAGAATATCGAGCCGGTCGGCGGATTTGCCGAAGTAGGTGCGTGCGGCCATTTCCACGCCGTAGGCGTTGTACAGGAACGGTACCGTATTCAGGTAGGTCTCGAGGATCTGGTCCTTGCTGTACACGGCTTCGATCTTGAAGGCCGTGATCGCTTCCCTGAGCTTGCGAAGCAGCGTTGGCGCGCGGCCGATATCGTCGGGATAGAGGTTGCGCGCGAGCTGCTGTGTGATCGTCGAACCCCCTTGCCGGTCGCCGGAAAGCGTATGCAGTGCCGCCGCCGCCGTGCGCTTCCAGTCGATGCCGGGATGGTCGTAGAAGCGGCGGTCTTCCGTCGCGATCAAGGCCGCCACGACGTAGGGCGAGATTTGCCGGAGCGGCACCCACTCGCGATTGACCGGCTTGAGTTCATCCAGGATTCTTCCGTCAGCCGATACGATCACGGCCGGCCGGTCGATGCGGGCCTTGCGGATATCGCCGAGGGCCGGCGTCGAGCGGATGAGTGCGACCGTGCACAGCAGGAAGAGTGCCGACAAGGCCGCAAGCGTCAGGGCGATGCCCAGTCGTGTCGGGCGGCGAATGCGGCGCCAGGCGCTATCCAGGAGGCGTCGGAATCTCGTCTTGCAGGCTGCTGCCAGCGGCCGGATGTGGGCGAACCACCGTGCGCAAAGCTCACGAAACACAATGACAGGGTGGCGATTCACAGTGACGGGGCGCGGACGAAAAGCGCGATCGTACCAAAGCGGTTGCGGGCTCCATGGCGAAATGTGCGTCGGACAGCCGACATTTACAGACGCTTACATTTGCGGGGCAGCCGTCATCGGAAGGGGCGCGCTCCCCTGCACCGGACGCGATCGTTCATTGCGTCAGGCCGCAGGCATTGGCATTTGCGATGCCTTGGACAGCACCCGGACTGGTACCGGCTCATCGCGGCCCCGCAGGCGGGCAACCACGCCGGGCAGGTCCGAGGCCGAAACGCCGGCATGGTGGAATACCTGATCCGAGACGATTGCCTCGCACGCCATCTCCTTGGTCAACTGTTCAAGTCTCGAGGCCACGTTCAGCGGATCGCCAATCGCGGTGAAGGTGACATGTTCGCTGAACCCGATCTGCCCCACGACAGCGCGGCCGCAATGCAATCCAATGCCAAACCGGATTCCTATCTGCAACTGCTGTTGAAGTAAGGCGTTGAGCTCGTCAATCCTGGCCGCTACCAGCGGCACGGCGCGAAGCGCTTGTCGACAGGCGGTTGAGGGTTCGCTGCTCAAGCCGAAGATTGCGAGCACCGCGTCGCCGAGAAACTGGTTCGGCTGACCGCCAGCCTGGACCACCGCGGAGCAGACCGCACCCATGAAGCGGCTGACCACGAAAATGCTGTCAAACGGCAATTGTGCCGCGGCGAGCCTGGTCGAATCCCGCATGTCGACGAACATGAACGCGGCGAAGCGCTCCTGTGGCATGACATCCTGCTGACGACGCTGCAGGAAGGCAGCCGATGCTGCCGGCGGTACCAGTGGCCACACCGAGAGATCGTGGGTCGGCCGCAACTGGCAGGCCAGGCGCAATGTCTGCGGGTCCGCGCGCAGCCGTTCCAGGACACGCCGCTCCGCCCCGGAGGGCGCTGGCAGCGGCACGTCGCTGAGTACCCGGACCCGGCACAGCGTGCATCGGGCCCGGCCACCACAAGTGCTGGCATGAGGAATCCCGGCCAGGCGGCTGGCCTCGAGCACCGAAAATCCGCGCGGCGCGAGCACCTTTCGCCCGCCGGGATACAGGATGGCGTACCGTCCACCCCTGCGCTCCCGGAACCTGCGCGCCAGCCGCGCGGCCAGTATGAGCAGCAGCGCGCCGCCATCGAAGAGCAGGAAATCATTGCGCAGCCTGGCAAGCCACAGATTTTGCGGTCGTGTGCCGATGGTCGCCGGCCGGATCGCGGCGGCGCGCCACACCGGGTCCTGCGCCAGGGCAACCACCTCCCGTCCGCCCTGCAGGAAGCCCAGCAACGCGAGCACCGGGAGCAGGACGGCGGCGCTCGTCAGCGCACTCCGCCATGCGCCGAACCATGGTTTCAATCGCAGCCAGAACCAGATGCCGTAGCACCCGTGCAGCCAGGCGACTACCAACAGCGCGAGCTGCACCCGGGCAAAGAATGGGGAATCGATCCAGAACGCGTACAGCACCTGCGCATAGCCCTTGTCCAGGCCGAACTCGGCAAAGGCGATGCGCGTATTCACGACGTGGTTGGCCAGCAGCGGAGGGATGCACAAGCCGAGCAGCAGTTGCGCCATTTCACCGGGGGTCCAGTACAGCGAGCGCCGTTCGTACAGGGCCCACAGTCCCAGGAAGAAATGCGTGACCAGTGAGCCGTACAGGAGAATCGTGCCGGCCCACCCCTGCCAGATGAACTTCTGGACCAGCAGATCGCGCTCCAGCCAGGCGAGCGAAATATTTCCGAGAGCGTGGTTAAGCAGGTGCGTGCCGACGTAGCTGAACAGCACCAGGCCGGTTGCCAGGCGCACGGATCGCACGCTGGTTGGCCACAAGCGGCGAAAAGAGGGAAATCCGGACATGCGCGGCCCTCCACGTATCCCGAACCGGAGCCTATGGGCGGTGTCACACGGACCCGCTTGCCTCATGCACCTGGCAAGGGGGCATTCGCTAGACTGCCGCGGCTCCCACTTTATTCCCAATCGCGTCTTGCACTCGCTTCGCGGGCTGGCGGGAATTTTGCGCACAGCCCGCTGGTTATGCATGCAAGCGCGCCAAGGACAGAGGCGCGCTTTTTTCCCCTCCCAAGGAGTTATGAGATGAAAACGAGATCGTTGAAATGGCTGTATCGCGCGCTCGCCATTGCGTCGCCCATCTACCTTGCTGCCGGCGTTGCCCAAGCACAACCCGCGGCATCGAACGACATGCCCCAGGTCACGCGCGCCGGCATCCTGAGAGAGCTCCAGGAACTGGAGGCCGTTGGCTACAACCCTGCCGCTCCCGGTGAAACCCGGTATCCGGACAATCTGCAGCAGGCATTGCAGAAGCTGGATGCGAAACATCGAGCGCAAGCCGCCACCGCGCCTGGCACCACAGCCGAGGCCGCCAGACCGGCACAGGCCACCGTCACCCAATGAAACAGGCATGCGTGATGCGTGGCTGCGGTGGCAAGCCACGCATCACGCAGGCGCGCGAACGTCGCGCAGCATCTTGCGGTCGAAGCCGCCTGGCCGGCCATGGATCAGGAGATCGCGAGTTTCACCATGACTGTCGGAGTTCAACCATGATTTCAACATTCCCAGACGGACGCGGCCTGGTGCACCGCGTCCGGCATGCGAGGGTGCTGCCGGCGCTGGCTGCATCGGCCCTACTGTTCGCCTGTGCAAGTCCCGCGTGGCAATCCGTGGCGCCGGGTGCCAGCGAGGCGGAGTTGCAAGCCACGCTTGGCGCGCCGCGCGAGGTCTATCGGCTTCCGGATGGTTCCCGCCGCTGGCTCTATCCCGCGCCGGGCGAAGCCAAATGGGCAGCCCAGATCGGGCCGGATGGGCGCGTCGTCAGTGTCAGGCAGGTGCTGACCGCTGAAGAGTTCGGCATGGCCAGGATCGGCGAGTGGACCATGCAGGACGTGCTGGTCCACTTCGGGAAGCCCGCGGAAACCTCCTATTTCCCGCTGATGCGGCGGAAGGTCTGGAGCTATCGCTTTGCGCAGGACAGTGTGCAGTACTCGACCATGCACTTCTACTTCAATCCCGACGGCCTGTTGGTGCTCACGCAGGTCTTTCCGGACTTCCTGAACGAATCGTAGTCCGGAATAAATCGTGGCGGCCGACGGTAGGACAGGTGCAAGACAGAGGAGGGCACCGTGAACGCTACTGACGAGTCCAGCCATTTCGCGGAGGTAACGCTGCCGCATCTCGACGCTGCCTACAACCTGGCACGCTGGCTGAGCGGCAGCGCAAACGACGCGGACGATATCGTGCAGGAAGCCTACTTGCGCGCGTTTCGCTTCTTCAGCACCTTTCGCGGCGGCAATGCGCGTGCCTGGCTGCTTGCCATCGTCAGGAACACGTGGTTCAGCGAATGGCGTCGGCGGTGCGACGCCGCCGACGGCACCCCCTTTGACGAAGTCCTCCATGGCGACGAGCGGCTACCCGGATGGGAGGACGATATCGGCAGCGATCCCGAAACGCTGGCGGTACGCCGTGACGATGCGCAACTGGTACACCGCGCGCTCGAACAACTCCCGGTCGAATATCGCGAGGTGCTTGTGCTGCGCGAACTGGAAGACATGAGCTATCGCGATATCGCCAGCGTCGCAGGCATTCCGATCGGCACCGTGATGTCGCGGCTGGCGCGCGGCCGCCACCTTCTCTGCACTGCAGTTCGCGCCGCGCAGATGCAAGGCCCGGGCGGCCGCATTCCACTTGCCCCTGTGCCCGTGCCGGGCCGTTCGATGGGAGCCAATCATGGACGATGACAAGGCGATGACTTCGCTGACCGATCTGTTGCGCGATGGCTCGCTTCACTACCGTGCACCACCGTACCTGCGCGCACGCGTGGAGGCCAGCCTGCCACGCAAATCGCGCCGCTTGTCGTGGCTGGCATGGCGGGTGAGCTTGATGAATCCCGCCTTGGCGCTGGCAGGTGGCGGTCTTGCCGGGGCCGCCGTTTCCGCCGTGGTGTTTGCCATGCTCTCGCTGGTGCCGCCGCAACGAACCGGCGGGATGGGTCAGGAACTCGTGACCAGCCACGTCCGCGCGCTGTTGTCGCAACACTCGATGGACGTGTTGTCAACCGATCAGCACACAGTGAAGCCCTGGTTCAACGGGCGGCTCGACTACGCGCCGCCGGTGATCCAGTTGCCGACGGGGGACTTCCCCCTGACTGGCGGCCGCGTCGACTACGTGGACCATCGCAGGGTAGCGGTCCTGATCTACCGCTACCAGCAGCACCCGATCGATCTCTATGTCTTTCCGGCGGCGAGCGGCGTCTCAACCCAGGTGGCCGATTCATCAGACGGCTACTCGATTGTCCATTGGCACCAGAAAGGCATGGACTTCTGGGCCATCAGCGACGCGGAACCGGTTCATGTGAACGCGTTCGCGCAGGCCATTCGGACCGAACTGGGCAACTGAACAGGGAATAAAGAGAATGCCGGCGCAGTTGGACAAGTGCATGACGAACCCGAAGGCATGGGGCAACGGCCTCCAGGAAGCGGGCCCGACATGCACATACCGAGCGTAGCCAGCCCTGACGGCAACGCGAATGGAAGCCACCCCTGTTTCATTAGGAGACTGTCGTGAAAATCCTATCCACTGTTGTTCTCGCCGCATTGACTTCGTTCGCGGCCCTGGCCCATGCAAGCAACCTGCCTGTCGATTCCACCGACGGCAAGACGCATATCAACGCGCCGCGCGATCCCTACACCGATGGGGCCAAGGCAGGCAAATTTGACGTCTACTCGGAAGGTGCGCGGAGCGTCACGGATCGGCGCGATCCGTTCACTGACGGCGCGCACGGCTAAACCGGCATCAGGCGCGGCAAGAGAAGGGCGGGCCGAGGCCCGCCCTGGTTCGCTGATTGGGGGTGGCGTAGCTTGGCAGGCGCGCCAAGCCCCGCCTCCACGCCTTCCCAATCCCCTCCCCATCCACAAAGACACCGGCGATCTGCTGGCCGATATCGCCTAAGCTATAGACGTGTTGGGGGGTGCGCTATGAAACCCGATTTGACCGCTCTGGTCCGCCCGGTGGCGTCGACGATGCTCGTTCTGGGGTTTGCTGCCTGTGCCCACACGGAATTCCATCACCAGGCCTGCGTTTCTGGCGTCGATGTCACGACTGACGTTAACGATGGCGGCACGGTGACGTTCTCAGGAACGGACACCAGCCTCGTTGATTCGTGCCAGGGGGTGGGCGCCGGCCAGGGTGGTTTCTGGATTGTCAGCCTTGACCGCTCTGGGCCGGTGCGGTCGAGTCAGGACGCCACTGTTGAAGCGACTGTCCTCGGCGGCGAGTGGCAATGGTGGCAGGCTGACGGTACCCTGCAGAGTGGCAGCGTTACCGGAGGGCGTGTGATATGGCCAGCCGATTCGCACCATGGCATCGGCAGTTGCGGCAACAGAGCTGCACAAGTCAGCGTCGCGCTTTCCGTGCTTCAGGAGCACCCGGGTATCGGCACTTTTGAGGGCTGTCTGGACTTCACGCACGTGGACCCAACATTGCCATGGGTTGTCTTTCCGCCCAGGATTTGGGGGAGATTGACGACAAGTTCGCCATAGCGCAGTTCGGGCACCAGGATGGAGCCCGATGAGGCAAGCCGCGCTGCAACAAATGCCTGATACTCCTCCCGCTATCAAGGAGTCCGAAGACGTCACCCCGCTCGCATTGTTCCGGGCCGGCCTGTCGGACCGGGAGCCGAGCGCGTAGAGCTTCAGCCTCATGCGGCGGGCCTGATTGCTCGCGGCCCAGACCCCCACGCGGACCCGCAAGCGCTCAGTACGGCGTCCGGCTCAACCGCCGCCGATACCGCGCCGCATAGACCGCCTGCTGCTCAGGCGCCGGCAGCGCGGCCTGGATCGCCTCCACATGCCGCTGCAAGCCCGCATAAAAGTCAGACAGGTCGGCCTTCATCGCCGTGCGCGAGTCATTGTCGAGGTAAATCATGTGGCCCGAAGGATAATTCCTGACGGTCAGCGTCGTCGCGACGCCCGCATGCGCGGCCGGCATGTTCTGGAAATTGAGGATCGTCTGGAAGAACGGCGTCACGGCGTCGTAGTAACCGTTCGCCGAGAACACCCTCAGGTAGGGGTTCAGCGCCATCGCCGCGGCCAGATCGCCGGCCGTGTAGAGGTCTTCGACGCCGCCGCGTTGCGCGCCGGTGGGGTCGACGTGGCCGAAGTTCCAGTTGAGGAAGGCCTGGTCGTTCAGGTCCATGAACGGCGAGGTCGACGTGAACTGCAGCGCCTCGTTGAGATACACATTCCACATCGCCGTGTAGACGCCGCCGACGGCGGTCATGGTGGGATCGTTGCCGCCGGAATTCGGGGCGATGTATTCGGCGATGCCCGTGTCCTGCGCCGTCACGCGCCCGTCGTATGCGCCCACGGCCAGGCCCTCATCCAGCAGCAGGCTGGTCAGGAACACCGAGCCGTTTGCCGTCGACGGGTCCAGTTTCCAGTAACGCAGGACCTCCGGCGGAATGCCGAGGATGGCGCTCAGGTACTTCAGCGCCTTCGGGTCGGACTTCGGAAAACCGGCTAGCGCGTCGACGTAGGCATCGACGGCGAACGCTTCCACGTCGTCCATGAACGCCGTCAGCGTCGCGGGCACCGGCGACAGCGTGACCTTCTTGTGGTACCACGCGTCGGCGGCGAGCGTCGGAAGCAGCCCGACGGGATTGCCCGCCTGCGAATAGTCGAGGATCGACGATTGCAGCACGATGCCGTTCAGGTCCACGCCATCCTCATGCAGCAGCCATGTCAGCACGCAGGTGCGCGGCGTGCCATAGGACTCCCCAAACAGGTACTTCGGCGAGTTCCAGCGGTTGAACACCGTCAGATAGCGCTTGATGAACTGCCTGATGCAGCCAGCGTCCTCGTCCACGCCCCAGAAGTCCTTGTTGGTGCCCGGCGCGACCGCCGCGGAATACCCGGTGCCGACGGGGTTGATGAAGACGAGGTCGGTGTGGTCGAGCAGGCAGTCCTCGTTATCTTCCAGGCCGTACGGCGCCGGCGGGGTGAAGCCGGGCATGCTGGTCCGGATCCGGCGCGGTCCGAAGGAGCCGAGCAGCAGGAAGACCGAGGACGATCCCGGGCCGCCGTTGTAGAAGAACGTCACCGGACGCGCGGACGCGGTCGCGCCATTGAGCGTGAAGGCGACATAGAACAGCTTGGCGGCCGGCATCGCGCTGCTTGGGTCCGTCGTCACCAGATGGCCGGCGCGTGCCGTGTAGGCGAGCGTCTTGCCATTGAGCTTCAGGGTGTGCTGCGTGATGGCCGCTGTCTCCGTGACGTCGGTGACCGAATCGTCAGGGCCATACCCGTATGGCGTAGTGTCGACGAGCGGTTGATCGGGCGGGACTTCCTTTCTTGTCGTCGGACTCATGGCATTGGCCTCCGTGTTCGCGGTGTTCGGCTTGGCAATCCCACCGGCCTCAGACGGCGGCCAGGGCTTCGAGCAGGCCCTGGCCGTTGGGCACGCCCCAGCCGGTGACGGCGTCGAAGCCCGACGTGGCCGTATAGCCCTTGCCGGGGCTGGGACGAGAGGTGTTCTGGCCCGAGACGATGTCGCTGAAGCCCGCGCGTCCCACGTTGCCCTTGTAGAGCAGCGGCGCAAGGAAACGCTGGCGCTTGCCGGCCGGCAACGCCGCGTCGATGCGCGCCACCAGCGCGGCCCACAACGGCGCGGCCGCGCTGGTGCCGCCATCGGGCAACGGCTGGCCGTCGAGCAGCAGGTCATAGAGCGGCGGCCCGGCCAGCGCTGCCACATCGGGCACCACGCGTCCGTCCGGCGCGCCGGGATTCAGCGACCCAACCGAGACGGTTTGCCACGGCGGCCTGGCGTTCAGGACGCTCACGCCACCGCCGGTGGAGCCGCCGCCCTGTTGCGTGCGCTCGCCCGGCGCTTCCCACCACGCTACTTCCTGGGTCTTCCCGTCCGCATGCGCCACCAGCATGGTGCCGCCGACGCTCAGTACGTAGGGACTCGAGGTCGGGAACGCGACATGGCAGCGCTTGCCCGGCTGGTTGCAGCCGCTGCCGTCGTCGCCCGACGATACGCACACGGTCATGCCCTGCATCGCCGCGATCTGGAGCCGCTGGTTGATGGATGCCATCGCGCCATGGCTCCAGTCCGGCGCCTCTTCGGCGAGCCCGTAGCTGATGGACAGCGCCACCGGCAACGGCCCGCTTCCCGACGTCACTTCGTCGAGCAGGTTGATCCAGCCGCTCTCGCCCCACGTCGCGAAATACACGCCGATATCCGCCTTCGGACAGAGCCCGGCGACGATCTCGATATCCATCATCGTCTCCGCTGTCTGCATGAAGAGCAGATCCTGCAGGTCCTTGGGGAGTTCCTGGATCTCGGCCTTGAACTGCTGTTCGCTGAGCGGCGACAGGCCCACGCTTTCGATCCTCACCACGGGCTGCGGCAGGCCCTGGCGCTTGCAGAACGCGGCGACGTCCGAGGGCAGGTAGGCGGGCGGCAGCACCTGCCCGTTGCCGAGGTTCTGGCCGAACTCGGCGATGGCGACCGTCTTGCCGGCCCCATCGCCGGCGGGAAAGCGGTATTGCTTCACGAGGTCGGCCGGCGTCAGTGGGGCGGCGGCGCGCACCAGCGCTGCCGCCTGCGCGTGACGCTTCGCCACCCGGCGCTGGTCCAGCCCGAACACGCCTTCCACGACGTCGGCGATCTCGGCCGGAACCATCAGCATGCCCTGGCGCGCGCGGATCTGGCCCTGTCCGGGGACCTGGTAGATGCCGAGTTCGGGGCGGAAAGCGGCGATCATCGCCGCCGCCGGCCCGCGTACCCGTATGCTGCGGCCACCTTGCTTTACCTCCACGACCTGGAGCCCATAGGCGCGCAGCACGTCCTCGACTTTGTGGACCTGTTCCGCCGGCACGCCGAAGCGCTGTGCGATCTCTTGCCGCGACAATGCCTTGTCGGGCATCTGCCCCGGCGCGGGAAGCTGAGGTCCCTTGAGCGTGACGGTGACGTCGACGATCGCGAGCGGATCCACGTCGCGGACCCGGATGGCGTTGTGCGGCAGCGGCCTGCGGCTGCCAGCAAGCAGTACGTGGGTGTCCGCCATGTTGTCCTCCGACGCAGGCACTTGCCGTTCGGCGGCCGCGCGTTGCGCGATTTCCGCACCTGCCTCCGGCTTCGGCGGCAGGCTCAAACGAGCTTAGGTATTGCCTGTCAATTCGTCAAAGGCGTTCCCCTCCTGAATGTCGCTTATATCTGTGTTAATCGATTGCGAAAATGGCCTTATCGATCGATCGCGTCAGGTCCGGCAGGAGTGCGGCCTTGGCGTCCTTGCCGTGGCGACGGACAGTGGCAGAAGCGCGTCGCCTGGCGGCTGGCCATCAACGATGCGCTCCTTGTTTTCAAGCGGCTTTGGTCTCGCGAGGCTTGGTTGCCCGTTCGACCCTGCTACGCATAGTGATTCAGAACCAGTGCCTGCGATAACCGGCTCTTGTACGATCCCCATGTAGGGCTCGGGTACAGCGTTCCAATAGCGTCAGCGGTGGGACGCCTACGGCTGCGCTGCGCGCGCGTCCTAGTCGGTTTGCGACGGGCATCATCGTCGCCAGTGCCAACGGTTCGGTTTCTCCGCTTCGCTGCGGCGCGGTTTGCCTGCGGCCTGGGTGCCCAGACTAGGGCTCTGCGCGTAGCG